>JAZGHU010000001.1:0-13492 GCA_036481345.1 Candidatus Woesearchaeota archaeon
AATGGATATTTAAAAGCAGTCTTAAATTCTACAGCATCTTCCATTATATTTCACCCCAATATTATTTGATAATCTAATTTCATTGGTTCTGATATATAAACATTTCTAAATTAGAAACTTTTATATAGGAATTTTCTTTATTTCATTTATTATACAAAAAAGGTGGTAGATATGCCTGAAGAAGAATATGAATTAATGCCTCATCAAACAATTGTTAAACTTAAACATGAATTAGAGGTTTTGAAAAAAAGAGCTTATTCTAAGGAAAAACCCTCAAAAGAAGTCAAAGCAAGCATGGATTCTCTTAATAATAACATTAACAAACTATTAACTTTATTCCAAGAAGCTGCAAAAAGTATGGGCTCAGAAGAACCAGATAAAGATCCATTAATGGAAAGAGTTAATGAGATAGAAGAAGAAAACAGAAAGATAGCAGAAGGCATTCTTGTTGTAGCTGATATGATCAATGAATTAAAAGAAGGAAAGAAAAAGATTGAGCAGAAATTAACACCAAGACCAATGCCTAGAGCCAGCCCCTTGCCTAAACCAGTTTTGAGGCAGATGCCAACTCCAAGGCCAATGCCTAAGATGGGGGAAAAACCATTGATGACTCCACCGCAAGGCTTGCCACCAAGAACAGCACCTAGACCAATACCTCCTCTAATGCCGACTACTGCTCCAAGACCAATTCCTCCTCCAAGACCAATGCATCCAAGAATGGAAATGCCTGAAATGAAGCAAGCACCTAGGCCAATGCCACTTCCACCAATGCCGCCTCCAGGAATGGCAGCACCATCACCACTTCCACCACTTCCGCCTCCAGGAATGGCAGCATCATCACAACTACCACCACTTCCAGATATAAGAGCAGGTCCACCAAAGAAAAAAGGATTCTTTGCTAAACTATTCAAAAAGAAATAAAAGATGGCAGACCAACAACTTAAAAGTTTTGTTAAGCATGTAATTCTAGCTGCAAAAAAACAAGAAGAAAAGAAAAAAGAAAAGGATTTTCTTCAGAAGCAAGTAGGCACAGTAAAAAAATTAGCTGGAACTAAAAGAGTAGAAAAAGATAAATTAAAACAAGCAATAACAGAATTAGAATCAAGAATAAATAAGATTTCTGAAAGAGAAGGAGCATTGATTGCAGAAGCTGAACAAGAACATCATTCATCCGGTGAAATCAAAACAAAGATAGCAGACATAGAAAAACATCTTTACAAGTTAGGATTAGAAGAATCCAACACATCTGATATGCTTAGAAGAAGAATCAAAGATTTAGAATATGAATTAAGATTATCTAAGGCAAGAAGAGCTGAAGAGATTCATCTGAACAGGAAAAGAATAGAAGAGATAAAAACAACTATTTCTGAATTAAAAGGCAAGATCTTGAAAATAGCTAAATCAAGAGTAGAAAGAGAAGGAAAAGTTAATGCACTTGAATCAAGATTAAAAAAAGAAGCAACAGAGAACAGAGATGGCATTGCTCAGCTTGAAGCAGAATTAGCTAAGATAAAGCCAAAAAAAGAAAAAGTAAGCATATTTGATAAGCTAAAAGCAATGTTTCATAAAAAGCCAAAGATAGAGAAATATGTTAACCCCCAAGAGATGGAATTATTCAGGGAAAAGCCAAAAGAAATGCCTCTGCCTAAGATCAAGCCAATAATCAAAGAAAGACCTGTTGTAAAACATGACATTATTTTTGAAGAAACAGAAGCTCATTCAGGAATACCTCAAAATGATGATCATAAACTAGATCTTCCTCCTCCACCTAAGCCTCCTTTAATTACACCAAAGAAAAAAGGATTTTTTGCTAAGTTGTTTGGCAAAAAAGAAAAGTTTTAATATAGTTCTGATATATGATTTAATTATGAGAAACATAGTAGCAAATGCTGTTTTTTTGAAAGACAACAATGTTCTTTTAGAGAAAAGAAAGAAATCAGAAGACAATTATGCTGGACTGTGGAGTGTTCCAGGAGGTCATAAGAATAAATCTGAGCCAATAAAAAAAGCATTAATCAGAGAGATGAAAGAAGAATTAGGTATCAAGATAAAAATAGCAGAACCATTAGGAAGATTTGATAACAGAGACCCCACATCTAAGAATATATACAGCCACCATTTCTTTTTTTGTAAAAAATGGGAAGGAAGAATAAAAAAAACAAAAGAACAAGAAGGAATAAAGTGGATTGCATTAAGCAGGATCAAGAATTTAAAGAATATGAACAAAGTTAGCATCAAAGCATTAAAAAAAGCAAAGTTGATTTGAATGGGAATATACGAAGAGTGGAAAAAAGAAGTTGAAAAAAAGATTTCCAAGTTTACAGAGGATGAAAAAATGAAAATTCCCTCTATAATCAAAAGATGCCCAAAATGTTTTGAATTAAGTTTAGAATTTGATGTAAAAAACAGCAAGATAAAATGCACCAAGTGCGGATTTGAAGAGAATATTCCAAAATTAAAATAAAATGACAAGTAATAAATTCATAGATGTGTTGCGGCATAAGAAAACAGAAGAGACATATAAGGAGAAACCTGGTGCTGATACAGCTGTACTTGCTTATCATGCAGGTACAGAGAAAGGAACAGGAGAGATTGCTGAGATGGTTCATGGCCAATCCCAATCTTCTTTGTATAAATTAGATACTCCTCTGAGGGTGCCCAGTACAAAGATAAGGTATACTCAATCTGGTGATCTTACAAGGGCTGTGAAAGGGCATAAAAGAGCAGTAACTCTTCATAAGCATAAGAGAAAAGGTCTTTATGAGAAAGAAGGAAAGATGTATGACAAGGCAAACACCATATTTGTGACAGGACAGAATGCAGACATGGCAGAAGATATTGGGGCTGAATTCGAGAAAAAATTTGGAAAGATGTATAATATAGAGACGAATATCAATTATACTCCAAAGCACCTTCAAGGAATAAGCCCTGATAATATTGGCGCGAAATTTGAAGAAAAGGCTGTTCAAATAGAATTTCCTAAAATGATCGAAAAATCTGATAAGCATAAGAGATATGCTGCTAAAGCTATTTCTAAAGGAATTAATAACTATAAAAAAGCTGCTTAGAAAGACTTATATATAAAAAGTTAATTAGGTGATAATATGGTAAATAAAGAAGCAAGAGTTGGAGTTTTTGTTGATGTACAAAATTTGTATTATTCTGCAAAGAATTTGTATGGTTCTAAGGTAAATTTTGCTAATGTTTTGAAAAAAGTTGTTAACGGTAGAAAATTAATAAGAGCAATTGCTTATGTTATTAAGACAGAAGCTATGAAAGAAAGGACGTTTTTTGATGCTTTGGAGAAAATTGGATTTGAAATTCAAGCAAAAGATTTACAAATCTTCCATGGTGGACATAAAAAAGGAGATTGGGATGTGGGGATTGCAATGGATATTATTGAATCAGCTCCTAAATTAGATGTTGTTATAATTGTTAGTGGAGATGGAGATTTTGTTCCTTTAATGCAGCATGCTAGAAGTGCTGGATGTAGGATTGAAGCATGTTCTTTTGGAAGAAGTGCATCATCTATGCTGAAAAATGCAGTTTATGAGTTCCATGATTTAGATAAAGATAAGAATAAGTATACTATCAAAACTATGGCTCGTCATGTTAAACATGTTGTACGACCTGCAAAGCCAGCTGTTACAAAAGCAGAAGTCAAACCTGTTAAGAAATGAATCCTAAGAAATTTTTAATTATTTTTTTAATTATATTAATTCCTATAATCTCTGTTCTTGGATCTTTTAGGATTACTTTAGCTCAAATAGATGGAACAGGAGTAAAACAAGATACTTTAGACTTCTTGCAAAACAGAGGAGGAAACATCTCAGAATATACACAAGTAGAGCAAGAACATTTAGTTGAAGTTAAACAAATAATCAATGGATTTTTCACTTTTTTTTCTATTGCTTTCTTTATTACAGTTGTTTTTTCTATTAGATTATATTCTGTTGATAAAAAAGAGCTTGCTAAAGTATTTCTTTATGGAGGATTGTCAACAATAGGATTAGTTGTTTTATTGTTTTTATTAGGATTGAACTTCGATTGGCTCTTCACTATTTTTCATAAGATTTTGTTCAAAACACAATGGCAATTCCCTTCTGGATCTTTACTTATTAAATTATTCCCAGAACACTTTTTCATAATTATCTTTGGAGTAATTTTGGTCATTGCATTAATCATAGGAATGATTTTTACTGGAATTGGTTATTGGTTAAAAAAGAAGTAATTATTTCTTGCAGTAAGCAATTATAAATTGTTCTTCGACATATATTTTTTCTTGTGCTAATTCGATTTTTATAATCTTAAATCCTGCATTCTCTAAAAGTTTTTTTAGTTCATCTTTTGTATAATAAGCACGATATTTTTCCATTTGAGAATATCTATTGTCTTTTCCCAGACCTTCTCCTTTTCCTTTTTTGACACTTAAAGCCATCACTCCCTCTGGCTTTAATACTCTATACATTTCATTTAAAGTTCTTCGTGCATCTTTCTTTTTTATATGTAATAAAGATGCAACAAACCAGATTACATCAAAACTTTTATCTTCAAAATCTAATTTTCTCAAATCCATTATCTTGAATTTTGCTTTGGGAGCTATCTTTTTTGCAATCCTTAACATACTTTCAGATAAATCAATACCTGTAACATTAAATCCTTTTTCAGAAAATAATTTAGCATCTCTTCCAGGACCACACCCTACATCGAGTATTTTTGCATTTGCAGGTAGAAGCTTAGAAAAATCATCTAAATATTCTTGAGTCTTTTTTAGATCTTTTGTTTCTTCATGATATTGTTCTGCTGTTAAATTATATGTTTTTATTGTCTTTTCAATTTCTTTTTCCATAATTAGAATGAAATAATAAAAGTATATAAACTTTCTTAATAGAAAAATATATAAATAATCTTGAAGTTAAAGTTAAGATAAATGATGGTGGTGAAATAAAATGCTATTTGTAAATTTTAAAACATATGAAAGTGCAACAGGAGAAAAAGCTGTTGAACTAGCTAAGATCTGTGAAAAAGTTTCAAAAGAAACTGGAAAAGAAATTGTTTGCGTTGTGCAGGCAGTTGATATCTATAGAGTTTCTCAAGCAGTTAAATTAAAAGTTTTTGCACAGCATATTGATGATGTTGATTATGGAAGCAACACAGGATTTATCATGATTGATGCTGTAAAGCAGGCAGGAGCTGTTGGAACTATTATTAATCATTCTGAACATAGGATTCCTCTGCAAAAGATAAAAGATGCTGTTGAAAAGTGCAAGCATAAGATGTTTCCTGTTCTAGTTTGTGCTCAAGACCCTGATGAAGTTGAGCAGATGACAAGGATGGAGCCTGACTGGATTGCTTATGAACCTCCTGAACTGATTGGAGGAGATATTTCTGTATCAACAGCCAAACCAGAATTGATAACTGAAAGTGTTGAAAGAGCTGCATTAAGAGAAAAACCATTAATTGTTGGTGCTGGTGTAAAGAATGCAATAGATGTCAAAGTTTCAATAGATTTAGGTGCAAAAGGAATCTTAGTTGCATCAGGCGTTACAAAATCAGAAGATCCTGAAGCTGCTTTGAAAGATCTAGTTTCAAATCTTTAAGCTTCAACATAAATTTTTGTTAATCCATATCTATTCTGTCCAGTGCAAGGACCATAACAAACATTCACATTATAGATATAAGTCCCTTGGCTAGCTGTTTTTGGAACTTCAATTCTTATTGAGATTGTTGCTTTATCATTAAAGCCCAATGTAACTTCGTCTTCATATAAAAGCCAAGTTTCTGGATTAGGTGTAACTGTCTCTACTATAGTCTGATCTCTTTCAATAAGTTTGCTGAATTTTATATCTACTTTAAAATTTTGAGTATCATCATTTATATTGAATATCCCCAATCCAAAGATAGCACTTTCTCCACCTGAAATCACTTTTCTTTTTGAAGCAATTGCAACTGGATCTCCTTCATCTAATAATTCCTCTATGTGAGCAATTGTCTGCTCATCTAGTTGAGCTTTTATATCTTCTGCTGTCCCAAAATATCTTTTAACAATCAAAAGTCCAGAAGTAAGTATCACAATAGATAAAATAACAACAACAAGAAAATTTATTGATAATTCTACGGCTTTTTTATTCATCTTTTAAAATAAAAATAAAAATTATTTAATAACTTCGTATTCTCTGATAATCAGCACCATGAACAGTATTAATAATGCTGCTCCTATCACAATGTAATACAAGCCTTCTCCAATTGTTACTGTGAGCATTTTATAGATACCAAATGCAACAATACCAAAACCTAACCAAAGGAATTTGTCTAATACTAACTTCATGATTTCAAATTCTTGTTGTTCTGTCATTCGTTTCTTCATTTTTTTAACCTCATATAACATTTATGAAGAAGGTTTTTTCAGCATAAGTTGAATTTCCTTCAAGAACACTTAGTTTTGTCATATACACTCCGCTTCTGCCTGTTGAAGTCATCCTTATAGAATAAACATCAGCATCTGTAACTTTCAATGATTTAGCTGTTGTATCATAGAAGAAATCAATGTCATTTAATTCTCCTGGATCAGTAACCCCTGGAATTCTAGCTTCTAAGATTTCCACACCTATTACAAAATCAAGCACAGAATTTGTCTTTGTATTCTTAACTCCCATTGCAATAACTTTTGATTCTCTTTTTTCAAGATTAATCTGCGTTGATGGGAATGATAGTTTTTTATTTCCTGTTCTTAAGTCTTCTAGAATCTGAGATCTTATTTGTTCTGTAACTTCTTCTCTTTGCTCTTCAATACCTTTGAAGACATTCCTGACCAAAGTCAGACCAAGTCCCAGTAATGTCATTGCCAATACAACAATAACAATAGCATTTATAGAAAGATTCAATGAGGCCTTTTTATTAGGCAGTCCTCTATCAATTATCATATATATCACACCTCTTTAATTATAATAGTAGTTAATTTAGCTTCTTCCTATATAAAAGTTTCTATAGATTTAAGTTATTTATTTTTTAATCCTTTAATCTGTTTAATCCTTATACTAATTGTAAGGACTACTACTATAATCGCAACATATAAAATAGCAAGCACAGATCTGGTTAATTCCTTTCTCAAAAAAAGAACAGCAATCATGACTATAACCATTATGATTAATAAGAATTTAAGTATTATATTTATGGTTAAAAGATACTTATTTATTTTTGTTGATATTTTTTTATTCATTAGTTTAATTATAATGATTAATATTTATAAATATTCTGTAAAAATCAAGTCGATTAATTTTTTTATTAATATAGGGAAGGTTTTTAAATTTCAATATATTCTTACATAACATGAAGAAAATAATTATCTTATTCATAGCCTTATTAATGTTAAGCGGATGTGGAGTTAAAGATAATTCTGATTGGGAATGTGATTCTGCAGCAACTTGTATGTATAAAATGGTTAAGTTGCAAAAAACATCTCATGAAATGTATGAAAATGATTGTCAGAATTTTAGCATTAAATTACTTTTTAAAAATTTGAATACTGTAAATGGAAAACCCACAAGTAATGTAGATGAATTAACTTCAAATATGGTTAGGAATGAAAATATTTGTAATTATAATTTTACAATTTATAGTTTTATTAAAGGCAGTTCCATAAAAACATATCAAATAACAGAATGTAAATTTCCTTTTGATTTAGATTTTGAGACTTTTGGACAAGTATATAAAAAAGGAAAGTCAGATACTGAATATTGTACGTATAAGGAAATAGATGCATATGGCAAGGTTGTTACTGATTTTAATTATTTTAATTTTACTTCTTAACGAAACCTTTATAAACCAACTTTTAATCCTAAAACAATATGGCAAAAACAAGAAAATTTTGTGCTTATAGAAGACCTGATGGTAGAGCAAACACTAGAATTTCAAAGTATAGAAAAAAGGCTTTTGTCAAGACTACTCCTAATATCACTATTGTAAGATTTGATATGGGAAATCCTACAAGAGAATTCAGTTACATTCTTGAATTAAAGTCTAAAATAGCTTGTAATATAAGACACAATGCATTTGAAGCAGCAAGACAGTCAAGCAATAGACATCTTGAAAATAATTTAGGAAAAAGATCATATTTCATGAGAATCAAACCTTATCCTCATCATATCCTGAGAGAAAATCCATTGGCAGCAGGAGCAGGAGCTGACAGGATGAGTACAGGTATGAAACACTCATTTGGAAATCCAATTGGCTCAGCAGCAAGAATCAAAAAAGGCCAAACATTGATGGAGTTAAAAGTTAACAAATCAAATCTTCAAATTGCAAGAGAAGCAACAAAAAGATTCCAACATAAAATGCCTTGCGGATGCCAAATAGTTATTAATGCAACTCCTAAAGAAATTCAAAAGAAAGTAGAAAAAGCAATATAATTCTTTAATCACTATTTTACATTTATGTTGGATAAAAATATCTCTCCGTCCTAAAAAACCGAAAGAAATATAAAACAGATGAGGCAATCAGATAACATGTCAAAACAACAAGGACTTTATGTACTGGCTAAATTATTGGTGACCATAGCGGGCTTTATTATACTTACTGGAGGAATTCTTTTTTCAGGAGCTCTTGAAATGGGCAAGATGTTTGTGACATCTGATTCCAATGAAACACTTCCTTACCCCCTTTCATATTCTAAATCTGATGCATTCTGGGATGTTTGGGGTTCTATAATAATGATGGCTTTCGGGTGTGCCGTTGGAATATCATCTTTCTTTGTATGGTTTTATGCTTATAAGAGATATGAATAATAGATAAAACCCCTAAGAAAGCTTAATTCTAATAAAAATTATTTCTTCCTTCTTAATGCTACAATCATACTTACTAATCCTATTCCAATTGCAATCCAGATAAACACTTGAGGATAAGGTATATTCAAAGCCAACAAAAAAGCCACTACAGCCAAGGAAACAAATCCCATTTTCTCAATCAAAGATGTACTGCAGAATTCTATCTTCTTTCCTTTAAACAAGCTAATTACTTTTAGTGTTTTAACTACCTCAAAAAGTATAACAATCATCAATTGATAAAAGTATAATGTTCCTTTGAAAACAAACATGATCAAAATAGAGAGGATCCATACACTATCTACAGCAACATCAAAATTCTTTCCAAAGAGTGTTGCATGATTGTACTTCCTTGCAAAAGATCCATCTAACTCTGTCAATGCAGCCAACACCCCATACAATATTACTAACAAATATTTTTCATGATAAGCTGCTGAAACAAAGAATGGAACAAGGATTAATCTTCCAAGAGTCAAGGTATTTGCAATATTTAGTAGTTTTTCCTTCATTTTTTATGTAACACAATAACAAACCCAACTTGATGTATTAGTTCAGATCTTGTTCTTTCTGCAATCTCCTCTGCAAATTCCTTCTTACTACCTTCTATAGCAGACTTTAAAAACTTTATCTTAATTAACTTTCTTTTTCTCAATTGTCTTTTTATTTCTTCAATAATTCCATCTGTGACTCCTGATTTTCCAATCCTTAAGATAGGTTGTATATTTTTCGCTTTCTCAGCCATTATTTTTTTGAATGTTGTCATTTATGTCTCCTCCTCCTAGGATGCTTGTGTTTTAATCTCTTTCTATGCTTTAATTCTTCAAGATGATTGATCTTATATTTAAGCATTTTCTTAGTATCTCCTTTTACTTCTTCTAATAATAAGGAAACTCTTTCTCCTCCTAAGAAATGAGGAAGGATAACATAATCAGCTCCTGCTTTATACAATTCAAGTGCTTCATCAACACCTGTTGAAGTTACAATCAATTTTACCATTCTATTAATCCTTCTTGCTTTCTTTATCATCATCAAAGCCTCATCCCTGTCAGGAACAGTTGATATTATCAATTTAATATTCTTTAGATCAAGTCTGTTGATGATCTCAAGGTCTCCTATGTCTCCATACAAGCAAGGGATTCTCTTTTTTACAAGACTTTTGATAATCTCTGGATTATAATCAACAATAATTACTTTTCTTTTTTGATTTATCAATGTATTAAAGATACTATATCCTAATCTATCATAACCAATCATCAACACATCTTTCTTGATCTTAGGAGTATCATATTCAAGATTTTCATTATCAGGGATCTTCTCTAAAAATTTAAAATATTTATGGAATAATTTAAAACCAAATTTTTTGTATTCAAACAGATAAGCTGTTAAGGTCATTGTTATTATTGTTACCAATACAACTGAAGAAAACAATTCTTCTGTAATATGATTAAGGCTTAATCCTAAGATCAATAATATCAATCCAAATTCACTTGCCTGCGCCAATGATATCGAAGTAAAAAAAGAAGGTTTTGCTTTATACCCAAATGTAGAGACTACTAATAATGTTATAAATGGTTTGATTATCAAAGTTATTCCTAATAATGCTAATATTAATGTAATTGAAGTATGGATCACATTTATCTTAAGCATCATCCCTAATGATACAAAAAATACAACTGCAAAGAAATCCCTTATTGGATGGATCATAGCAATTATCTCTAGATTATAAGTCAGGTTAGCTAACGCAACTCCTGCTAAGAATGCTCCAATTGCTATTGACAATCCCAAATAATGGAAAACCCCTATATAGATAAGACAGACAGAGATGGATGTTATAAATAATAATTCTTCTGTTTTAGCAGCAAACTTAAAGATAGCTGGAAAAAAATAAGCACTTGCTATGTAAGTTATTCCGATTATTGCAGCAAGTATCCCTAGTGTTGCGGCTAAATTAATAAAAGAAAAGCCCTCGTTTATTGTTGACAGCACAAATAAAGCAATAATAGCAAATATATCCTGCATCAGCAAAAATCCTATTATGATCCTTCCATGTAAAGTATCTATCTGATTTTTATCTGACAATAACTTAACAACAATCATTGTAGAGGAAAATGCAGCAACCAGTCCAATATACACTGCAGACAAAAGATTTATCCCCAGCAGTCCAGCTACAAAAAATCCCAGACTAAATAAAAATATACAGAGCAAAGTACAGCCAACTGTTGAGACTAATCCAACATTTTTCAATCTTGAAAAATTTATTTCTAATCCAACTAAAAACAATAAAAATGCTATTCCTAATGTTGAGATAATATCAACTAATGAGTTTGCTTCAATCCAGCCGGTCAACACTAAGACAATCCCTGCAATAATATAAGCAGGGATAATTGGCTGCTTTATCATCTTTGAGATATAAGCTAGAATAGTTGCTGTTACAAAGATAATTGCTACTTCTATTATTGGATCCATCATCTGTTCTCCAATACGCTAATAAAATATTTCTCTATTTGTTTGCCTAGTTTCCAACCTTCTTCCTCGCAAAGCTTCTTAAACTGATCTATTGCTCTCTTATTCACTGATACAGTCAGTTTTACATTTCCAGGTTTAACCATTTTATTACGTATATTAACGTACATATACGTATACTAGTATAAAAATATTACGTTTTTGCATAGCTATCTAGAAATCATATCTTTTCCTTTTTCCTAAACTCAGGAATCAATTCAATCATATCAGAAGCAGTAAAACCATAACCTTTTTTCTTCAGTAAATAGTCTCCTATTTTCCCAGCTAATTGTGCTGCAGCAGCTGCAGACTCAAACAACTCTCCACCTTGCGCAATAAATCCAGCTGTAATCCCAGCAAGAACATCTCCAGTCCCTCCAATTGTCATCCCATCATTCCCTGTTTTATTATAATGAACCCTTTCCCCATCCGTAATAATATCAACAGGAGCTTTCAAAAGGAAAACTCTATCTCTTCCTGCAAAATGCTTTACAATTGGAGTCCTTTTCTCTAATCCTTCTGGTAAAATCTCATCAGTAAGAATCTGAAATTCTTTTGAATGTGGAGTAAGAACAGAATTAGTAAACTCTGCTCCTCTCAATGCCTTGATTGCATCAGCATCAATAACTTTTGGTTGAGGCAGTCTTTCAACAATTTCCTTTACAAAATCAAAAGTTGCAGGTTCTAATCCTAATCCATTGCCTATTATTATAACATGAAAATTCTCTGCAAATTCAATAACATCTTTTACATTATCCCAATTAAAAAACTCTCCTTCAAATTTCTTTGTGATCAGATCAGGAGAATAAGAATTGATAGTATAAGCAACTTTTTCAGGAGCAGCAACAACCGAAAGATCAATTCCAGATCTTAATGCAGCCAATGCAGCCATTGCAGGAGCCCCGATTAGATCAACACTTCCTCCTATTGTTAAAACTCTTCCATTTTCTCCTTTACGCTGTTCTCTTTTTCTTAGAATAGTCATTGTACCTTGCATCCTCCAGCAGGAATCATCCTAATGATTTCATCAATACTACCGCCTTTTAATTTTTTCTTTATTTTCTTTGCAACACCAGATGTTTTTTCATTGCCTTGAATAACTATAACAAAATTATCTGTCTGTGCTCTGATTGCATCTATTGGCCCGCCAATGATCTGCCCATCTTTCAATCCAATTGCAATCCTTAACTCAGCAACCAATGTATTCTTTTTTCCATAGATCATAAATGCTCCTTTTGGAACAAATTCTCCTGATTTTGCTTCTTTTGTAACTTGACTCGGATTAACAAAGAAAACATCTGCAGAAGCAATTCCAGCTTTCCATCCCCTGGAATAAGAAGCAGTTGCTTGAGCAACTTCATTTATAGTTGCTTCTGTTGGTTTTTCCTCTTTTATCTTTATAACAAAGAATGGACTGCCAGCCATATTTGTATGGAAAACAATATCATCTTTATCCATGTGTTTTTTAATCACTATCTCATTAGAGGTTGCATCTCTTCCCCCAATACAAAGAAAACCTTCTGAAGATCTGAACCATCTAAATTTTTCATACCATTCTTTTTTTCTTTCAACTTTTTCTTTTTTAGCTTCTTGCTTTAATTTATCTTTTTTTGCTTTTTCTAATTTTAAAAAACTTTTTTCTAATGCTTCTTTTGCCCCTCCTAATTTTCTCTTTGCTTTCTTAGCCTTATTAAAATAAGTTTCAGCATTCTGTTCAAGAGATTTAGTTACATCTAATTGTATTTTCATCTAGCAGCTCCTGATTTCTCCAATAACAACTGATTGTTCTGGACAAAGAATTGGATCTTCATTTGGATACAGCGTAATCCTTGGAGTTATCTTTATCTGCCTTATACTTCCAAATTCACTAAAATCATAAGGCATATCTTTTAACAAAGAATGACCTTTTAGAATCTTTTCTTTTATTTCTGTATTGTAAACTTTTTGTGTTCCAATAATCCTTAATTGCAGTGTCTGGATATCTATAGAAGGACCATTCTCAACAATAAAATGAAGAAAACCATTCTCTCCTGTTCCTGCATAACATATTTCAGGAATATTATTAAGTTCAACAATATTAAATCCAGTCTCAACAGCACATTTAGAAGCAGCCTCAACTTGAGCTCGTCCCCAGTTCATAACAATAAGACCTAGACCAATTGCAAAGATAA
>JAZGHU010000002.1:0-9851 GCA_036481345.1 Candidatus Woesearchaeota archaeon
ATCAACAAGTTGCTGAATTAAAATCAAGACCTGTTCAACAAGCTCCAAAAGTTGAACCTGCTCCTGTTGAAGAAAAACAAGAAAATCCTGCAAATGAACCTCAACAAGTTGCTCCAGGTCCAGCAGAAGAGCCTCAGAAAGTTGAAGAAGCTCAAAAAGAGGGAGAAAGCAACCCAAGAACAGGAAATCATAATTCAGAAGATGTTTCTATTGAGAAAATGTTTTATTATGGGAATAAATAAAAACTATTAAACAATGATCTTCTTTCAGAAGCTCAAGCATCAAAGTTCTGTGCAAACTTTTATATACTATTATTCTAATTTTAATTAAAAAAGAGGTCTAAATGTTAGAGTATATTAATAGGGAATATAAGCCAAAAGCTAATGATTTAGTTGCAGAGTACAGAGTTCAGCCAAATAAGATTTCTATTGAAAAAGCTTCTGAACACATTGCAGGAGAATCAAGTATTGGAACATGGACAACTATTTCTACAATGAATGAGAAGATAGCTAAGAAACTAAAACCAAATGTGTACTCTATTAATAGGCAGACAAAAGAAGTTAAGATTGCTTATCCTGCTGAATTGTTTGAAGCAGGAAACATGCCTCAGATATATTCAGCTATTGCAGGGAATATATTTGGCATGAAAGCGATAAAAGGATTAAGATTACAAGACATTTCCTTTCCAAAATCTATCATGGATAAGTTCTCAGGCCCAAAATTTGGGATAAAAGGAGTAAGAAAAATCTTAAAAATAAAAAAACGGCCTTTAGTTGGAACTATTGTCAAACCAAAAGTAGGATTAGATCATAATCAACATGCAGAAGTTGCATACAATTCATGGGCTGGCGGCCTAGATGTTGTAAAAGACGATGAAAATCTAGCATCAATGACATTCAATAACTTTGAAAAAAGAGTAAAAGAAACATTGAGATTAAGAGACAAAGCAGAAAAAGAAACAGGCGAAAGAAAGATGTACATGGCAAATGTCACTGCAGAAACTACAGAGATGCTGAGAAGAGCAAAGTTTGTAAAAGCTCAAGGTGGAGAATATATCATGGTTGATATTATCACAGCAGGATGGTCAGGATTACAAACTTTAAGACAGGCTAACTTAGGAATGGTCATCCATGCACATAGAGCAATGCATGGAGCATTCACAGAAAATCCCCATCATGGAATTTCAATGCTGACAATAGCAAAAACAGCAAGATTGATTGGAGTTGATCAGATCCATGTTGGAGCTATTATAGGAAAGATGAAAGGTGGAAAAGAAGAAGTACAGAATATAGGAGAAAACATTGAAAAACATATCATCAACCCTGATGCAGAAGATCATATTCTAGCTCAAAAATGGTATAACATCAAGCCAGTATTTGCTGTATGCTCTGGAGGACTAGAACCAAGCAAAATACCTCCTTTAATTAATGCAATGGGAAAAGATATAATAATGCAGTTTGGCGGAGGATGTCATGGTCATCCTGATGGAACTTATGCAGGAGCTGTGGCAATAAGGCAAGCTTTAGATGCTGCAATGCAAAGAATACCCACGAGAGAATACGCAGAATACCACAGAGAATTAAAAAAAGCATTAGATAAGTGGACATAATTACTATTTCTATTGAAATTACCATAAGCTTTATAAACCACTGTCATTACTCTGGAATAAATACACTAGAGGTATAGATATTCAAGCTTGAAATATTTCCATGGAGGTAATGATTAAAATGAAAAAAGTATTTACAGCTATTTTAGCTGCTATATTATTGATTTTCTGCGTGGCTACAGCTAGCGCTGCTGTTTCTGTTGAAAGTACTTTTGACAGCAATAGTCCATTATTTGGAGGCTCTAGTCAGATGGCTAGTAATTCAAATGCAGATGATGAAGTTGATGAGAACATACATGATACAGGAGATGTTACTCTTAACTCAACAGCAGCTGTTACAGTAACAAGTATAACTGTAGTTCCTGAAAGCGGATTTACTGAAACAGAATTAAACATCACATTAGATGATGCTGATTTGACTCTTGCTGCAAACGTACCAGAAGCTATAACATTAAAAGCAAGAATTCCTGAAAATCTAGATGCTGTTGATTCAGATCTAGAAGAAGTTGCATTTAAAGTAGCAACAGTTACTATTAATTTCAACACAGGAACTCCAATTTCTTTTGATGTTTATATGCAAAGAAAGAACATGCTTGATGTAAATGATGTAGAAATCAAAGTAAATGATGACGATACATATGATGAAGACGATACAGTTGATGAAGTTAAACCAGGTTCTTATCTTGAAATCTCTGTAGAAGTAGAAAACACATATGATGAAGATGATGACGATGTTGATATTGATGTTGAACTTAAAATTGACATTGATGATGATAGTGATTTTGACATTGACGATGGAGATGATGTAGGATTAGATGCTGAAGAAGAAGGAACTCTAAAAGCTACAATCGAAGTAGAAAGCGATGCTGATGATGAAGATTACGACATGTTCATAGATTTAGAAGCTGATGACGCACACGGTGCAAAACACGGTGTAAGTTATGAAGTTAATCTAAAGATTGAAAGAAAATCTCATGATGTTGTAATAAAATCATTGAACCTTGGTTTAGACAATGTAGAATGTTCAAGAGACAACTCTATATTTGTAAAGATCGAAAACATCGGTAAAAGAGATGAAGATGAAGTTTCCCTTTATCTAAAGAGCGATGCATTAGACATTGACTTTGCTAAAGAAAACTTTGATCTTGATGAAAATGACGACTACTCAAAAACATTGAGTTTCAATGTACCAGCAGATTTGAATGCAGGAACATATCTGATTACAGCAAGTGTATACTACAGCGGAACTAAAAGTGACGGAGTTCATGCAGATGAAAAAGATATTCCATTGTATGTTCAAGTATGCGGCGGATCAACTGTAGTTGACACAACACCATCAACACCAACTAATGTAGGTGTAACTGATGACGGACAGATACAAGTGACTGTTCCTGATGCAGTTCTTCAAGGTTTCGGAATAGTTGAAACATATGAAGAAGATGAAAGCTTCACAGACAGTACAGCATTTATTGTTCTATTAAGTGCACTAGTTATTGCATTACTAGGTGGAGAAGCTGCATTAATCGTATGGTTAGTCAAGAAATAAATTTTATTTCTTTTTTTTTCTCTTTTTTTAATTTAGAAAAAATATTTAAATGTTCATTCTCTTAATATTACTAAATGAAAGATCTGATATCTAGACTGCATAAAGGCTAAGAAATTGATCCTCAATTTGCTCGGATTAAACCTGAATTAAAAAATGTAGAGTATTGTTTAAGACTTAGGGTTCATTCTCCAGATTATAATACTCATGCCATGGCAGTTAAGGGATTTTCTATGGCTCTTGAAGCAGTTTTAGATGAAAAAAGATATGAGATTAAAATTCAAGATAATTCTGAAATATACATTGCTCCTCAAGAAATAAGAACCAAAGTAAAAGATTTAGATGTTGAAATAGCAAAACTAAAAGAAACTGCACAATTTAGAGAGATTGATTTTACTGTTTTAATCTCTTATACTGCAAAAAGCCCTCAAGAATTTGAAAAGATAAGAGAATTTCTATTAACTATTCCTACTGATGATGGAATGCCAAAAAAAGATGCCACTTTCTTTGCTTATGATTAGTTTTTGAATATTAACGAAGCTTTTTAAATTTCTCACATTTCTATTTACTATGAGTGAATATACTGTTAGAAAATTACTTATGCGTTCAATAGAATTAGAAGCAAGACTAAACAGAGCAGAAGCAGTTGCTCTATATTATAATCCAAAAGTTGATGATTTTAAGACTTCTGAGCTCTATATTAGTGAAGTTCTTGCATCCTTAATACATAATGGGGAAATAGATAGAGAAGAAGTAGAGCATTATACTGAAATGAAAGGGAAATTCTATAATAAAATAAGGGCTCGTAGAATCGCAGATCAGTGCGATCTTGGAATTGCAGATTCACTTTCAGATGCAATGTTGGAATATGGTATTATATTTGAAGAAGAACCAGA
The DNA here is from genome assembly GCA_036481345.1 of Candidatus Woesearchaeota archaeon. Taxonomy (GTDB): domain Archaea; phylum Nanobdellota; class Nanobdellia; order Woesearchaeales; family WJKL01; genus JAAOYC01. Next base: position 4,046 of record JAZGHU010000002.1, read on the forward strand.
GTGTGAAGGATTTGAAGCATTATTTTACTCAGACTCGGCACTTCTTAGCCATGATCATAATGGAATATTAAATTTCTATAACATTGGAGCACAAAACGCACTCCACCATTTGCCAGAAAAAGCAATTGGTATGCCATCTATAGATTTAGTTCCAAAGGGTCTAAGATTGATAGAAGAAAGACAAAAACTCTTTGAAAGAGTTATAAATGAAAGAATCGCAATAGAAATACAAGAAGAAAGAATAACGGCTTCTGGAGATCCAGTAGAAATAAAAGCAGTAGTATTCCCCTATGAACTTGATTCTAAACTCACAATAGTAGCAAGAGCAGAGCCTATAACTACAGGAAATCCATCACCATTCTTAAGAAAGTAAATTCACAAAGGTTTATAAAATAAGTTATATGGGCAAATGAATGGGAAATGATGAATACGAGGAGGCAGCAAACCGAGCAAGATTAGACATAGATGAATCCCAAAGAAATCTTCTAAACATACATATAGATCACATAAAAGAAAGTTATGAAGTCTTATCTTCAAACGAAAGGAGCTTTATTTTGCAAGGATTAGATAGACTTATACAAGGAATAGGAGATAAAAAACTCATGAAAAGACTAAAACTAGGATCATTTAATCCATCAGAAGCTAGAAAAATAAGAAAAGATGCTGGACTTACACAAACTAAATTAGCAGAACAAATTGGATTAATGAAAAGAGGGGATGCTGAAATAAGGGGCAATACAGAGATTTCATTTTATGAAAGAGGCGATCGAGAACCATTAAATGGAGAGTTTGCAATTAAGTATCTTGATTGGTTAAGAGATCATGGATATTCAGGCTAAAATTTAAATTCTATAAACCAAACAAACGCTACAATCCCATACCTTTATAAATACTAAAATCCTTCTGTTTTACTAAGAGAGAAAGAGAAACCAACCAATAAGAGGTTATTTCTCGGTTAATGAAAACCGTTTTGGGTGATTAACGATTAAAAACAAATTAAAAACATTATTACCGACTTTAAAGGAGAAAAAGCGCTATTTAGCCTTTGAAATAGTCTCAAATAACGAAATTAAAGACTTTAGTACAATTTCAGGCGAGATTATGGCTAAAACGCAGGAATTAATAGGCCAATTAGGCATTGCAAAAGCAGGAATTCAAGTAATAAAAGACTGCTTTAAACCTAAACTCCAAAAAGGAATTATTAAAGTCGGACACAAATCAGTAGATGAACTTAAAATGGCATTATCATTAATAGAAACTATTAATAATAAAAAAGTAATTGTAAAATCAATAGGAGTTTCAGGAATACTGAAAAAAGCAAAAGAACGATACTTAAAATAAACACGAGGTGTAAATAAAAAATGCAACCAATGCCACATCAATTAATGGGATATGACAGAGCAATAACAATGTTCAGCCCAGAAGGTAGACTACTACAGGTAGAATACGCTAAAAAAACAGTTAAACAAGGTGCAACTGCAATCGGTATGGTCTGTAAAGATGGTGTTTTATTAGTTACAGACAAAAGATTGATTGACAAATTAATTGTACCAGAAGCAACTGAAAAGATTTTTCAGGTAGATGATAATGTTGCAACAACTGCAGCAGGTATATTATCAGACGCTAGAGTTCTTATTGAAAGAGCTCAGCTAACAGCACAACAACATAAAGTAACATATGATAGTCCAATAGATGTTCTGACAGTTGTAAAAGACATCTGTGATTTAAAACAGATCACAACACAAAGCGCAGGTCTAAGACCTTTCGGTGTATCATTACTAGTTGCTGGAGTTGATGAAGACGGAGAAGCAAGACTGTTTGAAACAGATCCAACAGGGATCTATTTCCAATACAAAGCAGCTGCAATCGGAGAAGGAGAAACAGAAGTTGAAGAAATCCTTCACAAGAAATACAAAGATGACATGACAATAGAAGAAGGTCTAAAACTAGCAGTAAGAGCTTTGTTAAAAGTAGTTGGAAACAGCTTCTCAGGAGAAAGGCTTGATATTGTTACAATAACAAAAGACAGAAAGAGATATAAGAAACTATCAAAAGTAGAGATTGATAAGATCTTAGTAGAAGCTAAGAAGAAATAAAATGGTAGACGTAGATAAAGCAGTAATTGCCAGATACAAATCACATGGCAATAGTTTTGAAGTTCTTGTTGACTGTGATGCAGCAATGGCCCTTAAAAGAGGAGAAAATATTCCTATTAAAGATATAGTTGCTTCTGAAAAAGTTTTTTCAGACAGCAAAAAAGGAATGGAAGCTTCCCCAACAGCCTTAAAACAATCTTTTGGAACAGAAGATCCATTAGAAGCTGCAAAAGAAATCATCAAAAAAGGAGAGATCCAAACAACATCAGAATACAAAAGCAAAGTAAGAGATGAAAAAAGAAAGCAGATCATAAGCATCATCCACAGAAATGGAGTTAATCCAAAGACACATACTCCTCATCCTATAACAAGGATTGAATCTGCAATAGATGATGCCAAAGTCCATATTGATGAATACAAACCAGCACAAGAACAAGTTAATGCTATATTATCTAAACTACAATCAATAATCCCAATCAAGTTTGAGATGAAAGAGATAGAAGTAAGAGTTCCAGGAAAATATACTGGAAAAACATATTCTATTATCAAATCCTTTGGAAAAATTCTAAAAGAAGAATGGCTTGGTGACGGCACACATGTTGCTGTTGTTGAGATGCCCGGAGGATTAGAAGAAGAATTTCATAATAAACTTAATTCAATAACTCATGGAGATATTGAGACAAAAATTATACAAACAAGGTGAAAATAAAATGAGTAAACTAATGACAAAAGACAAAGAAGTGGTTGTTCCAGGAGAAGTACTAGCAGAAGGAATGGATTACCTGCCAGGAATAGGAACATACCGTGATGGAGAAAAGATTCTCGCATCTAAACTAGGATTAGCAAATGTAGATGGAAGAGCAATAAAACTGATTCCATTATCAGGCAGATATATGCCAAAAAGAGGAGACACAATAATTGCAACAGTAACAGAAGTAGCAATGAGCGCATGGCGTGTTAATACAAATTCAGCATATACAGCTATGCTTGGAATGAGAGATGCAACATCAGAGTTTATCCCAAAAGGAGCTAATCTGAGAAAATATTTTGATTTTGGAGAAAATATTGTGTGCAAGATAACAAATGTCACTTCACAAAAATTGATTGACATTACAATGAAAGGTCCTGGCCTAAGGAAAGTAAAAGGAGGCAGGATTATAAAAGTAAACTGCAATAAAGTTCCAAGAATAATCGGGAAAAAAGGAAGCATGGTTAGCATGATAAAAAATGCAACTGGTTCCAGAATTATTGTTGGACAAAATGGAGTGATCTGGCTTGAAGCAGAAGATCCAAAGATGGAACTATTAGCAGTTGAAACAATCTATAAGATTGAGAATGAATCTCACCTGCCAGGATTGACAGATAGAATCAAGGAACATCTAGAAAAAGCGACAGGAAAGAAAGTAGAAGTGATAGAAGCAGCACCAACAGCAGGAGGTGAGCAATAAAATGGCTTACGATAAAAGATTAGACGGAAGAAAGAAAGACGAAACAAGACCTATTGAAGCAAAAGTGGGCGTTGTAAAAAGAGCAGACGGCTCAGCAAGTTTCAAGATAGGAAATACAGTAGCGATCGCAGCTGTTTATGGTCCTCGTGAATTATATCCAAGATTCATGCAGAATTCAGAAAGAGGAATTCTAAGGGTACATTACAGCATGATGCCTTTTTCAGGACATGGAAACAGAGTACGTCCAGGCCCTAATAGAAGAGCAAAAGAAATCGGCATGGTTATAGAGAAAGCATTATTTCCAGTATTGGATTTGACAGAATGCCCAAATGCAGTTGTTGATGTTTTCATTGAACTGCCTCAGACAGATGCAGGTACAAGATGTGCAGGAATCTGTGCAGCAGCAATGGCTCTTGCCGATGCCGGAATCATAATGAAAGACTTAGTTTCTTCAGTAGCAACAGGATGCATTGACGGAAATGTTGTTGCAGACTTGAACTATGATGAAGAAGCATTTGATGGAGTTGTAGCAGACATTCCAGTAGCTATTCTTCCAAACACAGGAGAAGTTGTACTTCTTCAGATGGATGGAGAAGTTTCAAAAGAAAATGTTATTGAAGCTGTAGAATTAGCAAAGAAAGTTTGCAAAGATATCTATGAAGTGCAGAAAAAGGCACTAAAAGACAAATACGCATCAAATGGAACAAAAGAGTCCACTTCCAAAGGAGGTGACAAAAAATGAATCAAGAATTAAAAAAGCATATTACAAATTTGCTTGATAAAGGAATAAGAATGGATGGAAGAGGTCTATTAGACTATAGACAAGGTGTCACAGTTGAATACGATGTATCTAACAGTGCAGAAGGTTCTGCAAGAGTTGTAATTGGAGAAACAGAAGTGCTTGTTGGAGTTAAGATGTCTATTGAACAACCTTATCCAGATACACCAAACGAAGGAGGATTGATGGTTAATGCAGAATTATTGCCATTATCAAGTCCAGATTTTGAATCAGGTCCACCATCAATACAAGCAATTGAACTTTCAAGAGTTATTGATAGGGGCATTAGAGAGTCAAAAGCAATAGACAACAGAAAGTTATGTGTTATTGCAGGAGAAAAAGTATGGACAGTCATGATTGACGTCTGCCCAATAAATGATGCAGGAAATCTTTTTGATGCATCTGCTTTAGGAGCATTAGCAGCTCTTAGAAACACAAAACTACCAAAACTTGCAGAAGGAGAGATAGTTGATTACAGTGAAAAGACAGATGAAAAACTTCCTTTGAGTAAACAGCCTGTTTCAGTTACAGTCTGTAAAATAGGAAAGCATCTGATAATTGATCCGTCAATAGAAGAAGGAAAAGTAATCGATGCAAGATTGACAGTTGCAACAGACGAAAAAGGTCAACTTTGCGCTTTACAGAAAGGCGGAGATACTCCATTATCTGTTGAAGAAATCTCAACAATGCTTGACATTGGAATTGACAAATGCAATGAGCTTAGAAAAGCTCTTTGAGGTGATTTATGATGGCTAAAGCAAAAAAGAAAACTGAAATAAAAGAAACTTTCTCAAGATATGAGAAAGCAAGAATGATCGGTTCTAGAGCTCTGCAGATTGCAATGGGGGCTCCTTTTTTAGTCAAATTGACTGACAAGGAACTTAAGAAATTGGCTTTTAACCCAATAGAGATTGCCAAGACTGAGTTCAAGAAAGGAGTAATTCCAATTACAGTTAAGAGACCACTACCATCTGCAAGAGAATGAAAGAGATTACAGAAGAAAAGCTAAAAAAATATTTTTCAGTTTCCCAGAAAGCTTTGAAAAAAGCAGAGGCTTCTGGGAATCGAACTTCTTTTAAAGAAGAACGAGAAGATTTCTTAGACATGATCAAAAGATATATTTCTGATGCAAAACATTTTGAATCAAAAGGAGATTTAGTAAATGCTTTTGCAGCATTAAACTATGCACATGGATGGCTAGATGCTGGAGCAAGATTAGGAATATTTGATGTGCATGATTCAGAATTGTTTACAGTTGATGATAAATAATTTCTCGCACTATTGAACAAAGTGAAATAGTACATGATTCAAAGCTTTTCACGGTGGATTAATTTTTCAATTCTACCTGCTAAATTTTTAGTATTAAAAATTCCTTCAAAAGGCATACTCTGTTCTTGTGGAATGATTGCATAATAAGCTAGGCCTTCAAATTCCTGAAGAGAACAAGAAGTCCATTTTTCTCCATCCAAATACCAACCCTTGAA
>JAZGHU010000003.1:0-2700 GCA_036481345.1 Candidatus Woesearchaeota archaeon
TAAATAAAGAGGTATTAAATATGAAAAGTAAAACTCATGACAAACTAAAAAAAACACAGCTATTTGTGGCAATTTCATTATTACTGCTGTCAACTTTGCTTTTGTTTAAAACACCAGGGATTACAGGTCATTTTTCTGCGGATTTCATGTCCCAACAATTAAATATGGTGATAGAACAAAGCCAAAGCTTTGAGATAGCTACTAATAATCAAGAATCAATTTATGTATCCTCATTAAGATTATCAGGAAATGTTATAGGGCAAGGAAGTGTTGAAGTATTTATTGAAAATGACGGTCAAAAATATAAAATATTCCAAAATATAAGAGAAAGAGAGACTGGATTAACAGCTATTACAGGAATGGCTGTTGCAAAAGTGGATAAAGAGGAAGAGGCAATATTATTATCTTTAACACCATCAGAGGTAATTGAATGGGATAAAGGATTATCTTTATCAGATACAGAAGAATATACAGAAGGTGTTTTCAACAACAAATGTCTTGACACTTGTTTCATGGAAATGTCATTATCCTCTGAAGAGAGGTATAAACTGATATTTATGGTAGAACCAGGTACTGAAGTACAAATAACAAAAATAACTTATACTTTAAAGGACGATCATATCTAAAAGAGGTTGAAAAAAAATGGGAAAAACAATAGGTGTAATTGCAATCAAAGGTGGTGTTGGAAAAACAACTACAACAACAAATTTAGGAGCAGTATTTGCAAGAGAATTCAATAAAAAAACTTTAATAGTAGATGCTAATTTTTCAGCTCCAAATCTTGGACTGCATCTTGGCTTTGTCAATCCTGAAACAACATTGCATGATGTGCTTCTTAATAAAGCTAAAATGGAAGATGCTATACAAGAGTATGAAGAAAATCTTCATATCATACCAGGAGCATTGATGGGAAGAAAAGTCAGCCCTTTGCTTCTAAAGGAAAAATTAGAACAGGTAAAAGATAAATACGATGTGATTCTATTAGATTCTTCTCCTGCATTAAATCAAGAGATATTGGCTACAATGATTGCAGCTGACAGCCTTATTGTTGTAACTTCCCCTGATTATCCAACATTAAGCACAACATTGCATGCAGTAAAGATTGCAAAACAGAAGAATACACCAATAATTGGCTTAGTTTTGAATAAAGTAAGGAATAAGAGATTTGAACTTACATTGCATGACATTGAAAAAGCAGCAGAAACTCCTATATTGGCAATACTGCCAGATGATGTTAAGATGTTGGAAGCTCTTGCACACACAAGACATATTGCAGAGCATTCTCCAAAAAGGAAAATTGTTCATGAGTATAAACATCTTGCTGCAAGCCTGATTGGAGAAGACTATATAGACAAAAGATTTAAAAGAAAGATAAAAAGATTCTTTAGAACAGATGTGCCAAAAGAAGAAGTAAACAGGCTTAGGGTGAAAGAAGGTCTTTAAAATGAAAATCATTAAAGCACTATTTATTATATTGGGTTTTGTTCTCTTTTTATTAAGTGCTTTTCTTTTATTTGAGCCAAGTTCTAGTCCAACTGGGTTTTTTGTTTATACTCCTAACCTAGCAATAATAAATACAAATAATAATGTGCCCTTGAATAGCAATCTAGAAATAGAATTTATTACAAAAGGGACAAATGACTTGACAATAAATGTAGATATTTTAGAGTTAAGATGTAATGATAAATTTATTGGAAAAAGCAATGAATTTAAGGATTATCGATGTGATGAAACTAGTTCTCTAACAGCAAAGATATTATCGAGAAAAACAGAGATAAATATCAAATTTGGAAATAATATTCAGCAAGCTATTAATATTGCTCCTTAAACTAATGCAGGAGTTATGAATACTTCTATCAATGCTGCAACAAGAAGAATGATAATTGATATCCCAAATAATATTCCTACATCTTTTAGAATAGTCTTGAATTTTGGACTCATATAATCATGTTTAATCAATGCAAATGATACTATTCCGCTGGCTAAGGCACCTATAAAATAAGCAAATATCTCTGGAATACCATGCAGCAGATATTGCAATAATCCAAACATAGTAACCTGGAAATAATCAAAAGCTCCTTTTGCATAAAAAAGATTGTTCCTGATAAAAGAACCTATTGCAGTTGCCATAACAGATGCGTTCCAAGTCAGGATGAATATTGCTCCTGCTCCGTAGAAGAATGAAAAGGCCATGCAAAATATCAATATCTTAAAATTATTCAGGAAGATCCTGTTGAATATCCCTAAAGAGCCAATAAAATCTCCAGTAGGACTACCAGACTGCACTGTTATTATTGTCTCTAACTGTGCGCTAAACATCCTTTCAACAATAGCACTTGGCATAAATATATATAATAAAGTAAATGTGAATGTAAATCCAAGAAATAGATACATAAAGGCTTTAATTGCCTTGCTATGCTCTTTTAATAAGGATAGTTCTTGTTTTGATTTTCTATCTTTTTCTTCCTGCTGATTGATAACAGATCTCATAAATGGAATTGAAGCTATAATAGTCAAAGTAATCATAACAATACTTACATAATTTTTAAAAATCCATAGAGCTAAGAAAGCCGCAACAGAAGAATACGCTGCACCGATAAAGAACATCTCCCATGGCTTTCCAGTCGCTTTTTTTGGATTCACTATTAGTTCCAATACCATTTCTATTTTTATGGTATTAGAGGTATTTAAAAGTTTTGT
>JAZGHU010000004.1:0-9779 GCA_036481345.1 Candidatus Woesearchaeota archaeon
AGAATTAGGATAAGAAGATGGTTTAAAAATGTGTCGGAAAAGAAAGGTTTATATCTTATCATTAGATTTCTTAGAGCATGTATAAGATAATTACAGAAGGGAAAGCTAAGATTAAAGTTCCTAAGGCTACGAAGATTTCAAAAGAGTTGCCTGTTTTTTATAATCCTGTTATGGAATTTAATAGGACTGTTTCTGTTTTGTTGTTGAAGGCTATTGAGAATAAGAAGATGACTTTGGGATTGCCTCTTGGTGGAAGTGGAGTTAGAGCAGTTAGATTTTTGAAAGAACTGCCTAAAAGCAAGATTAAGGAAGTTATGATCAATGATATTGATAAGGAAGCTGTTAAGATAATTAAACATAATTTGAAGTTGAATAAAGTTAAGGCAACTGTTTCTAACAATGATGCAAATATGTTTATGTTAGAGACGCAGGGATTGGATTATGTTGATATTGATCCTTTTGGTAGTCCAAATATATTTTTAGATTCTGCAATCAAAAGATTAGGAAGAAAGGGGATCTTGGCTGTTACTGCAACTGATACAGGCTGTTTGGCTGGGAGTTTTCCTAAAGCATGCAAAAGAAAATATTGGGCTAATCCTGTTAAAAATGATAATATGCATGAGAATGGATTGAGAATATTGATCAGAAAGGTTCAATTAATAGGCGCTGACCATGATAAAGCTTTGATTCCTATTTATTCTTATTTCAAAGATCATTATTTTAGGATATTCTTCAGATGTGAGAAAGGAAAGCAGAGAGTTGATAAGATAATTAAACAACATGGGATGTTTAATCAAGCAGGGCCTTTATGGTTAGGAGAATTATGGGATAAGAAAATTGCTGGAAAGTTAAAAGGAGATAAGTTTTTGGATATTATAAATAGGGAAAGCAAAATTCCTGTTGTTGGATTCTATAATCTGCCTAAATTAGTTAAGAAATATAAATTAAAATTCTTAAAACAAGATGAAATTATTAAGAGAATTAAGAAAGCAGGTTATAGGGCTGCTGTGACTCATTTTGCTAATAATTCTATAAGAAGCAATATTGAATTAAAGAAGCTGATTAAACTAATAAAAAGCTAAAACCTTTTAAAAGGATTTCTTTTTCTTTTTTAGATGGAAAAGCATTATGCCGGACTGGATGTTGGCAGTGATTCTGTACACGCTGTTGTTTTGGACAGCAATGGAAAGATAGTTTATTCTCCAGAGTCAATAATGCATTTTGGTAATCCTGTTGATGCTTTAAAGGATGTTTACGAAGAAATTCTAGCTAAGTTTGGAGATAAGATTGTAACGACTGCATTTACAGGAAGTGTTGGGGAGTTTATAGCTGAAAAATTAAAGATGCCTTTTTTTCATGATACTATTGCAATTCCTGCCGGTGTGGGGATCATAGCAGGAGATGCTGCTTATGTATTTCATATTGGGGCAAAGGATCCTTATTTTTTTGAAAGAGAGAAAGTTAAAACAGGAGAAGATGTAAGAACATTTGTGCCTGACCATGGAACTGGAACAAAATGCGGAGGAGGCAGTGGAATTCTTATTGCAAAACAATGTAGAAGGTTTTTTGAGAATGAATTTCCAATAAAACTAGGAGAAGATAGAAAGGAAAATAGAGAAAAACTTCAAGAACAGATTATTAAGATGTTCAAAAGGACTGAGGAAGAGATAGAAAAATCAGACAAAGATATTGATGTTGGTGGAAGATGTGGGGTTGTTATACAATCAGATATGATTCATCTGCAGAATAGAGGAGAACAGATCAAGAATATTTTAAATGGTATGTTTGCAAGGATTGCAAAGAATTACAAAAGTGATGTTATAAAAACAAGATTTTTAGATAATAATAAAAAAGCTGTTGCGACGGGCGGTGTTTTTGGGGATAAATTTTTAGTTAGAATGTTTGAAAAGGAAATCGGAGTGAAGATTAGTGTGCCTGAAGATTATCAGAAAGTTGGAGCTATTGGTGCTGCTATTAAAGCAGAAGATATTGAGAAAAAATTTGGGTTAGAAGAACTGGATTCAATTGCTGAATCTGAAAAAGAAAAAATAAAGACTGCTCCTGCACTGTCTTCTGCTTTAAGCAAAGTAAAGATATATGATGAGGAAGAGGCAATTGTAAAAAATGAGGATTTAGTTATCTATAATAATCCTGAAAATAGTGTTGTGTTGGGGGTAGATGGGGGATCGACAACAACAAAGGCGATAATTGCTGATGCTGATAATTTGAATATAGTCGCTGAAATCTGCTTATATACAAATGGAAAGCCTTTGCAAACTGCTCAGGAGATGTTTAGACAGATAAGAAGATATCTTAAGGATATCAAGATTAAAGGGGTAGCTTATACTGGAAGTTCTGGTGCTTTTTACTATAAACTTTTTACTGATCTTAATAAGAATCCTGAAAAAAAGTGTATTGATATTGTCAAGGATGAGATAACATGTCATGCATTTGGTGTAAAGCATTTCAATAACAAGGTTGATACAATCTTTGAATTAGGAGGGCAGGATGCTAAGTTTACTTTGTTTAATAAAGATGGGACAGTGAAGAAATCAAAGATGAATCTAAGCTGCATGGCTGGAACAGGACAGACAATGCATAACATGGTTGAGATGCTTGGATTGGATATTAAAACAACATTCCATGAATATGCTTTGAAAGCAGAAAAAACTCCTGTTATTGACGAGACTTGCGGTGTGTTTACAGAAGCTGGAATTGCTAAATTGATTGCAATGGGTTTTCCTAAGGAAGAAATAGCTGCTGCAATTGCTTTTGGTTTTATGGGTGGCTATGTAAACAAGTTTGTTGGAAATGAGAAATTTGGAGAGTATGCTTCTGCACAAGGCGGGCCTTTTAATGGAAAATCCTGTTTAGCAGCATTAGCCTTACATAGTGGAATTGAGATACATGCTTTTCCTCACAGACAATTGTTTGGAGCATTAGGGGCTGCTATTGCTGTACACAAGGAGATTAAGAAAGATGGAGAGAGCAAGTTCAGAGGATTGGATATTGCTGATATGAAGTTTGAGAAAAAAATAGAGAATTGCAGTATTATAGTTAATGATACTTGTGGTGTAAGGGATTGTAAATTGCAAGTGTATAAGATTGGAGATGATGTTATTTATTCTGGGGGGTTATGCCCAAAAGGAAACACAGATGCTGCTGTTAAAAGAGTTCCAAATTATGTTGATATGTATAAAAAGATATTAAACAAGCATCTTGATAAATATTCTAAAAATTTAGAAGAGGAAACAGAAAAAGAAAGAGTATTGATTCCGAGAAGCTTGACTTTTTTAAATGAAAAAGGAGTTTTCTATGCAAGATTGTATAATGAATTAGGATTTGATGTTTGCATAAGCCCTGAATCAGATGATGAGATTGCTAATTTAGGAATAAACTATGCACATACTGAAACATGCTATCCAGTTAAGCTTGCTTATGGCCATGGAGCTTATCTGAAAAAACATTTAAGAGATAAAGACAAGATATTATTAATTAATGCAATTGGGGCTGAAAAGAAAAAATACAAGTTCTGTCCTTATGTAGGTGGAAGTGGATTTTTAATTAAAGATGCGCTGAACATGGATAATAAAGATGTTTTGCTTCCTGTTATTCATTTTAATGATTCTGATTATAAGATTGAGGAATTTCTTCTAAAGGATTTAAACAGAGTATATGATAATAGATTTAAGCTAGAGCAAGTAAAAGAAGCTGTTGAGAAAGCTGAGAAAGCTGAAAATGAATTTTTAGAACAGATACATTCAACAGGAGAAAGACTAGTTAAGGGATTAAAAGAAAAAGGAAAGAAGATATTTATGGGTATTGGAAGGGGTTATACTATTTTAGATGATAAGGCAAGTTCAAAGGTTCATGAGTTATTTGCTTCTTATGGCCTGCATTTTATTCCTTCTTTCTTTTTGAAAGTTCCTGATTATAATATAGAAGAAGTTGCAGATAATATGTATTGGTATCAAGGACAGAGCATGATAAAATATAATATAATGACTGCAATGGATGATAATCTATATGCTGTGAGAGAAACTAATTTTAATTGTGGGACTGACTCTTTATTGCTGTATCATGAGGAAGAGATAATAAATAAAGCTAAGAAGCCGCATCTAGTGCTGCAGACAGACGGGCATAACAGCAATGCACAGTTTGGGACAAGAACTTTGGCTAATTATGAAGTTGTTAAAAAGCACAAGCCAAAAGAAAGCAGGTTTGAGGATTTTAAGAACAAAGTTCCTGATGCTGAAATGAAGAATAAGATTATTGGTGTGCCTTATATGGGGGATAGCTCTTATACGCTTGCTGCTGCATTTAGAGCAAGAGGATTTAAGTCAGAAGTAATGCCAACACAAACAAAGAAAGCCCAGGAATTGGCAAGGAAGTTTGTGAGTACAAATACATGCAGACCATTTTGTTTTCAGGTTGGAGATCATCTTGCTTGGCTGTATGAATTAAAAGAAAGGGGAATTGACCCTAATAAAGACGCTGCTGTTTTTGAACCTCAGACAAAGGGGCCATGCAGACAAGGACAATATCATGTTATGATTAGGAAATTTTTAGATGAAAATAATTTTAAGAAAGTTTCTGTAGTGTCTCCTGATTGTGAAGTGGATTATACTAATGTTCCTGTATCACAATTAGAATTAGCAAGGCTTTCTGCTTTATTTTACAAAGGCAGTTTTTGTAGTGATGTATTGAATGATGCTTTGCTAAGAACAAGGCCTTATGAAATAGAGAAAGGAAGTTCTGAAAGGCTGTATGATGAATTGCGTGAAGAACTGTATAAATTGATTGAAGAAGGCGGGAAAATAAAGAAGCTAGTAAAATTTATGCAAGATGCAAAAGAGAAATTTGAAGGATTGATAGATGCTAGCAAAGAGAGAAAACCTTTTGTTGTTATGAATGGAGAGATCTTTGTAAGATGTCATGTTAAAGCGAATCAAGATTCAATAAAGCTTCTTGAAAAATATGGATTAGAGATTTTATTGGCTACTCCAACTCAATGGCTGGAGTATGTTAATAGAGAGAGCATATCTAATTATAAAGATCAGGGAGATTGGAAAGGCTATGTTGGATCTGTTCTTAAGAAAAAATTTATAGATAATGTACATAAAAAATTATATGCTCCTTTTGATGAATTCTTGAAAGGAAGAGAGTCTCATGATCCTGAACATATAATAAATATTGCACAGAAAGATCTTGTCTATGAGAAAAAGGTTGGCGGGGAAGCAGTATTGTCTATCAGTGAGACTTATCTGTTTTCAAAAGGAGATATGGAGAACATATGCGGGATATATCATGTTGGGCCATTTGGATGTATGCAAGAGACATTGGCAACATCAAAGATCCAATCATTGATCCAGAAGCAGAGATTGAAAGCAAATACAATGAATGAAAAAATAGTTCCGTTTATGGATGCTGTTTTTGGTGAGTCTGAACTGCCTAATCTAGAGGCTGAGATAGCTGCTTTTGCTGAGAAATGTTATTTAAAGAAAGAACTTAACCCACAGCCCTTCTAACATCTGTGATTTCTACTGATTGAACTCCTTTGATATCAGAAATAGAATCTTCAATTGGTTCTGTTGAGCCTTTTGATTCATCCATGATGAAGATAATATCTATTGATTTTAAACCAAAAGCAACTGGCACTTGTTCTACTTTCATATCGCCTTCTCCTGCAAAATCAATTATCTTCTTCTTAGCATCTGCTTCTATCTTATGCAGATCAACTTCAGGAGACTCAGGCATAATTTTTAGAGTAACAACAACGTTTGCCATATAAAACACCTCTTAGTTTGGTCCTTCAAATCCGCATTCAGCGCATTTGTATTTTGCAACTATTTCTCTGCAGTGCTTGCATCTAACTATTTCTGTCTTTCCACAAGCAGGACATTTGAATTTAGTTGAACCTGCTTCATTTGTTATTCTTTTTTTACATGCACCACATACTGCTTGTTCCATTGTAGACAGTAATGTTAGAGGATTGTTTAAAAAGGTTTCTAAATTATACTTATTATCTTGTTTTCTTCATCAATTGTAAACTTCTTGTCTAGAAATTGTTCACAAACCCAAATATTAGTACGAGTATGTTTTGTTATTCTTGAGACTTTGATTTGGCCTCCAAATAAAGCTAAGAATGGGATAATATTGTCTGCTGTGTGAGAATCAACTGGAGCTTTTGATTCTATCTCTTTAATCAGTGCTTCAGCTGCTTGTTTTCCAACATCTTCTGACTTCTTGCCTCTTTCTCCTAAAGCATCTGCTCCTAATATAATTGGATTGTTGACATCAATCTCATCTTCATCCTTAGAGAATATTGCCCATAATGTAATTCCTGAGCCAGGGCTTAAAGTATCTGCATAAACAACATCTATATTAATAGGCACATCAAATTTGGATAAAATCATTTTTGCTGTTTTTGCTTGTCTGTCAGCAACTTCTGCTTTTTCTAGATGTTTTGAGCAATGAGAAACACCTTTTATCTGGATTAATTTTCCTTGTTCTAATGAATTTAGCTTAGGAAATTCTTTTTCTTCTAAAGGTCTAACTCTAATTTCAACTTTTCCTCCCCCTCTTGGATAATAACCTCTTTTTTCTATTTTCACGTCTAAAGATTTAACAAACTTTTTTATCTGAGGAGCAAAAACATTCTGGAAAAAGTCAAAAGGCATTGCCCATTTTCCTGATGTTCCTCCGATTATTTTTAGTGTAATCTTATCATCTGCAAAAAAGCAAGGCAATAGGGTTGCTTGAAGCAATAATGAAATAGAACCCGCTGTTCCAATATCAACAGTTATAGTTTGAGGTCTTATTTTGCCAGGAGTATATTCAATGATTTCAGAACCAATAACTGTATATTTGGAGGAGGCATTTGCTAATTTTTCTAATGCTTTAACACATTTTGTATGTTGTGCTTTTAATCCAGAAACTTTTCTGCCTTGTCTAATATTATTTGCCTTGAAGGGCATTGATTTTATTGTGGATAATGCTAGGGCTGTCCTTACAATCTGACCTCCACCTTCTCCATAGTCTCCATCTATTTCTAGCATAATATAGTCTTTTTTTGGGAATATTTATAAATAAATTGCGTTTTTGAAATGTTAATGGGGACATAGTATAACCTGGCTAGAATAGTCGCCTCCAGTAATTGGAGAGATGAGTCTTCGGGCAATGAATATACTCTTTGAAGAAAGCGACGGATCTGGGTTCGAATCCCAGTGTCCCCATTTTATTAAGAATAGGTTCTTAGTAAGTTACCATTTATAAATACTAAAAAAAGCATAAGATTTATATATAACTGCCACTACTTTGTAGTAAATATAGCTATATAGAGATATAATAATGAAAAAAAATAAGATTGTAAAAGCTAGTCAAGCGGACATTTCTAATTTAGTAGGAGAGGAAAAACAATCTGGAATCGGGTTGTATGGACCTACTGGAAAACCATTAGTAAGAGAAACTTGTGACGATGGAACAGTTGAGATGCTTAATGGTACTGAGAATGGTTTTGAATTACAATATGTTGAAAATTGGTCAGGATTAAGTAAAATGCAAAAAGCAGCTGGCTGGCTTATGATTATTTTAGGCAGTGTTTTTGGTGCTGATGCTATTGAAGGTGGAGAAACTAGTGGACAAGCACTTGACGAAGGTTTAGATGCTGCATCAGATAATTCTTATAATCCTCAACATGATTTTATTGTAAAAGCTCAAGCTGAATTTGCTGACGGCTATAATGCTGCTGGTGGTTTAGCTAAGATAAGTATAGATGATTTTTTTGGAATTTCACTTGATTATTCATTTGGATCACAAAAAATAGGAAGTTTTGGAGATGTTGACTTCGGAAAAACAGGATTAAGTTTAGCAGCTTATCATCCATTTGAATTTGATTGGGGAGTATTAAATGCAGGATTAAGACTAGGATGGGGTTCACAAAACTTCCAAGATGATGATTATCCTTTAGGAGAACTTTCTGCTTTGGCAGTAGGAGCTTATGCTAAATTTACTGGAGATCAATGGAAAGCTTACTTTAGTTTAGATGGAGGCGATGGAAGTTTTGAATTTAATGATTTTAGTTATGATGATTATAGCGAATGGGCAGCTAATGCTTCTTTTAAGAAATATCATGGAGATGCTTTTTGGGGAGTATCTGCTAGTAAAGAAGGACAGGATATGGATTTCTTAGGAAACTCTTCTAGAACATTATTTTCTGGGTATGGGGGAGTATTAGGAGAATCTGCTGGTTGGTTTGATAAAATATTGTTTAATATCTACAATGGCAAAGAAACAGAATGGGATGGAAGTCATGAGGGAGTTCCAACTCATTATGAATTAGAATTCAGAAAGAAAGTTAATAATCATTTTTCATTAGGGGGCGATTTAATATTTTTACCTGGAGAAGGTACTGATTATAGACTAGAAGCTATGTACAGAAAGAAATTTTAGGAGGAAAATTAAAATGAAAAACACACTTTACGGATTATTATTATTAGCAGGTATGGCGGGAACTGTTGCAGCACAAGACGCTGTTGTTGTTAAACCAACTACTGACGCTGTTAAACCAGCTGCAGAGGATAAAAAAGCAACAGTACCAGCAGAAACTAAAAAAGAAGATGCAGTTGCTGAAGCTATTGCTGGCGGAGACGGAGGACCTGAAAAAGTTGATGACGATGTAATGAATGAAGGATTGCAGACATGGAATAATTTTATTGAAGGATATAAAGCATTGGATGTATATAAAGATCTAACTGCATCAGGATTAAAAGACTTAGAAGCTAAGATGAAGCCTACATTTGATTATAGAAAAGATGCTTTTGTTGGATTGAAGATTGGAGACAAAGAGCTAATTGTTAAACAAGGAGATGATCCTTTGAAAGTTAATGTTGGTGGAGTAGATTATGAGATTAAATTAGCAGAAGTTAAAGATGATAAAGCTACACTTCATGTAAATGGACAGAAACTTAGTGATTTAGCAGAAGGAACTGATTATGAATTGAAAAATAAAGCTAAAGTTAGTGTTGAAAGTGTAGTAGGAAAAGAATTCAAGAGTGAAGAAGCAAAGAAACTACAAGAACAATTAGAAGCTAAATACAATAAATTAGTTGGAGACTTCGAAGACAATGCTGTTGTTAATGGTTATTTCATGACTATATTGAATGGCGGAACAAAATCAGCAGGAGCTGAAGAAAAAAACAGAATTACTTATGAAATTCTACAAAAATATCTTAAAGATGTAGTAGTAGGAACTAAAGTAAAAGGCGAAGAAAGAGAAAAGCAATATGGTGAATTTTTAGAAGAATGCACTGTTGCTGAAATTCCAACATTTAAATCAAGATTCAGACACAGAAAAACAATAGATGCTTGGATGAAAAAAGGAAAAAGAAAATTTAGACCATCTCAAGTTGGAACTGTAGTTAGAGAAGGTAAGGCTGTATCTGGATGGGATTTATTGGATTTCGGTTCTCAAGAAGGCTTAGATAGACACTATGATGGATCAAGTACTATTTCAATTGATCAGACATATGGTGGAGTTGTAGGAGGAGCTACATTAAAAGATTTCAAAGGAAAGGACTATATTGTGTCTGTTCCTAAGGATTCTTCAAAAAATTAATTTTTTTATCTTTTTTATTAAATCAAAGGGGAAGAAAAAAATGACAAAAAAAATATTATTAACTTTCGCAACAATTTTAGTAATCTTAACACTAGTTGGATCTATAGTTATAGCAAATGTTGCAACTAGTGGTGGAGTGGGCGATATAGGTACTGATGATGAG
>JAZGHU010000005.1:0-22130 GCA_036481345.1 Candidatus Woesearchaeota archaeon
GCTTATTTCAATTTTTCTCATTAAAGTTGATGGATCTTTTCAAATCAAGAAAAAAGCTTGTTGTAACTTCTGCTATTATCCAAGCATTGATCTGGATTCCAATGTTACTCACTTTTTTCATGGGCAAATTAAAAGTCTATTATCTGATATTTTTTGCAGTTATTTATTTTGTCAGCGGAATGATTGGGATTCCTGCATGGAATTCTTGGATAGGAGACATAGTAGATGTTAAGATAAGAGGAAAATATTTTGCAAAGCGTAACAGGATTGTTGGATTGTTTGTCTTGATATCAATCATAATTGCAGGAATAATCTTAGATATATTTAGAAATGGCGCAAGAACTCAATTTTATGGGTTTGTAATCATATTCATCATAGCAATGTTAGCAAGATTTGGATCTGCTTTCTTCCTTAACAAGAAATTTGAACCTGAGATGGCAAAGCAGACAAAGAAAACTAGATTTAGTTTTATACAATTCCTGAAAAAAGCAAGATTCAGAAATTATGGAATGTTTGTTATCTTTTTGACATTGATGAACTTTTCTGTGTTTGTTGCTGCTCCTTTTTTTGTTCCTTATTGGCTTTATGATCTAAAGATAAATTATATTGCTTTTATGATATTGTTAGCAATATCTTTTATTGCTAAGTATCTGGCTTTGCCTGTTTGGGGAAAACTTATGGATGAGCATGGAACTAAGAAGATAGTGACTTTAACTGGATATATTATGCCTATCCTGCCTATACTTTGGCTTTTCTCTAGAAATTATTATTTTTTTATATTTATTCAGATAATTGGAGGGATAATTTGGGCAGGTTTTGAACTAAGTACTTTTAATTTTATATTTGACACTACAACTCCTGAAAAAAGAGCAAGATGTGTATCTTATTTTAATGTTATAAATGGTGTTATGATATTTTTAGGAGCTACAATCGGAAGTTTGGTTGTTAAATACAATAATGTATTTTGGACAAAATATTACTTAGTATTCTTGATTTCAGGAATATGCAGGTTAGGAGTTAGTGTATACTTCCTTCCTAAATTAAAAGAAGTCAGAAAAGTTGCTGACATTGAATACAAAAAACTATTTATGAAAGCAACTGACATGATTATCTCAGAAAGTTTTCATAATTTTACTTTCTTACTGCATTATCCTAGGAAATTTAAACGAGTTTGGTATAAGAAATGAAGTTAGAAGATTTTGATTATAATCTGCCAGAAGAACGCATTGCTCAATCTCCAATTTCTCCAAGAGATTCTTCTAAACTGATGGTTATTAATTCTAAAATTGAACACAAACATTTCTATGATATAACTGATTATCTTGAAAAAGGAGATGTTCTTGTTGTAAATGAAACAAAAGTTGTTCATGCTAAACTTATTGGGGAAAAATCAACAGGAACAAAAGTTGAATTGATTGTTGAAGAAATTAAAGGAAGAAAAGCAGAATGCTGGATAAAATCTAAAAATCCTAAAGTTGGAAACAGATTAATTTTTGGAAAATATATTGGAAAGATCATAAAAGAAGACAAAGCCCAAGTTTTAGTTGAGTTTAATGAAGAGGTTGATAAAATTTTAAAGGAAAAAGGAATCCTTCCAACTCCCCCTTACATCAAGAGAAAATTAGATAGTGATTCACAATATCAAACTGTTTATTCTAAGAAAAAAGGATCTGTTGCAGCTCCAACAGCAGGCTTACATTTCACAAAAAGATTATTAGATAAAATAAAGAAAAAAGGAGTAAAGATTGCAAAAGTTACTTTGCATATTGATTTTGGAACATTTTTGCCTGTAAGAAACATAAACAAGAAAAAACTCCATAAAGAATATTTTGAAATTGATAAAAACAATGCAAAAATCATAAACAATGCAAAAAGATTGATAGTTGTTGGAACAACTTCTATGAGAGCATTGGAGTCAGTAGCAGATAAACATGGAAAAATCAGAACAAAAAAAGGCAACACAGAACTCTTCATAAAACCAGGATACAGATTTAAATTAAAATACAACGCAATGATCACAAACTTCCACCTTCCAAAAAGTACATTATTGATGCTAGTCTCTGCTTTCATCGGAAGAAAAAAGATTTTAGATGCTTACAAACTAGCTGTAAAAAACAAATACAGATTTTTTTCTTTTGGAGATGCTATGTTGCTTCTAAAATAAGTATTAGAGTGCATAAAAATATTTAAAGAGAGATTTGTTTGTTTTTATTGAGAAAATGCTAAAGAGAAGGGGAGAATTAAGACTTCTAGCATGTGAAGCAGGCAGGCCTTTTGCTGAGAAAATTTTGCAGAAACTTCTTGAGAAAGGAGAATATAAAGAAGCAAGGATTATTGATTCTAAAGAAATACAATTTGCAAATTCTGAGATAAAAACTAAGATTGGGGAAAGTATTAGGGATGCTGATGTTTATATTATCCAGGATGTTGAAAATTCTGTTCATGGAAAATCTATTGATGAGAATTTAAGAGCATTGAAGACTGCTATTGATGCCGCATGGAGGAGTGATGCAAGATATGTAACTGCTGTTCTTCCTGCTTTTCCTTATGCACGGCAGGATAAACAAGATGGAAGAGAAGGAATAACAGCTTCATTAATTGCAAGAGAAATAGAAGCTGCTGGAGCTGATCATGTTATTACTTTAGATATCCATAATACTGCTATTGCTGGATTCTTTAGAAAAGCTAAGTTTGATAATTTGAATGCTTCTAAAAATATCATGAGTCATATTCTTAAGAATCCTGAATTGTTTAATCTTAAAAATATGGTTATAATGCCTCCTGATCTAGGAGGAGCAAAGAGAGCAGAGCGTTATGCACGGAAATTAGGAACTGATCTTGTTTTTGTTCATAAAAAAAGAAGCTATACCCATGCAAATGTTGTTGAAGATGCTGTGATTATTGGAGATATTAGCGGAAAAGATGTTTTGATTGTAGATGATATGATATGCACAGGCGGAACATTGATTAAAGTTATTAAATTAGTTAAACAAAAAGGAGCTAATAAAGTTTATGCTGCCTGCAGTCTTCCTTTGTTTAATGGCAACGCAATACAAAATCTAACTGAAGCATATGAAGCAGATTATCTTTCTGGAGTTATTGGAACTGATGCTGTTCATCATGGAAAAGATTTTGCTGCAAAGTGCCCTTGGTTCAGAGAAGTAGATATTGCAAGTTATTTTGCAAAAGTTATTAGAAAATTAAATCACAGAGAAAGCCTGAGCGAGTTATTACAATAAGTATATGACCTTTTTGTCTCACTTTTCTCTACTTTTTCGCAATGTTCTTTTTAAACTTAGTTCTATTATATAGTATAAGGTGACATAATAGTCACAGGAATAGAAAAATGGTATGCAGCCCACATATGCCGATTATGCAAGGAATTGCATATCAAGGAAGGATGAATGTTAAACCAACACCAATGTATGGTGTTGTCAGCAACTCTAGATTAGATTACAATCCGTTAGAAAATAAAGATTATGCTGAAGAGATGCAATCGGATGGACAAGAATTAGATCTTGAAAATAAAACTTATAGTCAATCCTATAGTGCAATGCCTTTGATATATGAAACTGTAGAGGGCGATACACTGGATAACTATATTGCAAATTACATGTCAGAAGAACAGCAAATAAAAAATCCAGTAGAAGAAGTTAATGATAATTTATTAGAAGAAACAACTTATGAGGCAGAGCATATTTATGATGTGCAGGAAAATAATTTGCAGGAAGATCAAGAAGTATATTCAAACTCAAGGGGAAATGATCTAATGAAACTAATAAAACAAGAAAGAAAAGAAGCCCCTAAAATTTCAAAAGAAAAGCTTACAGAAATGATACATAATGAATTACATAGGGGGGAAATGCTTCCTGCATTACATAACTAAAAATGTGTGATGAAAAAGATGCAGAAAGATATGAAAAGCTTGCAAAACTCTGTTTGGAAGAACAGGAATTGGAGAAAGCTAGGAAGAATTATCTTGAAGCAGCCAGCATATACTTATTACAAGCACAGCTTAGGAAAAATAGCATCTTAATGAAAAAGGCAAATAATTGTTATAGAAAATCAAGAAAAGCAATTGGAGAAGATTCAGAAGAACTAACAAAAAAAGAATTAGCAAGAAGATGTTTAAATGAAATTGAGGAGATGAAAATGTGTGATGAAAAAAGTGTTGAAACAATGGTGAAGCTTGGAAAGAAGCTAGAGAAGAGTAATCCAAAGAAAGCAGCAGATGAATATCTTAAAGCAGCAGAGGATTTATTGAATCAATCTGAGCACCATCCTGAAAAAGAAGATGAATATATCAATCTTGCAAACAAATTATATCTTAAAGCAAAAGAGATGAAAGGGAAAAAGGCAGAAGAGAATGAGATAATCAGCACATCAGATAATGAGATTACTTTCAAGGATATTGGAGGGTTGGAAGAATTAAAAGAAGAGATTAAGTTTAAAATTATTGAGCCTTTTAAGAATCCAGACCTTTTTAGGTATTATAATAAAGCAGTGGGCGGTGGAATCTTGATGTATGGTCCCCCTGGATGTGGAAAAAGTTTGATAGCAAAAGCTACTGCTCATGAAGCTGAAGCTAATTTCATACATGTTAAATGCTCTGATTTGAAAAGCAAATTTGTTGGAGAAACTGAAAAGAATATTGCTGAATTATTTGAAAAAGCAAGAGAGAATCAACCAACAATTATCTTTTTTGATGAGTTTGAATCTCTAGGAAGAGACAGATCAGAAGGACATAATCATGAAAAAAGTGCTGTTGCCCAGTTACTTACTGAGATGGATGGAATGGACTCAAAAGATCAACAGATATTATTATTGGCTGCAACAAATGAACCTTGGGTGATAGATCCAGCATTAAGAAGAGAAGGGAGATTTGGAAAGACTTTATTTATTGGTCCTCCTGACCTAGAAGCAAGAAAGAAGATTTTTAAGATTATGATGAAGAAAAGACCAATCGATAAATTAGATTATGCTCTTTTAGCTGATATGACAGAAGGATTCTCAGGAGCTGATGTTAAAGCAGTATGTGAATCTGCAACCGACATTCCATTAAGAGAATGTTTTAAAACAAAGAAAAAAAGAAATATTACAATACAGGATATGAAATCAGTTATAAAAGATGTAAAGTCTGTGCTGAATCAATGGTTTGGTAAGGCTAAAATGGAAGTAAAGAAGAAAAATCTAGAAGAAACTTTCAAAGATTTAGCTGAGAAAGAAGTCATTGCAGCTTGAGATAAATTTAAATAGTTTAAACTCTAAACTCATATTATGACAGAAGAATCTGATAAATTTGTCCAGGAAATGCTCAAAAAAGTCAATGAAAAGAAAGAGACTGAAGCACGTACAAGAACTCATGGAGTAGATCATTCTGAAGTTGAAGATATCACTGCAGAAGTTCTTGGATGGAAAAAGAAGAAAAAAGATTAATTCTTAGAAAACAGACAACCACAGTAGTTTTGTCTATACAGATTATACTTTTTGCTTAACTCTACACTATGCATATAGCCTTTTTTAAAATCTCTTTCTAGAAAATTATTAAATTCTTTTCCAATTTCATTGATAACTTCAGCATTTTTATACGGCGAAACAGTTAATGTTGTTGTAAACAGATCAAATCCCCGTTCTTTTGCAACTTCAGCTGTTTTCTTTAATCTAAATCGAAAACATATTGAACATCTATCTCCACCTTCTTTATCATCTTCATATCCCTTAACAGCATTATGCCAGTCAATAACATCATAATCTCCAACAATAATTGGAATATCCATTGCTTCTGCATATTTCTCTGCTTCTTCAAGCCTTCTTCCATATTCATTGATTGGCTCAATACAAGGATTATAAAAGAATAAAGTAACATCATATTCTTTTCTTAATTCTTCAATTACATGAGTAGAACAAGGTGCACAACATGTGTGAAGTAATAATTTCATTTGGCAGAAGTAGTTGATTGCTCTTCTACTGTTTCATCAACGTATTTAATAAAATCATTATAGTGTGTTACTCTCCATGCTTCTGGTAAGTCAGTTGGTTTTCCAGCTTTATATTCTGGAGCTGCTTCTTCTATTTTTGTTTCAATTTGGTCCCATATGCTTCCAAATTCCAAACCCAATTCATCTTCTGCTTTTTCTTCTAATAAAAAAGCAATGTTTGTATAATCCAAAGAATCTAAGTTTAGATCACCCATCATTGGATTTCTATCTAATTCTTCTCTAGTTACTCCAATTTCTTTTATAAGTATAGTATCTACTATATTTTTATATGTCATTTTAGAATATTGATGAATGTTTTTTTATAAAGTTTATTGATATGAAAAAGTTATGCTAGCAAAAAGTTTAAATAGTTTAAATTAGAATATCAATAGATGAGAGTTAAATTCTGCGGTGCAGCTAAAATAGTGACTGGTTCTAATTATCTTATTGAAGTTGGTGGAGAAAGAATTCTTGTTGATTGCGGCATGTTTCAAGGAAATAAAGAGATATCTAGATTAAATTACAGACCATTTAAGTATGATCCTAAAAGAATTTCTCATGTTCTCCTAACTCATGCTCATATTGATCATTCTGGATTGATTCCAAAATTAGTCAAAGAGAAATTTAAAGGAAAAATTCTTGCAACAGATGCAACAATTGATTTATGCAAAATAATGCTGGAAGATTCAGCACACATCCAGGAGATGGAAAATAAATATGAAAATGAAAGATTAAAAGTAAGAAATCAACCATTAAGACAGCCATTGTATACCCAAGATGATGTTGCTGCTACAATACCTCATTTCCAAAAAGTTGTCTATGATCAAGAAGTTCAAGTTACTCCTAATATCAGAGCAACATTCCACGATGCAGGACATATAATAGGAAGTTCTATAGTTGAATTGATCATAAATGATAATGGAGAAGAAAAAAGATTAGTATTTTCAGGAGATCTTGGGCAGTGGGATGTTCCAATCATTGAAGATCCAACTATAATCCAAAAAGCTGATTATTTATTTTTAGAAAGTACTTATGGAGACAGGCTTCATGAAGATGTTAAAGATAGAGAAATCAAATTATTAGAATATGCTAAAAGAGCTTATGCAAGAGGAGGCAGAGTATTGATTCCATCTTTTGCAATTGAAAGAACTCAAGAACTTCTATACTCTTTTAACAAATTGATTAAACAAGGAAAACTTCCTAATATGAAAATATTCTTAGACAGTCCATTGGCAATCAAAGCAACTGAAATTTTCAAGCGTCATCGTGAATATTTTGATGAAGAAGCTTTAAAAAAATATTCTCGTCCTTTTACTTTTCCTAATTTAGTTTATACAAGAACAGTTAATGAAAGCAAAGCAATAAAAGATTACAAAAAACCTTGTATTGTGATTGCTGGAAGTGGTATGTGTACTGCTGGAAGAATAAGACACCATTTTAAAAATGGGTTAGATGATCCAAAAAATATTGTTGTTTTTGTTGGTTATCAGGCCAATGGTACTTTGGGAAGATGGATTTTAGAAGGCCAGAAAAGAGTTAGGTTTATGGGATTGTATATGGATGTTAAAGCTGACATTGAAAAGATAAATAGTTTTTCTGCTCATGCTGATTATAAAGATATTCAAAAATGGGTTAATGGATTTATTCAAAAGCCTAAAAAAATATTCTTGGTTCATGGAGAACAAAGAAGTGCAATGGAATTAAAGAAGAAGTTAAATAAGTTTAATTGTGCAATTCCAAGTATTGGAGACATAGCAAAATTATAATTCTGATCTTTGTATTAAAGTTGTGATTGTTGGATCGTTTGTTTCTTTGCTTATTTCTTTGTTAGCCTCAGCATGAAAATAATACTGGGGATCTCTGCTTATTTCTGCCAACACTGCTTTAGAAAGTTTTTCAGCATTAGCAGCATACCAAGTAGTAAAATCCTGTCCAGGGAAATATTTTATTGCAACTTCATAAAGATCTGGATGCTCCTGTGCAAACTCATCAACCATTATTTGTAATGGGTCTTCAGCTGTTTCTGTCATAATAAAAGAATTTTTGCTTTGTATTTAAAGCTTTTTGTTCTATATAGTCAGTCATCTAAGCCTTTACAAGTCCTTTCACAATAAGGTTCACAATAGAAATTAGCAGTTGCTTTGTCAATCTCAAAATAACAAGCTCTTCTAGATTCACATGTTGCTGATGGACATGTTGGTCTTGGCAGCCAGCATTCATCTATTGAGCCAATAAGCTTTGTTCCATCTTCATTCTCTTTTAATTTTGCAACAAGATCTTCTCCATAAACTTTAGCATAGTCTCCTGTTTCAACAATCTTCTTGATAATTGCTTTTTTTGATCTTTTCTGCTCTTCATTCATATAAATTCTGATATTTAGTTGTATAAAAAGATAATGGAGTTTTTCTGCCATTTCTAAATTATCACGAAGGTTTAAAAATTACTGTCATTTGCTTTTTCCTATGGAGAATCTTTCAATTGTTCCTGGAGATACAGGATATTTTAAAGTATTGCAGGCATTTAGGACAGATGTTCCTTTTTCAACAAAAGAGCACTATCCTTTTTTAAAAACTGTTGTAGAAGGCAATATTCCTGAAGAAGTTAAAAAACATCTTCCTATTTTTGGAGCAAATCCTATGAGGTCTAGGACTTTTCCTACCTATACTACTTTGAATTCTGGTGGAAGAGGCCTCTTATTATCTGATGGAAAGACTCATCTAAGATTTAAAGGAAATGATGTAGATGGTTCTATTACTCAAACTGTTGGTTATTCTCCAAAAAATCATATTCCTGACATAGAAAGAGCTGCTGAATTTTTTTATGGAGATTATTTTGATACAGATGCATTAGATGAGGGAGTGATTTACAATTTGCCAAATTATGGCAGTAAGCCCTTTTCATTTTTTACACCAGAATCTATTGATAAGGAAATGTTTGCATGTGAAGCATTAGCAAATGGATTTACTGATAAAGGCTTTAAAGCCCCCTATAGTTATGCTGGGTCTGTAACTTATCCAACAATTCAATGGCAGGGAAAGTCTTGTGGAACTTTGGTTTTTGAATTGCCTTCTATTGAAAGTGATTTTAGGTATGAGGAATTTTATAGACATGCATTTATGCGTCTGAAATTTGCAAAGCCAAAAGAATTAGAAGCCATCAAAGAAGATTTCTGTGATTTTGGATTGAAATTAACAACTTGGTTTGGTTTTGTTGCTAGATTAATGGAAGAAAATAAATTAGTTCCAACATCTGAATCAGAACAGCATCAGAATTATGTTTTAGCTCATGTTAGTGATACTGAAATCGGAGCTTCAAGAGTTGATCATACTTCTACTGTAGAAAACCCAGATGAAATAGAAGATTATATAGCTCATAGAAAAAGCGGAAGAGCTTTTTTTGCAAGTCAAGCACTTGATTTTTTGCATGCACTTGAATTAATAAAACAAGGTTATAAATTTGATAAAGATAGGTATACTGGTTATTTTGACAGAGCTGTTAAATGGCATCAGGGTTATGATATTAATAAATTTCCTAAAATTGTAAAGTATTGGAATAAGATTGATAAAGCATTTAACAGAGGATATCAAAATAAAGATCCTGTTCCTATTTCTCAAGACACATTAATTGATTTAGTTGATAAAATTGGAAAAGTAAAAGTAGATGAAGAATGGCAGCAAAGGGTTACTATGAATCAGCTGAAAGCCCTGGGCCTTCCTTTCTTAGAAGAATAAAATGCTACACAACTTCATTATATACAATTAAGAAACTTTATCCAACAAGTTGAAGATTTAAATCTCTGCATCCTCTATAACAATCTGTAGATAATCTATATCTATGATCGCCAAGTTTAAAAGTTTTTTCAAATCTATGTGTATTATTTGAATCCCAACTTGGCTGAGTATTTTTATACCAATCACTTATCTTAGAAGCCTCGTCATCAGTTAATATTTCAGCCTTAACTAATGGTTCTAAACCATAAGCTACTACTTCAGGTTCATCTTTATAGCTTCTATCTAATGAAATGATACTAAATCCAAATAAACTTTGATTTTTTCCGAATCTTGGTTGTACTCTTAGTTGTACTGTTTTGAGAAATGGTAAAATATCAGCTACTTTTTGGCAAGTCCATTCAGCATCAGGATTTTCTTGTACAGCTGCCTCCCACTTTGCAATTATATCTGGAGTGAATTCGTGGTATACTTGTGCCATATCTGTTTTTAATGTATCAATAGCTTGGAATCCCGCTTTTATTTTTTTAACTTCATAGATATTTTCATCTTTAGCAAGTTCTTCCAATCTTCCTTTTGGATTATCCTTATCCCATTCATACGTGCCAGTTACTTTCCAATCTTTAGTAGCAGCAGCTTCATCAATTAATCTATTTTGATATTTACAAAATGGAGAATAACCCATAAATTGTGTTAATCCTTCTACTACTTTGTCCTCATCTTGCCCAAAAAGAGAAATAACCAAGAAGTCTCTGTAACCATCACTCTCATCTCTTGGAGAAACAGTCATTATAAAATTTAATTCATCAATTGTTCCAGGCCATGGACTCCCCATACTAGGCGCACCCACAGAAACATCTAACCCTGTTTCACCTAATTCCTTTTGTAATTCTGCCCACATAACTTTTCCAGGAACTGCCATTATTAGCTCTTGAAATTGATTGTGATTTATAAAGTTTCGTGAATTCAGGCGCTTAAAGAATAAAGTATTAGATAATTTTAAATACAAGTTCTTGTTTATTTTCTTTTATGAAGCAAACTAGTTTATTTGGATTTTTCTTTTGGTTTAACTAGACATAGCTTCATTCTAATTTAATTCTATAAAAAATGAAATTAGGTTATCTTGGTCCTATGACTAATAGTGAAATTGCGGCAAAGAAGCCGGATTCAATAGATGAATTAATAGCTTATTCTAGTATGGAAGATGTTTTTTCTGCTTTGGAGCAAGATAAAGTAGATAGAATAGTTGTTCCTGTTTATAATTCAATAAGAGGAGATATTAAGTATAGATTATGGATAGATGAATATGGTTTTGAGATAGAAAAAGAATTTGAGATCCAAATAAGGCATTGTATTGCTTCTTCAAATGGAAGTATTGATGTTGTAATGTCTCATGAAGAGGCTTTAAAACAATGTAATGATTATCTTGATATTAATTATCCTTATGTAAAGAGAGAAGCAACTAAAAGTACTGCAGAAGCAGCAAAAATTATCTCAGAAACTAAAAAAGGAGCTGCAATTGCTAATCTAGAAACTTGTTTACATTATGGTTTAAGGATTATTGATAAAGATATTGTTAAAGATAATTATAGTACTTTTGTTCTTTTAAGAAAATAAAAGTGGCGATGGCGAGATTTGAACTCGCGACTTTCACGTATCTCTGAAAGAGTTTAATTCATCGGCTTACGCCTCATCGCTCAACTCATATGAGCGTGACACTCTAACCAGACTGAGTTACATCGCCAGTAAATAAAAAAATAAGAAAGTGATTTATAAATGTATTGGAATTATCTCTAATTCCAGACATTTATATTTGTTCTTTAAATGTATTGGAAAATAAATAATAAAAAAAATTAAATCTTAAATTCTCTCAGATAATGCTCAAAAGGCTCTTCTCCTTCTATATCCCAAGTATCTATTAGATACATCTTTTGATCAAAATCTAGAATCAATGCAGGGTCTGGATCTGGTTTTACTATTCCTCTAAGACTTACCTCAAAATCCTCCATTTTTGGTTTCCATAAGATATGGATATCTTCTGTAACCCAAAAAATAGCATCATCCATCTCCCTTGTTAATAGATAATCTCCTACAATTGGTGTTTCTAATGCTTCTGTATAAACTCTAAATAGATCAGCTCTTGCTCCTCTTGCTTTTTTTCTTATGTCTGTAGGCATTATTGGAAGTTTAGCACTAATAACAACCATGTTTTGTGGTCCACACCATTCCCAATATTCTGAATATATATCTGCATAAGCAAAAGTTGGAATTGTTATTTCTTCTTGTTCTCCTCCTTTATATTTTACTTTTACTGTTCTCTCTAAATCTAATATGCTTCTATCCAACATAGGATATTTTTCACGCATTAAACAAGAAAGATACTCTTTTACAAAAAAAGTATTTGCCTCTTTCCATTGATTTCTTTCTGAATCCAATGGAACAATTCTATTAATCTCTTCAAGTCCTTTTAATAATCCTTCCTTACCTCCTTCATGTGCTTCTACTTTACCTACTTTATATGCTTCTACAATTTCAGCTAAAGGTGCTGTTGAATCTACCATTTTATTTTACCTCCAATTATTTCTTTTGAGGATCAGTATCTTTTTCATCCTCTTTTTCCTTTGATTTGATTTTTTCTTCTACATCCCACACAAAATCATCTGCACTTGAGCTTGAACCCATTTTAACTTTCCCCCATTATCTCATCCAACTCAAAAGAAGTCAGATTCTTTTTACTAAGCATTTTTCCTAGATTTTGGCTGTCTTGGAATGACTTTATTTCATTTAATATTGCTTTATCTGGAATCACTATTTTCACCCAATCCTAATTCAGAAAACCTTTCATTCATGTCCCAAATTATATCATCTACCATTTTATTTTTCCTCCATTTTTGTTATTAACTTCATAATTAATTATAGTGTTGTATTTTATTTAGTTATTATTAGCAGAAAAGGTGCAACAGTGTTGTAGTTTTTAGAAAAGCTTATATATGATTTAGAGAATATTCAATATGGGGGAAATGTTAGACAACAAAATAATTAAGAAAATTAGTGATTATGTTTATGCTAAACCAAGGAATATTCAAGAGATTGCTCAATTGATTGATAAGAACTGGAGAACTGCAAATAATTATGTTGAGAAGATAGCAAAAGAAGACGGAACTATTTCTATCAGGACATTCAGAGGTGGAACAAGGGGAGCATTAAAAGTTGTTTATTGGAATAATATTGAAAAGATCCATTCTTCTGATTTTCAAGAAAGATTATTTAGGAAAATTGAAGCAGGAACAAGAAAAACAGATTTTTCTCCATTAGATATCTATCAATATGTTGATGAAGACAAAAGAGATGCTTTTCTTGAAGAACAAGAAGAAGAAAAAGCAACAACAAGGCAAGACTTAGTAAATCTATTCAGAGCTACTCAGAATCAGATCTTATTCTTTTCAGGAAATATGTCTTGGGCAAATCTAAAACAAGGAAATAAAAAAATGATTGATATTCTAGAAGAACTTGCTAAAAACAAGATCTCAATGAAGATGCTTACAAGAATAGATGTTACAGGTATCAAAAACCTCCAAAAGATGATGGCTATAAATGAAGCTGTTGGAAGAGAAGCAATTGAGATAAGGCATTGCGAACAGCCATTAAGATCATTTATTGTTGACAACAAGATTGCAAGATTTAAAGAGATCAAGAATCCTGGTGATTATAGAAAGCATGAATTAAGAAAAAAAACATTTATCTTCTATGGAATAACAGATACAGAATGGATAGAATGGCTGCAGAAAGTATTTTGGAACTTATTCAGAACTTCTATCCCTGCCAATAAAAGATTAGCTGATTTAAATTCTATACAGAATATAACTAAGACATTATAAGTTAGATTTAATCTCTTCTGCTACTTTATCAGCTTCTCCTTCCTCATACTTTCCCTGAGGCCATAGTTTAAGCCCATCTCCTTCAAATCTCGGGATGATATGGGTATGAAAATGCATTATTGCTTGTCCTGCTACTGCTCCATTGCTTGATTTTATATTTAATCCATCTGCATTAACTGCTTTTTTTATTGCAGGAGCTATTTTTCTGATTACTTTATTTACTTCACATAGATCTTCTTCTTCAATATCAAAGATGTTTTTAGAATGTATCTTTGGAATAACCAAAGTATGCCCCTTGTTAACAGGCCCTATATCTAAGAAAGCAAGAACCTTATCATTCTCATATACTTTTGTGCAAGGAATATCTCCTTTTATTATTTTACAAAATAAACAATCTTCCATTTTTATTTTCCCTCCTTTTCTAATATCATAATTGGATAACCCATATTTGGTGTTTCATGCCAATCTGCTCCTAATTCTTCAAGAACCTTATAACATGCTTTTTTTGCTTCTTTTACATCTTCTACTTTTTTTGCTTCTACTTCAATAAACATTCCTAGTTCTTTTATATGGTCTATAAGAACTTCAAAATCTTTGTAATGAAAGTATTTCCTTGTTTTTGTTACAGTTATTTTATGTTTAAAATCTAATTTTTTAAGAATTTGGATCATCATATCGGGATCTTCAACTTTTGTTTCATATTCGTCTGTTGTCAACAAAGTCCCATCTTTTTCAAAAGTAAGAAACTGATATTCAATATTTGAATCTTCATCTTCATATCTTACTCTGATGTATTCAATAGGTGGATGTACATCAAAGAAATCTTCATGTTGTGGAGTAAAGTATTCATCTTTTTGTGTTTTTTCTTTTATGAATTTTCCTACTTCTTTTAGTTTGGCTTCTACTTGTTCTGGATTCTTTACAAAAACCTTGATTTCAACTTCTTGATTCATATTTCTAATTTCAAATAAAATCCTTTTTCATATTTTCTTTTGAATTCTTCAACCTTTTGTTTGAACTCTTCATCAACTTCTGATAATCTTTTTACTTCTCTATTTTCTAAGAACTTTGGATCTATAAATCTTGCTTTTGTTGTTCCATGGAAATCATAATCTTTTTCTGTTCCATCTGAAAAATTTCCTTTAAGTGTTGCAAGTTTATCTAATACTTCTTTGTTATTTGATGAATTTATTTTTTCCATTACTTCTTTATCTTCTAAGAAAAAATCCTCTTCTTTGATAATATTATGTTTTAATGCTAATCTTAATGCCTCCCCAATTATATGGGACGTGTGGGTATGATATCCAAGACCCCAAAATTCAAGATTCATTTCCATAAAATCATCTGCTATTTTTCTTGCTAGCTCTTTGTTCTTTATTATAATCCCATTATTCAAAACAATAAATGCTTCTATGTATTCTTTAGTTTTTTGCATATCTGATTTATTAATTGAATCCATATCTCTTAAGAAATAATCTATTCTGTCTACACACAAATCAGGAATTTCTTTTTCAAGTAAAGGAAAGTTTTTTTCATCTAGAATATAATTGATATCTAGGTTGTGTTTTTTTAATAATGCAGGAATTTCTGAATTTTTTATTATTTCTTCATGAAAATTTTCATGATATCCTTGTGTTTTTTCTTGCTCGTAAACATAATCTACAATATGTGAAAAAGCAGTGTGTGCAACATCATGAATCAATCCTGCAATTTGTTCTTCAAAAGGTGCATTAAGTTTTTTTAATAAAAGATAAACTCCAATGCTATGATCAAATCTTGATACTATTGTTTCCCCTCTTGTAATTGCATAACCACAATGTTGATCAATTCCTTTTAATCTTTGCATTGCTTTTGTGTTAATGATAGCTTTTACTAATTCATCTTTTATTTCAAATTCCCCATAGATTTTATCTTGAATTATCATTTTAAAAGATGGACTGAGTGGGACTTTCATTGCTTACGCAAATTTGAACCCACAATCACTCGGCTGCCAGCCGAGTATTCTACCAGATTAAACTATCAGCCCATTATTTAAATGATTTTTGTTTTTAGTTAAAAATGTTTCTGAAATTATCTTCCAGGAAAAGAAATTTGTTTAAATGGCCACTTATCTTTAAGCCAGTTTTTAATAACTCCAAATAGTTTATCATCCAATCCGTTATCAAAAGCATCTTTTGTAACCCAGAAATAAATCTGAACATCGAATTTTGGATCTTCTGAAGGCAAAAAATAGATACAACCAATACATTTTGTTTCATCAGGAGTCATAACTGCATAAGTAAAGGCTTCTCTTTTGAGATGTTCTTCTTCATGTCTTTTTAGATGCCCTAAATCTTCTTCAAGAGTTAACTCTTCATAAGGCCAATCCCCACATCTTGGTGGTGTAGGTACTTTCTTAAGATAATCTATGCTTGACATAACTGCTTTATAATCTTTATCTGCATCTTTTGCAGAAAGCATCCTTATACGAAAATCTTCTGTCTCTAGAAGTTCAGGTACTTTAAAATCATCAGCAACAAATTTTTTCTCCATAAGTGCACTTAATCTTTTTATATTAAAAACCTTTCTAAAACAGAAGCCTTTAAAAAGGAGTAGTTGTTTCTGTTTCCTATATACAACCTATGGAGGTGACAAGACTAAATGAAAGGAACAGTTAAATTTTTTAATGCAGGAAAAGGCTTTGGCTTTATTGCAGCAGAAGATGGAACAGAGTATTTCGTACATATTTCAGCATTAGAAGAAGGCGTAAATTTAAACGATAACGATCCAGTTGAATTCGATGTAGAAGAAGGAGACAGAGGACCAAAAGCAGTTAATGTTAAAAAAGTTGAATAAGAATTCTAAATTCTCAGACTTATATTCACACGTTAATTTTTTCTTTTTTTTCTTTTTTTTCTTAGTAAAACCTTTTAAAGAAGCATCTATTTGATTTTTCATGGGAGATAAGATCTATTTTGGGCATCCTGTTAACACATACAATACAGAACTAGAGAGAATTCTAATCGAAGCTATTAAGCAAAGATTTCCAGGATGCGAGATTGAAAATCCAAATCAGCCAAAACATGCTGAAGGTTATCAAGCATGGAAACAAGAAAAAGGAGATGGCATGGAATATTTCTTAGTAGAGGTGCTTCCTAAGATGGATAAAGGAGTATTTCTTGCTTTTGAAGATGGAATGCTTGGAGCAGGAGTCTACAAAGAAGCAGAGTTTATGCATTGCATAAGCAAGGAAATCTTTGAAATCAACCACAATCAAGATATTTCTTTTATTGTTTTAGATCCTTCTAGAAAATTATCTGTTGAAGAGACTAGAGAACGAGTTTATGAGTAAATATACCTAATATCAACAACCATACCTTAATATACAAAATAGTAACATTAATATAGGGGTATATCTAATTAGTTTATTATTGGGGGTAATAACAAATGGTTATATTATTTGATCAGTTTAATATGCCAGATGACATTTACAAGGTCGTCTTTGCTACAGATCAACAGGTAACTGTGGCTAGGCTTTTAATCAAACATATCAAAGAAGCAGGTGGAGAGATAGGCAAGACAGAGATGAGTATGTTTGCTACAAAACTCCATGAAGGAACTTTAGTTGATTCTGCTGTTAGGATCGGACCGATTACAAGGCCAGCTCCACAGATTTCTTACAATAAAAGACAATTCTATGATAGGATCTTAACACCAATGAAATCAATGGGATTAGTTGATTATGATCTTTACAAGAAAACATATAGAATTTCTGATAAGTTTAACAGACTGATGATTAGAGTAGGATTAATGTGGTTAAGAGAAATAAGATAATTATCTCCTAGCAGCTAACTTAACATCTCCTTCATGTACTGTTTTTCTTCCAGAGTGTTTAGCAATCATTGCTGCCTTTTCTCCAATCTTCAGAGCGTTTTCATGCAGAATGTCTGCAAATGCTTCTGATGCTTCAGCAGAAACTCTTTTTGCTCCTGCATTCATTAAGATTCTAGCAACAGGTGCTTTTGGAATTGTTTGTGTTTTCCTTTGTTGTGGCATAATATCACCCATTAGTCAATATTAAGATTCTATAGTCAGTTATATTTAAAACTTTTGGTATTTAGCCAATTTTAGAGTAAAATAAGGGCAAATAATAAAGTTTTGTTCAAAAAGGACTTTATCTAAGAACCATTTGGGAATAAAGTATCCATTGAATCTTTTCTCATATTTGTATCTGTGTGGATATACGATCCTTTTTTATCCATTTTAGCAAAGATTGTGCATTCTAATGGACAGCCGTACATTTGGCAATAAGCAACATCTTTTTCAACACAGATCTTTGAACCAATAACCCATAATGCATCATCTAAGTCTTTTGGATCAATTTTCTCAGATTGGCAGATGTCTTGATAGAGTTTTCTTAACATAGGGATTATTTTAGTCTCTGTCCTGTATTCTCCTGGGGGATTTGTTACTAAGGCTCCTGTTCCAACACTCATCCTTACAACATGTCTGTCTACTTTCATGAAGAGTTTAAAAGGATCATCTACTTCTATAAAATCAAGCTTAGCATAGTTTTTGATAAGCAATGACCCTTTTCCTTCTCTATATTGCCTAAATGTAATTATCCTTTTCATCATCTCATCACAATCAGTTGTACCTTTGAAAATGTTTCTTGGATCTCCAGCAAATTCTTCTAACAATCTTTGGTTATTTTCATAGATTGTCCTTACTGGATTGTCATGGCTGCTTTCTCCATATTCTCCTACATTAAGAAATCTATTGATCAAGTCACTTATATCTTGTGCTCCCATATGAAGTATGTTTAAAGCTCCTGCTTCTTCAACCATTCTTCTTGAAATCCGATATACTTCTGCAGAATCCCTTAATGAGTCCATACTTACTCCATTAAATAAATGCAATGCCTGATCTAAAGAATATTTTTCAACTCCTTTTGGCAGGACCATCTCTGGAATAACTTCTGGATCATTAAAAGGCGGTTGTTTGCTTTTCAACATTTCAATTGCTTTTTTAGAAATATCTATTGCTCTATCTCTGTTTAATATTAGTTTATTCATTTTAAAAAAATACTAATTCATCTTCAAATAGTTCTTCTTGAACTTCTTCTCCTTCTTCTTGCTGTTGTTCTTTGAGCTTTTTTTGTTTTTTCTGATTTGCTTTACTTACTGAGTTCTTTCCTTCTGAAGTATCTATAAATGGAAGTTTAAATTGTCTGAATTTAACAGGTTCTAGTAATTCTCCATCTGGTCCTGTCAAATGACATTTATCACAATATTCATATCCTGTCCAAATATCTCCTACTTTTCCACATATCCACATGTTTTCTTCGAATTCTGAATAAGCAGGATCAATTATTGCTGGAATTAAATAAGTTACACGTCTTTTTTCTTTCTCTTTTGTTGGATTGTTATTCTTGATCCTTTCAACAATATCAGGAGGGATTTTCTCTTCCATAATAAAAGAACCAGCTTTAGCAGTTTGATTTGGATCTAAGAATGTTCTTTGATCATCTATTAGAACATGCCAATCAACACCTGTTACTCTATAAGCAATTTTTTTGGATTTTATTCTAAATGGAAGGAGGGTTGTATGGATCCCATATTTTTTGCCAAAGTCAATTGTTCTTTGAGCCATACCACCTGCAAATTTATCATTATCCTCAGGAGCAACTGTTACATTTGTAGCTAATTTAAGAATAACATTTGCTCCAGCTTCATGATATAGTCCCGCTATTTCAAGTCTATCTTCTCCTCTAGATCCATGTGAACATGCCCAGTTTTCTAAATCATCATATCCTTCACTAAAACAAATAGCAGTTCCTGTTTCTCTTGATAACCTAGCTATGGTTTTATCAAATTCTAGATATTTATTTATCAATATTCCTTTGCCTTTTAGTTTTTGTACTATCTCTAAAGATTGGATTAGATTTTCTCGGTACATTATTGGTCCAGGATCTGTAAGTTTACCATATCTTAGAACACGTATTCCAGATTCATCAAACCTTGCTTTTAATTGTTTTTCATGTTTTGCTGGACTGAATGCTGTTGGAGTAGAAGGATTTTTGTTTTTGTATCCTGCATAACAATAATCACAATCTGCAACACACCCCCTAGAGAAATCAGTATTATGAAGACAAAGACAGGCATCCTCAAGAGACCCATCCTCTTGCCTTTCCTTTATCCAGTCTCCTTTCCCATTAGTTACATTAAGTCCTTTAATCTTAAACACCTTTTCTAGAATTAACTAGAGGTTTTACTCCTCTTTTTTAGTAAATTATCTTGTTTTTCTTTATAAATCTTGTTGTACAAAACTTTATATAGTATTTCGTTATAATTCAGAGTAATGACATTAAAAGAATCAATCAAAAAATATGCACTACAAAACGCTGTTCAGTTTGAAGGAAAAGCAAATCCAGGAGCAGTTATTGGCAAATTATTAGCAGAAGATCCTAAATTAAAAAGCAAGATGCAGGATGTTGCTAAAGAAGTCAATATGATTATCAAAGAAATCAATAGCCTATCTTTAGAAGAACAGCAGGAACAAGTTAAAAATTATAAATTTACTAAAAAGAAAATTGTTAAGAAAGAAGGTTTGCCAGCATTAAAAAATCCAAAAAAAGTTGTTATGAGAATGGCCCCATCTCCTTCCGGACCTATGCACTTAGGCCATGCTTATCCCTTATCATTAAATTCAGAATACTGCAGAAAATATAAAGGAAAATTTATCCTGAGGATTGAAGATACAAATCCTGAAAACATCTACGAACCAGCTTATGGAATGATTCCAGAAGAAGCAAAATGGCTTACAAAAGATAATGTCAAAGAAGTTATTATTCAATCTGATAGAGTAGGGCTTTATTATGATTATGCAGAACAATTAGTAAATGCAGGAGCAGCATATGTTTGTGAATGCGCTCCAGATCAATTTAGAGAATTGATATTTGATAAAAAAGCATGTCCTGACAGAGATTTAAGCATCAAAGAACAGCAAAAAAGATATGCAAATATGTTCAGCAGTTACAAACCAGGAGAAGCTGTTTTAAGATTAAAGACAGATATTCAGCATAAGAATCCAGCTATGAGAGATTTCCCATTGATGAGAATAAATGAGCATCCGCATCCAAGAACAAAAACAGAACATAGAGTTTGGCCTTTGATGAATCTTTCTGTTGTTGTTGATGATATTGAACTTGGAATGACTCACATAGTCAGAGCAAAAGACCATATGGATAATGCTAAAAGACAAGAATATATCTACAAATATCTAAAAAAACCAATTCCAGAAACAGTTTTTGTTGGAAAGATCAATTTTACTGACTTAAAATTAAGTGCATCTAAAACCAAAGAAGCTATTCAAGAAAAGAAATTTGAAGATTGGTCAGACATCAGACTGCCATTTTTAGCTGCTTTGAAAAGAAGAGGCTATCAGCCAGATGCTTTTATCAAGTATGCATTAGATGTTGGTGTCTCACAAAATGACAAATCTGTCTCAAAAGAGGAATTTTTCAAAGCATTAAATCATTTTAATAAAGAAGTTTTAGATTCTGTTTCAAACAGATATTTCTTTATCATCAATCCAAAAGAGATTACAGTTCAAGGAGCCCCTAATCAAGACGTTGAACTAGACTTACATCCTGATTATCCAAAAAAAGGAAAAAGAAAATTCAAAGTTCAAGACAAATTCTATATTGCTGAAGAAGATTTCAAAGCAATAAAAGAAAATGAATTAATAAGATTGATGGACTGCCTTAACTTCATCAAAAAAGGAAATAAGTTCATATTTGATTCTTTAGAATATGAAAAATACAAAGCAAAAGGAAAAAAGATAATACATTGGCTTCCAAAAGGAGAATCTTTAGTCCAAGCTAGCTTGCTGATGCCTGATAAAACTCTGATCAATGGAATAGCTGAAAAAGATATCAAAACATTGAAAAAAGGAGACATTGTCCAGTTTGAAAGAGTTGGTTTTGTCAGATTAGATGACAAAAAGAAATTAGTCTTCTGGTATGGACATAGGTAAAAACTTTTTAAAGGATAAGCTATTTCTTGTTTATATGATAAAAGATTATGTTGCATTAGAACCAGTATGGTTAAAAGAAGAAGAATGTTTAGATTTAATTGAGAGGGTTGTTAATGAAAAAAAACTTGTTTATGGTGGCGGCCAAAAAGAAGCTAATTTAGCTGGTATTTTAATTGAAGGATATTTGGCCATACAATATAGATTTGTAACTCATCAATCTGGTACAAATCCTAGCGGCAGAAATTATGTGCGTTTATTATTAAAAGATGGTCGTCATTCTAAAGCTGAAGAAAATGATAGAGCCCAACAAAAGTTTGTAAAAGAAGTTAAAGATCATATTCTTATGAATTATCTTGAAATCCAAACTACAGAGTTTGCTTCAATGACTGGCTCAGATGCTTGAATTCTTAACTCTCAGCCGAAAAGCTTATATATGAGATACCAATTGATTTTATTATAATATTGCGAGGTGCATATCAATGTTAGTAGTAAAAGCAAAAATCAAAAGTGTAATCCCAGGATATAATGTT
>JAZGHU010000006.1:0-8660 GCA_036481345.1 Candidatus Woesearchaeota archaeon
AAGTTGGAAAAAAGAGGAAAGCAAGAGATTTTCCTCAAAATTCCATGAATAATTAAGACCCCCATAACAATTAAAATTTTTAGGCAGTGTTTTAAGTTTAGGAACATTTAAATAGAACATATATTATAAAAGTATAATAACATAAAAAAGGGTGGATTTAATGGCAAAAGGGAGATGGAGTAAATATGATCGAGCTAATTCTAAGATTTTAGAGATTATCAGGAAAATTGGGCGGCACATAACAACAAATGAGATCAGATCTAAGCTTGATCAGAATTATAATATTAAACTTGCTTGGGTGACTCTAAATAATTATCTTGGGAGCCTTGAGAAAGCTGATCATATAATAGGAATTAAGATTGAGAAAAAAAATACTATCAGGATCTGGAAAGTAAAGGGGGCTGAAAATCCAAAAGACAAAGCAGCTTAAAATTGAGTTAAATCCTAAGGAGCTAGTCCTTATGAGCAATCTATATCTTAGCAAAGATTTTCCGCATAATTTTTTAACCCTTGAGGAAGTTTCTAATCTCCTGGAAATTTCTAAAGCGACGGCTATCTCACTCACTAAAAATTTACAGAAAAAAGGCTGCTTGACAAAAGTGCGAGGTTATATAACTTTTTATTATCCGATTAAGGATCTTGAGATAAAGAGATCTGTCCTCGCTAAGCTGGGGTTTTTCAGCTAAAAATTAGGAACATTTAAATAGAACCTATATTATATATCTATAATATGGATAAATCCCAGATAATAAAAAAGATATCGAGGCGAAAAACATGAGATCATATTTAGAGGAACTGAGAAGAGGATGGAATGCACCATTAAATGAAATCAGAAGAGGGGCAAACAAAGAACTAAAACAAAAATTGAAAGAAAAAAAAGAATCAAAGGGCGGAACAGATGAAAGAAAAGATAATTAGATTAAAAGAACTTAGAGAGCAGATGGAAAAGCTGAATGCCAGGAAGAAAGCAGCTAATGAGAAATATCTTACAGATAATAATGAGCTTTTCTCTGAGGTTGAAAAACTTGCAGGCCAATTAACTCAGACAGAAATAGAGATCAAGGAGATGGCCCTGAATGAATACAGCGAGACAGGAGAGAAAAAGCTTAAGTTTGGAGTTGGGATAAGGATCATGAAAAAGCTTGAATATGAAGAGGCTGAGGCCTTTGCATGGGCCAAAGAGCATAGCATGGCCTTGAGCCTTGATAAGAGATCTTTTGATAAGATCGCTCGAGCAGATCCAATGGATTTCATTAAGATTAATGAGATCCCGCAGGCGACTCTACCTTTTGTTATTGAGGTGAAAGATGAATAAAATATTAAAAACAATTACATTTGCATTTATGATCATAGGATCATATGCAATAATAGATGCAACTTCTGATACCTGGAGAGGGTATCACAACATAGATTTAGGTCAGAATATGGAATATATAAATGAAAAGTATGATATGAACTTAATAGACACAGCAAGAGTAACATCTTATAATATTTTTGATAAAGAGGAAAAAAAGATAAATATGACTGGAAGAGATTTAATTATTGCTGGAACTGATCAAATGAAAAGATCTTTTGCAGAATTAGTAGTTGGATTTTTTTTAATAATAATGAGTTTATGTATTTTTTTAATAGAGAAAGATAATGGGTGAGATTAATGCCAACAAAGGAAAATACAATAAAGTGGAGCTCTGAGGAGATTAAGGATATTCTCGAGAGGGAAGAAAAAATAACGATCGAGAATCTCATACTGTCTCACTATGGAGTAAAAGCAATCGTTAAAAAAAGGATTTAATGGAGAGAATATTTAAATAAATTCATAGAGGAGGATGAAAAACATGACAGAACAGAAAGAAAAAATAGGAGTTCTTAAGAGAGTAGCACCATCAAAAGGCGGCCTTATTTTTGAAGATGAGCCTGATGTTTGGTATAACGCAACAAAAACAGCAGCTCAATATGTCAAGGCAGATTTAAAGGGCAAGAAAGTGACAATAAGATTGGCCGACAAGCCGCACACTTTTTCTTTTATATCGCTTAGCTCTGGCCAGCCTGAGAAAGCTCCAGTTGAGCAAGGAGTCAAAGAAGAGACTAAAGCTCCAATGACTAAAGATAATTATTGGGAGAGAAAAGAGGCCAGAGATTTAATATCAGATGAAAGGATCTCCAGGCATGGAGCTCTTAATACAGCTCTCAATGCTATAAAGGCTGGCATAACAAGTGGATCAAGCGGAGCTACAATGAAGCCCGAGAGCATACTTGATATGGCTGAGCAATTAGCAAATAGCAAAGTTCTGCCTTTCGTCAAAGGCATTGCCAAGAACAAATAGTTTGGGGAAAACAAGATGGGTTTAAAACATTTAAGGAACATCGAGAATTTGATGAGAAAAGATCTTGCTAAAGCATATAGCAAGACAGAGATAAGAGATACTCTGAGGATAGATTATCAGACTGTTCTCGATGTTTTGGCCTATCTTTTGAGTGAGAAAAAGATAACAAAGGCTCAGAAGATTGGGGAAGTAGAAAAATTCAAATGGGGATCTAAATGTTAGTAATAATGCAGGATAAAGATAAAGTTGTTCAGTCACGTCATATAAATCCTGAGAATTATGATTCTGAAAGAATGGAAATAGTGAAAGAAGATGAGTGAGCACATAAGAAGAAAAGCAAATGAGCATAAAGTCAAGCATTTATTCAGCGGCAAAGAGCATTTCTTTGAAGTTGATTCTGGATCAGGCGAGAAGTATAGTGTCAGCATTAAAGTCGGATGCGATTGCCGCTACATGGGGGTGCAGGGAATAGCAAACGGAGATATATGCAGTCATGTTTTGGCTGTGATTAATAAAATAAGCCTGAAAGGGCAAATAAAGAATAACGAGGGAAAAAATGA
This sequence comes from Candidatus Woesearchaeota archaeon, assembly GCA_036481345.1. Taxonomy (GTDB): domain Archaea; phylum Nanobdellota; class Nanobdellia; order Woesearchaeales; family WJKL01; genus JAAOYC01. Next base: position 2,885 of record JAZGHU010000006.1, read on the forward strand.
AAGAGATTAATATAAGTAAGATTGTTGTTAAAGACAACATAAGAGTAGAGTATGGGGATCTTTCTGATTTGATTGCTTCGATTAAGCAATTTGGAGTAAGAAGGCCTATTGAAATAGATAAGAATGGAGAGCTGATTGATGGCCATAGAAGGCTTAAAGCAGCTAAGAAAGCAGGACTAATAGGGATTCCTTACTTTGTGAATGAGACAGAGATTGAGAAAAGGACTGAGCAGATGATAACTGCTTTGCACACCAAAAGTTTAGATCCCGTGGAAGAAGGCAGAGCCTTTAGTAATTTCTTAAGGACGAATGAAGCAAAGATCAAGACTGCTGCGGATCTGGCTAAAATAATATCTAAGCCAGTCGAGTTTGTTGAGAAAAGACTTCTTATAGTTAATCTACCTGAGGAAGCCAGGAAAGCTTTAGTAAACAAAAAGATTTCTGTAGGCCATGCTTTGTTATTAGCAAAGTTTCCTGAAGCTGATGGCCTGAAATTATTGAAGGAGATCCGCAGAGAGAATTGGTCTGTAGAAGCAACTAAAGCACAAATGGAATATCACAGCTTAGGCGGAACTAATCTCTCAGAGATCACATTCGATAAAAAAGACTGCAAAGGCTGCAGATTTAATGGATCTGAGCAAACTGAACTATTTGAAATAGGCAGCTCATTGAAAGGCAAATGCATGAATAAGGGCTGTTTTATTAAGAAGCTCGGAGAGTTTGTCATAGTAAAAGGTAAGCAGCTTAAGAAAGTTATTTTCAAGAGCGAGAGTGATTATGAAACTCCAAACGGATTCGTAGAGAAGGGAACATATGCAGCTGATGAAGCAAAGGTTACTCCAGCATTTATGAAGAAATGCAGGGAAGAGATGAATCCAGAAAATTACTTGGTGAAGATAACAGCTGTAGGGAAAATAAAGGAATTTTTCAAGCCAAAGGCCAGCAAAAAAGAGAGAGAAAAAACAGAAGTAAAATCAACTATTGACAGGAGCAGGAAGCTTAGTGAAAAAGTGGATGAGTTTAAGACTAACTTAATGGTTAAGGAATCTGCCAAGCTTGTAAAGCCAGGATCTAATCAGTTAAAGGCTATGGTAATGTACCATTTCATAAACGATATGGGCTTTATTACAGAAGAGGATGATGAGAAATTAGGGACTTTATTTGGAGCAGATGCAGGCATTAACGACATTGATAAAATGTTAAAAGCTGATTCAAAAACTTTAGATAAGGCTTTGGCACTAACTTCTGAAGGGTTATTTAATGAAATAGCGGTGAATTGTGATGAAGACTTAGAGATGGCTGCCAAAAGCGTCGGCTTTGTAATGGAGAAACATTTTGTAATGACAGAAGGATTTTTACAGTTATTTACAAAAGAGCAGATGATCAAGCTGGCAAAAGAGCTGAAAATTGGCTTAGGAGACTCAGAGAAGAATCCAGAGATAAGAGCTGCAATAATCAAAGGCTGGCAAAAAGGGCAAGTACCAAAGGTGATGTCAAAATGAGTGAAGAAAAAACAACTTCTTTAATTATTGAAACTGTCAGTAAGAAAAATCTTGGGATAAAAGCTCCTGATTGTTGGTATAATATTGGAAAGCTTATTTCTGGAGAGGAAAAAGAAGCTGCAAAGAAAGTTATAGAAACTTTAGGACCAGGAGATAAGATTGATTTAACTTTGATTACAGGAACTAGAGAATACAGTAAAGTTGAATTGTTAGAGAAAGCTCCAAAAGGATCTGGATCTGGATGGGGTGGAGATATAATTCACTTTGATACATTATTGAATGAGGCACATAGTGATAAGCATAAGGTTAAGAGTATAAAAACTGAGATGCTGGCTGTTGATTTAGAAAAGAGTTATGCTTTATTTAAATGCGTAGCTGAGGATAAGAATGGGAATATATTCCAGGCACATGGTGATGCAACTAAAGAAAACATAAAGAAAATAGAAGGCAGTGATGCTCATTTACATTGGATTAGAATAGCAGAGACCAGGGCAATAGCAAGAGCATTGAGATTCTTAACTAATAACTCAAAATGTAGTGATGTAGAAATTAGTAACGAAGAAAAAACAGATAACCCAGAAGAGCCAATACCAATAGAAGAGATTAAGGATCTAAGCAAAAAGGAGTGAGCAAATGTATAGATCAATCTCACATCAGCCTGGAAAAACCATGCAGATACGGAAGATAAATACTTGCCTGCAGCTTGTCAGAATGAGTAACAGGAAAATAAATAAGATTAGATCAAGCGAGGGAGAAAGCCAAATACACAGGGATAAAAAAGAGGAGATATGCAATGCTCTTGAAGCTGAGGGCCATGCATATATTTGCGAGCCAATCTTTAAAACAGGCGGCAAAGCAGATATCCTCGTTCTTGATCTATTCAAAATTATTGAGATTGCAGTAACAGAGACAGAAGCAAGCCTAAAGGCAAAAGCAGAATATTATCCCCCTGGCCTAACTATCGAGATGATCAGATGTTAGTAATTAATAAAAAGATTTGTGGATTGTGTAACAAAACAATGCGAGGTGATCAAGTTGAAAATCGGATCAGTATTTAAAAACCAGTGGGGATTATATGAGGTAGTCGCTGGATTCGAGAAAAAAGGAAACAGAAAAAAAATGCTTGTCAAGAGACTTGGTGAGTATATCTTAAAGGGTACCCCAGTTACTTTGGAGCGTATGAGTGCTTCTCAGGCCCTTGAGAGGATTATGGATATATGTGGGATTAATCAGGATGATAAGTTCCAGATCAGAGCCAACTTCAACTCGGCTACTAAGCCAACAAAGAGGAATATACCAAATGTTAAACAAAATTAGAGAAGCAATTAAGTCCAAGAAGCTAAGAAAGCAGGAAAAGACTGAACTTGTGGCCATGATAGAGGATCTTGATCAAAAGCTAAAAACTCAGCTTAATAGGGCTGTCGCTGGGATAGAAGAGTTATCTCCAGAAAAGCTTTATTTTCTCTATATAGAAGGAGATGATAAGGAGCTAGCTCATATAAAGATACAATTTGCAGGAATTAAAAAGATGATGAAATGGAGTGCTCCAAATATATTGATCCTAAATAGGCCGCTTATAGAGCTCTCTGAGAAGAAACTCAAAGAGCTTGAAGTTACAAGAAAAAAACTAAAAGTAAGGTGAGATTATGAATTCAACAACAACTTCATCAGAAGCTGAAATGGCAGACTTATGGTTTTGTACAATTTGTAAAAAGAAAGGACATACAGCAATTCATCACAGACAACATCCAGATATATATGGAGAAATGGAATTTATAGGAGAAGCAATATCTGATTTTCAAGCGACTAGAAATTTCGATAAAGAAAAAGATTTGACTAAGTTTAATCCAAGAGTATTTGATACTGTTCATTTAAACAATCATATCCAAGCATGTTATCTTAAAAAACTGAAAGTAAGAGAAGCTATTGATGAATTTCCTGATTTTATACAAGGTTGGAATATAAAACATCTTAAAGAAGATTTAAAAAAGAAGGTGGGAATATGAGATGCGGTGAATGTTTAAGAACTATTGATACTTCAAATGTTATGATTGAAGAAGTAAGACGTAATAGAATACTTTTTGATAGGTTAACACATATTTGTCCACATTGTGGTGATAGAGAAGACATATTCATAACAAAAAAATAAAACGAGGTGCAAAACATGGATAAAAGCTATTTTTTTGACCGCTTTGTAATGAGGCGGAACTATAGGGAAATTATAATATCTCTTGAGCAAGGAGATAAGAAAATAAAGGAGCTGGCTACACATAGTGGCATGGCATATCAGCATTTATGTAATGTGCTGCAGGAAGCTCAGAAAGAGGGAATAATAACTGCGAAGAAAAAAGATCATTCTCTGAACTTTAATCTTACTCTAAAAGGAGAAATAATTAAAGAACTCTGCTTAGGATTGAAGATCTGCATTGAGAATTGGGAAGAAGATAATTCTATTGAGGCTCTTAATAAGCTAAGCTTTATCAAAAAGCCAGAGGCAGAGAAAGAAGATCCAAAAATACCTAAGGGATCAGGCCAGGTAATTACAGAGCCAAAAGATAATAAAGAGGGGAAGAATGGAAACAAACCAACAGAACCAGGAACAGAATAAGCCTATTGATGATGATTCAACGACTGATCTTGTAAACAGAGATATTATCATAAATGATGATGGCTCAGCTCTTGTCAAAGAAACACAAATGACAACAGTTAAGATGGGTGCAAGGGATTTTATTAGCTGGATGCGTAAACATGAGGAGACAAGAGAAAACATTAAGAAAACGCTGTCTGATGAAGTCAGGAAGGCAACAGAAGTAGAGCTCAAGAAAGTTGAGGATGATATCGAGAATCTCAAGCCTTACATAGAGGATTCTGAGAAGAAAGCAAAAGCCCATTATGAGAAGCTCAAAAAAGAAGGCTTAATCTCTCATGTATCTGAGGAGTTTAAGAAGCCTATGAGCGAGATCAACCTTGATTATATGAATCAGGTATGGCATAATCTTATGGAGAATGAGAAAGAAGTGCTTGATACTTTGACTGCTGAGCAAAAGCAGAAGTTCCTAAAGATTAAGCTTAAGATCATACAAAAGAATCGAGGAAAGAAGCAATAAATCGCTTCTCTCTAAAGGATTCAGTTGGAAAAATATTACTCGATATCGGTAAGTTTAAACTCAACACTTTTCTTGCCCCAGCTTGATCCAGAGTAATGAAGTGATTTAAGCAAATAGAGAATATCCTGAAACCAACCTAAATACGGAGTAACATGTTCTGAACTGGGTAAGGCAGATAAGGGTGGACCCCTCTACCTATTAAAAAGCCCAGTATAAAGGTTTCAAGGTCTCTGCAATTTGCGTAATCCCTAGACAGCCGAACATAATAAAGTGATGGTTTCCAAGAAGTTTGAGGAGTGTATGTAGTTAAGTGCAACCAAAACAACAACTAAAAACCACATCGCTGACGGCTGGGGGAAAATAATCACTAAATGCGAGGAAAAATGAAAAAAGATAGAAGAGTTATATTATGGTTTGTATTAAAGTGTATGTTTTTTGGATTTATTTTAGGTTTAATTGTACACCATAATGTATGGGAATGCATTTGCAAATAAAAAGGAAAATAGATTTTTAGTTTGTCATGATGATTAATAATTTTATTAGTTAGGCACTATAAGTTTACAACAAATTTAAGTGGAATTATGGAAAATTATGAAGAGAATTGAAATGAAACCATTAATAAATTATGCAGCTCAGAAAGGATGCTTAAGGCTATCTGAGTTCATTAAAGAGAAAGAAGAAACACCTCCAAAAGAAGAAAGAGATATTGAGCTCTCAGGAATTAAATTCGTAAAAAATTTAAATAAGCGGCATGGTAAAGACTTCTATGTTGCTTTTCGAGGAGATGAATGGATTGCTCGAATATTCTATGATCTTCCGCTCAGCTCTTATGTGATTAGATATGAGGATGGAGTTTCTGAGCAGGATAAAGAGACTATAAGGGCCTTTGGAGAGAATCTTAATGATGGGCTGAAATGAAAAGCAATTATATCAAGCAACTCGATGGGACATGGAAATGCAGGAGATGTGGGAAAATAGTTAAAGAATATGGCTGGAGTCCTCATAATTCCTGGCACAGAAAAAAAGCTATATGGGATGAGAAAAGCAGGCAGAAACATATAGATACTTATTGAGATGGAAACAATGGCAGGCGGAGCAACACCAAGAAGAAAAGGAGATAATTTTGAGAGATTAGTTAAGAAGCTGCTTATATCAAAAGGCTTTTTC
>JAZGHU010000007.1:0-22431 GCA_036481345.1 Candidatus Woesearchaeota archaeon
AAACAGGATTAGGAGCTTGGTTTGGTTAACTATGCTTCCCTAACAATAATCCCTCCAGCATGGGGCACTCCAGAAATCACAACAACATTCTCTTTATCAATAATTCTAGCTTTTACACCGAGCTCAACAGCTTTCTTTCCGCATAGATTAACAATATGAACAGATTTCATCAAATTCAAAATCCTTTCTTCATCCATCTCTTCTCCTTTGTAAAAATTAGAACTCAAATCTAATTGTAAATCACCTTCTTCAAATTTCTTCCCACAAATATCAGAATCACAAACAGCAAGAATTACTCTCCCTTCTAAACTTTTATGTAGCTTAACAATCATTTTACAGGATGTTTTGACCCGCAAGCCAAACATTTCATAAACATAACATCCCCTTCTTTGATTAATTCAGTATCAGGTTTCTTGCATTCAGGACAAATAACAAATTCTTCAGCATACTTTTGAATTTTTTCATTGATCTTTGCAGCAGGAACCTTTGTTCCAATTATCAAAGCACTCTGCTTAAGTTCTCCAGGAGCAGCCAATGATTTCAAAACATATTTCAATAAATGTTCTGGCTTTCTATGCATCACAGCAGCAATCTGATGAAAATTATTAATTATTGTTCTATTTCCTTGAATATGCCCTCTAACTTTTGGAATTTCAAATCTTTCCACTTTTAAAACTGATTCAGGCAATTCTTTTCTTGCTTTATCCAATAATTTTGCATAATCCATATCAAATAACAAATAAAAGACCTTATTTAAAGTTAATGTTTATAGAAAAATATTTATACCTTCCCCTACATTTTTTAAATCATGGTTCTAGAATCTATTGTCAATCCATTAAAAGCAGAGAGAACTCCATGGAATATGTTCTTTATTGGGGCAATGTACTCTACTATTGCTTTATTTCTCAGTAATTGGATATTTAGTGAATATGCCAGCCTAATTATGGTATTCTTAACAACAATGGCCTGCATCCCTTTGCTTTACAAAACAATGAAATTTGAAGAGGAAAAACCAGAAACATTAGCAATAAAAAAAGAAAAAGGCCTGTTAAAAGAACATAGTAAAGCAATAAGCTTTCTAATGTTTTTATTTTTGGGCATTACAGCCGGATTAGTTTTGTGGTATGTTCTCTTGCCCTCGGGCTTTGTTCAAAACTCTTTCCGTTCCCAAACACTAACAATACAATCAATCAATGTAAGAATACAAGGAGATTTTCTTAACATAAGAACCTTAACAAATATTTTATTAAATAATCTCAAAGTTTTAATCTTCTGTATTTTATTTTCATTCCTATACGGAGCAGGAGCAATTTTTATTTTAACATGGAACGCATCTGTTATTGCAACAGCAATAGGTAATTTCATAAGATCAAATATAGTTGCAAAAGCAGGAGCAACTGCAAATTATTTCCAAATAGTTTCATTAGCAATCCTAAGATACATGATTCACGGAATTCCAGAAATTATTGCTTATATTGTAGGAGGATTAGCAGGAGGAATAATCTCTGTAGCAGTCATCAAAGAAAGATTTGGAACAAAAAAATTCGAAAAAATAGTTCTAGATTCTTCAGACTTAATCTTGATCGCTGTCTTGATTCTTATCTTAGCAGCACTAATAGAAGTATATATTACACCTGCCCTATTCTAGGACTTTTACTCTTCCAGGCTTGACTTCAAACAATTCTCCTTCACTTAACAAATTTTTAACACTGTCCTCATTTTCAAACTTCTTAACAATTTCTTCAATCTCTACCCCTTCTCCTTTATCTTCTGCCCTTACAAACTCAATTATCTTATCACCAACACTTATCTCTCCCCCAACTACACTTTCACCAACAGTTTGTTGGTCCACACCAACTATAGCTTCTTCAACACTTTCAACTTGCTTAGGCTCTACACTGCTCTGCACTTCTTTTTTAACAACCGCAACTTTCCCTAATTCTTTATTCCTAACTTCAATCCATTTCTTATCTTCAATCTTTTTGATAATCTCTAATAATAAATACCTCTCACTCCCATACTCTCTTGGCCTTCCTATAACTAAAACAACATCCCCTACATTTATTCCTTCTAATTTTACTAAATCATCTCCAAAAACCCTTATAGAAATCCTTCCACTTCCATCTTCAAGAACTAAGGAAGTATAATTTAATTCTTCTCCTTCTTCCTTTTCAACAACAGCCCCAATAATATTTGCTCTGCTTACCTTTTTCCCACTATCAGTTTCAACATAATTAGGGGTCCAGCCTTCTTCCTGAACATATCTTCCTCCTAAAATGTCCTTTATCCTTATTTTTTCAGCTATTTGCCTTTTTTGAATTTCTCTTTCTTCAACCATTTTCACTAAATTAAATTTTCTGTATAAATCCTCTTTTAGGCTCAAAAATATCCCCACTTCTTTTTAATCTTTCAATAACATCATCAACATCTCCTACTCCTTGAGCTTCAGCTTCTTTAATCACATCATCAAGAGGAATTGTCTTTCCAATCTTATTTTCAAGCTCATTAATAATCTCTTTTATAACATGCACTTTATTTCTTTGAGATGCAGTAATCCCAGATGTAATTCTATCAATATCAATTTTTCCTGTTTCAGGATCAACACCAATTTCACTCAAACAAAAATGAAGCAAATCAATGGCCCTTTTCGCATCCTTTTTTGTAACTTTATCAGCCAATCTTGTTTTAGCAGAACCCTCTGATAATCTAACCAAAGCTTCCAACTGTCTTGCTGAAATAGGGATAGCTCTACTTCCAGCATCACCATCTCCCTCACTATTTCTCATAGTTACATAATAAGTTTTAATCTCTTCTAATGCGCCTGTTGTCAATTTTGGCTTAATCATCTGCCTTGCATAAGAAATATATTTTCTCAGTAATTTAGTATGAATTTCAGGCTCATCAATCTCTGGATTTTGATGCAAATCTAAGATATGTCCTGCTAATTTTTCATCTTTGACCTTATCTGGCAAGTCTTTAAATGCGAATATTAAATCAAATCTGTTAATCAAAGAAGGAGGCAAATCAATTTGTTTTGCTAAAATATCATACGGATCAAATCTTCCAAACTTTGGATTAGCAGCAGCTAGTACAGTTGTCTCACATCTTAATGTAGCTTGAATATTTGCTTTAGATATAGAAACAGTCTGCTGTTCAAGGGCTTCGTGCATCGCGCTCCTATCTTCATGACCCATCTTATCAAGTTCATCAATCATACATATTCCTTTATTTGCCAATACTAAAGCCCCTGCTTCTAAACTCCACCCTTTTAAAAACTCATCTTTAACAACTGAAGCTGTCAACCCTGCTCCTGAAACACCCTTTCCAGAAACATATCTTGATTTTGGGGCAACAATCTGTGTTCTTTTTAATAATTGAGACTTTCCACTTCCTGGATCTCCAATAAGCAATATGTGCATATCTCCTCTTGTAACAACCCCATCAGTTCTTTCTTTATGAACTCCTCCAACTAGTTGCAAAAGAATAGCTTCTTTAACCCTCTCATGACCATAAATAGAAGGCGCAATAGACTGAATTAATTTTTGATAAACTTTAGGATCTTCTGACAAATCCTTAATCTGCTTTTTTTCTTCTGGAGTAATTTCAACATTATAATAATCTTCTTCAACAGATTCAACATTATTTGCTTCTATCAATAAATCAAATCTTGTTGTCTGGCTCCCACTTCTAGAAAAGATAGGAATTTCTTTAATTGTTCCAACAACCATTATCCTGCTTCCAGGGTTTGTCTTTCTCTCACTCATTGGACTTACTAAATCATCTTGCAAAAGAACATTCATTCTTTTTGGCTGCTCTCCTCCTTCTAAATTTTCAGGATCCTCTTCCAATACTAATCCTTGGGCATCAACTAATTCTTTTTTCAAAATTCTAAACTTGCCTTTTCTTCCACAGCCACATCTTGTAGGTTCTTTAAAATTACTATCCAACTGCAGAACATTGATTACATTTCCACAACTCGGACATTCAAATTTAGCAGCAGTAACTTGAGGCCTAACATCAGATTTCTGCCTAACTACTCCATCCATCATAAGCAACTTTCCAATATGTTTGCTTCTTATATTTCTAATAAATATAGTCTGTCCTTCAGGAAGATTAGAAAATCTAATATTAAATTTCTTTACTTTATCCTCACTCAAATCAATAACAGCTTCTTCAGCAGCCCTAACATAATCATCAGGATAATCTAATAACCCATCTGATAATTCATGATCAAACTTCAAAAGTTCAGAAAAATCAATGACTAAATACTTCTTACCTTTTCTAAGGCTATTCTTTAATTTAGCTTCATAGTCTTTTTCAAAAAATTCCTTAAATTTTTTAATTGTTTCAGCAGCTTCCATAATTCACTATAATACATCCCCCCTTAAATGCATTACGTGCACAAATGTCCAGTGACCAGTGGCCCTTTCATTCACATCTTTTAAGACGTAAGACCCACTGGACAGTTCTTAACAAGAATCTTATTTTTTTGGCTTGACAATCTTTTTCAGATTTACAATAAGCATATCTAATGCCTCATGAACTTGTTTCTCACTCTTAGTTCCAGTACATACAACCTTTCCATTTGAAAACAATAAGAATGTTGATTTAAATTGCCCTTCTGTTTTTGAATCCACATCTATTTTATAGACTAATCCTGGAAACTGTTCTGGTTCATATTCTGTGTTCTGAAGTTTCATTGCTAAAGTATTAAGATTGAGATCCATTCCAACCTGTCCACTAGCAACAATGTTTTGAATCTTTATTTCTGGCTTAATTGTAATATTAATTCCAATCTTCTTCAGACTTTGAATTATTTTTTTGATGCTTTCTTCAACTTTGTCCATACTTCTTGCTCCAGTACATACAACTTTTCCAGAACTAAATATCAAAGCACTTGTTTTTGGCTCTTTAATTCTTATAACTAATCCCGGAAACTGTTCAGGATTATATTCTGTATTGCTTAATGTTGCAGCCATCTTTTCTAATGGAACATCATGTTCTAAAGAAGTACTCACAACAATATTAACAACTCTAATCTCAACTTTTTTTGATGATTTTTTAGCCATTTTTAGCATCCTCCTTAAAATACGCTCTTATTTGTAGTAGGAATATGAAGTTATATATAAAGATATGTGTTTATAAATGATTTAAAAATAATATATGTTTTAAATCAAATATACCCCCTCCGTTTCCTATGGAAAAATAGCTTTCTATTCTTAAATTTAGTGCTTCCAATAGAAATATAAGTAATAAAGTTAATACAAATATAAGTATATTAATAAGTATATTATCAAAAACTGCCAAACTTTTATATAAATAGTAAAAATCACACTCAACTATGGATATAATCAATAAAGTAGAGAAAAAAACTATAGATACTATAAAAAAATTCAAGCTTTTAAACAAAAAAGACAGAATCTTAGTAGCTTGCTCAGGAGGAAAAGATTCTACAACTATATTATATATATTAAAAAAACAAGGATTTAATCCAGAAGCAATTACAGTAGATGCAGTTATTGGAAATTATACAAAAGCAAACTTAGAAAACATCAAAAAATTCTGCAAACAGCATAAAATAAAACTCAATGTAATCTCATTTAGAGAAGAATTTGGATATTCTCTTTGTTATATCAGATCTTTACTAAAACAAAATGGAATTAATCTAACTTCTTGTGCAATATGTGGAGTTTTAAGAAGATACTTATTAAATAAATACGCAAGAAAATTAAAAGCAACAAAACTAGTTACAGGCCACAATCAAAATGATGAAGCACAATCAATTATAATGAATCTATTAAAAAACAATTTAGATCTTTTAGCAAGACAAGGCCCATCTTCAGGAACATCAAAAAACAAGAAATTCATCCAGCGTGTCAAGCCACTTTATTTTGTAACAGAAGATGAAGTAATAAAATATTCTAAAAAAATGAAATTCCCAGTAAAATATATTCCGTGTCCATGCAGAGTTGGAGTCTATAGATGTTTAATCAATGAACAACTCACAAAACATGAGTCAACTAATCCAAAAATACATGAAAATATAATCAAATGGTTTTTATCAACAACCCTCGAATTAAAAAAACAATACAAATCAGACAAACAACAATTATATTGTAAAAACTGCAATGAACCATCTAAAAGAGATTATTGCATGACTTGCCAAATTTTATCTAAAATAAAAAAGGAATAAACTATGGACATCTGCTTTCCAGATAAAAACGAAGAAGAATTCATTGCCATAGCAAAAAAACTTTCAATAAAAGAACTTTATTTTATCTATCCCTTTTCTAAAAATCCAAAACAGCAAAAATCAAAAATAGAAGCATCCCAAAAACAAACAAAAATCAAACTAAATTTTGGAATCTTAGCAAAACAACAAGAAATAACAAAAGCAAAAAAACTTTCAAAATTTGTCATAACAGGATCATCTCCAAAAGACCAATATGTAATAGAAAAATTACAACCCTCATTAATATTCAATTTTGAAAAACAAGAAAGAAAAGATAAATTTCATTATAGAACTTCTGGATTAAATCAAGTTTTATGCAAACTAGCTAAACAAAACAAAGTGATAATCGGATTCTCCTTTTCAGAAATCTTAAATTCCAAAAAAAGAAAGATTTTGCTTGGCAGAATTGCTCAAAATCTAAAATTCTGCAAACAATATTCAACCCATTTCTTATTTGCATCATTTGCATCATCTCCATTTGAATTGCGCCCTAAAAAACATCTAAAATCAGTAGAAAAAGTACTCCAAAAACAAATTTAAGTAAAATTTATATATATACCGCTTCTTTAACAGAACATAGAATCAAAAAGAGGGTGCATTGTGAAATATCTTAAATTAATTATATTTTTAACAATTTTCTTAGCTCTTTCTAGCATAGCTTTTTCTGAAGATGGGATCTGGGAAATACGGCCGACTGAACTAATGTGGAGCAATACTCTCATTTGTAATCAAAATCCAGATTTAAATCCAATATATACTCCCGGATATGATTATGCAGGCCTTTGCCAAACTCCTTTAATTAATCTCCCTTTATCAAATTCAAATTGGTTTTTCTCTTCAAAAAGTTATTGCACATCATTTCAACGTGGAGCAACTATAACTGATCAAAATGCACCTGGAATGGTCTCAGATGTAGTAAACAAAGGCAGATTTTATGTAAATTACACTCAAAATAATCAATCCATAAGGGCCTGCAACAGCCTCGTTCCATGCCCTATTAACAACAACATAGATGGTATTGAATTTTATTTTGAGGGAATTTCTGATCATTTTACAGGGAGTATACAATGTTATGCATCAAAAAACGAAATTTTGCACAATGATACATTATCCATCATTTTAGATGATGGAGTAATAAATCTTGGAGAATTCAATCTTTCAGGACATGGTACTTATAAAATATCTTCTCCAAATCCAAAAATAAAAGTATTTTTTTATGATACAGGTACTGATTTAATTGATGATGCTACAGCATCAAATACCACAAGACTTTCTGCTTGTTTAGACATTGATCAAAATAATGAATGTGACGCATCTAATGAATCAGATGCAAATGAAATAGTGTGTCAAGGAGGAGGATTTGCATGGAGAAATACAGACAACATTCTTTCCACTTATGATGATAATTGTTGTGGAGATGATATTGAAGATGAAGGAAGATTAATTACAGAAACAGCAGTAGCAGGTGCAAGAGTATGTGCAAAAAACAATTTAGGAGACTGGGCCTGGATCCTATCATCACAAATTCATTTAGATGGAGATATTTTCTTAATCAAAAATAATAATATACCCTCTACAGGACCCTTCCCAAGAGAAAATACCTCTTTTGATGCAGTTTCAAATGATGCAACCTGGATTGCATGTGATGCATTAGATGATGGCATACAAAGTTTTACAGGAACTAGTTTAGCCATAGAAGAAAAAGTTGCATACGGAGCAAATGAATATCTTTGCTATTATAATAACAACACAGAACAATTTGGAGAATGTATTGGCTCAGGAGTTTCTCAAAATGATTTTGGAACTTCTGGCACAACCCATACATCAGGAGAACTCCTTCGGGCACTGCCTCAAGAAACAGAGTATGATTTTGACTGGGAAATTGATATGCAAGGCATAGAAGAAGAATTTAATGATCAGATGTTACTCCATATAAAAGATTGCATTGGCGTTTGGAACAGAGCAGGAGTAAAAATCTACGAACAAGGTAGTTGTGAAAATGATGAAAATACGGCAACTATCGCAAATAATATATCACTTCCAGTATATAATGGAGAAGTAATATGGGTGTATCCAAGAAGAGACTATTTAGGAAATGCCCATATAAATTCTTTTGAATTATGCGGCGTAATCCATGATATTCAAAAACAAAAGAAATTTTTCTATTATCCTGTAACATGTGATGGAAACATAACATTCATAGAGGGGGTATGGTTAGAGCGTATAACAATTTATCTAGGAACAGACGTGGGATATTCTAATATCTCTCACTCAGATACAGATTCAGGATCAGATAAAATCAACATAACACAAGGACCATTAGAATTAACTTACACAAAACTTCCAGATCAAGTAATGACAGACATCCTTTACACAGCAATTTCCTCTAATCCCTCTGTCTTACTTTATTTTGAATCAACAGGAACTTCAACAACAACAGATAGAACAGACAGGTTATTTGCAAAAATCCGATATGAAGCAGGCAGCTATTGTGCATCAGATGGAACATGGATTACTGATTTAGACAATTCAAATAAAGAAACATGTGAAGCAGCAGGCTATGAATGGACAGGAACTTTATGCTGTGGAGATGATTATCTAGATACATATAATGATGAAAACGCTCCACCAGTAGGAGACATTGGAGGCTGTTTCCGAGATACAAAAATACCTCATGGAACAGCCCAAAATTTCAATTTTACTACCCGAACAGAAGCAGAAGGCATTTTAGCATCTCTAGGACTGGGCCCACAACATATTACAGAGAGATATACACTTAATCTCTTAAATCACAATGGAGTATTCTATGGTTGCAATCTAAATGATACAACTATCCAAATACCAAAAGATAATAATAATGACAACTTAATCCATGATGATAGAAACATGTCAAGCTGTACTTCTCTAGGAGCCCGCCTTTGTTCTCCAAATGGAATATGGCATCCAGGAGATCCAGCAACAATTGCAGCAAGAGACACAATAAAAACACTTCCTCCCGCCTATATTAACTCAGAAGGAAATGATGATATATCTTGCTGTGCAGCAACAAGCTGCTGGAATGGAACAAGCTGTGTTGCTGATGAAACTTCAACAACAATCACATATCCCCTTGTAGATTCTTCTATAACTTATAAATGTACAAATGGAAACTGGACAACAGTTTCTGAAACATGTAGATGGGACGATCCAACTAACTGTGGTTTCTGTGATGATGGAACAGAATGTTATTTAGATCAAGATACATGCATTGAATCAGAATATTACTATAAAGATCATTACTGTGATGATGGAGATTGGTCAACAAGAACAAAATTCCTAGCACAAACATTATCAGAACTGATAGACACAAGATCTAATCAACAAGATTATGCACTTTTCTGCGGAAACTTCACTTCAACATTGAACAGATATGATTATCTTTCATTAACAGGAGAAGAAATTGAAGAATATGTCAGAGGAAGAAGAGAATTCGTCCCTCTAACTACCTATAAATGCCCTGGATTAGACGGTCCTTGCGTTAATAACTTTTGTATAGCAAGATACACAGATATTGCTGATGGAGAAAAAATAGTAGTAGGAACAAGTTTAAATCAACCAGTAAATGCAGATGAGCTTTCATTCCTAGAAGCATTAGAAAAAGATAAAAATTACTGCACTTCTCTAATCAATACAAATTCTAGTTTTACTAGCTGCAGTTCATTAGAAGATGTATGGTATAATGACAAATCAAATTTAATAATCTATAGTAAACAAACAGTAGATCTAGCCCCATTAACATTCTTAGAAACTTTCCTTAACTGGATTATTCACCCAATTCAATCAATAACAGCAGCAACAAACCCATCAACATTACAAACAATTCCTCTTATAGATCAAGCTCAAGCATATAGTGATATCTATGCAGCATTCTCAGATCCAAAAGCAATCACAGCTTTATTAGAAACAGATAAAGGATTCTTATTAGCAAACTACTCTAATTTTAATCAAGATATCTGCTTGGCAATTGATGAATATGATCAATCCAAATTTGGAGGAACAAATGTTCTTGTTTGCAACAAGACAAATGATCAATACCTTGTCTACAATCAAAATGAATCAGGCTTAGTTTTATGGCACGACTTAACAGCCAGATTAAGAATAAGTTAAAATGAAGAATTCTAAAAAAGCCCAAATTACATTATTCATAATACTTGGAATCTTTATTGTATTGATTTTTTTCTTTATGCTTTATCTAAAAAATATGACGACACAATCAACAACTCAAAAAGAAACTTCAGAAACATTAGAAACAGCCCTAACAACCCAACCAATTGGACCATATGTTTCAACATGCGTTGGAAATGCATTGCAAGAAGGATTAATACTTCTCGGCCAGCAAGGAGGGGTTCTCTACGATACACAAGGTTCAATCATAAGAAAAAGACAAGGCACAACAATAGATAACATAAAATATCTTATAACTTCATTAACTCCAAATCCATTAAACACCCCTTGGTATCCCTGTCTTAATGCAAGCAGCCCGCCTGGTTACTGTAAGTTCAGCAATAATATATCAGAATTTTCAGAACTATATGGCCCATTATATTCTTATGGATTTAATAAGATGTATCCTCTAGATATGGGGGCAAAAACAATAAAAGAACAATTAGAAATATATATAGCAACACATACAGAAAATTGTGCAAACATAACATCCCTTCTAGATATACCAGAATTTGCAGGCTATAACATAACAGCTGAAGAACCAAAAGCAGAAATCATTTTTGGTTCAAGAGATGTATCAGTAATTCTAAAATATCCAATTAAAATGCACATTAAAGAAAATACAATTTCAAAAACAGTTCCTTACAGTGCAAAAATAAATGTAAGATTTGCAAAAATCTACAATGCTGTAGACGATATGATAACAAAAGATAATAAATATTTAGAATATGAACTGATAGATGACACAACTTATGGTTTTTTCATAGATCAAAATGGAACATCACATTCCTCTGATTTTAGGGAATTAATAGGGGCAGAATTAACAAAAGCAAATAATATTATCACAATAAAAGATACTCTCTCAATAATAGATTCTCAACCATATATTTTCCAATTCGCAATCCAAAATAGAGCCCCTGTCTTAGATTATATAAATGAATCTTTAGTTATAGACCAAGGCCAACAACCAACTATATCTCCAACAGCAACAGACCCTGACGAAGACCCAATAGCATATAATATTCAAGGATTAAATCAACTTTCTGTTGGACTCAATACAATAAAAGTTTCAGCTTCCGATCCCCAATTTACAGATTATCAAAACATTGAAATCTTAGTCTGCAGCATCAATAATACAGGAAAAAATCAAAAATGTGATGACGAATGTGGAGCTTCATCAAATTGCAATAATCTCCCTATTGGCCTGACAAACAATTGCAATACTAATACAAACAAAACATATATCTGCAATAATCGTTGCTTGTACGTAGATTCTACCATCAATTGCACAATTTAATTGTATTTTCCGCAAGATTTATATATAATTATTAATAGGTATACCTAAGAATACTAAAGAATAGTATAGTATAGCTAAGTATACCATGCAGAAACAAGCAAAAAAGAGGCAAATTACAACAATTAAGATTTCTAAAGATACTGTCAATGCTCTAAATCAGCTAAAAATTCATCCTAGACAGAGCTATGAAGAGGTAATTCTTGAATTATTAAAGAAAAAATCCAAAAAACCATGAAAAAAACAATCTTAACAATAATTGCAATGATTTTTCTAGTTTTAACAACATTAAATACATATGCTCAAGATGGTTGTTGTTATGAGCCTGGCCCAGATACTTGTGTAGCCTCAGATCAAGCAGACTGTGATCCAGCTTATTGGAGTTTAGCAGCAGGCCCTAACTGTAATCCTGCAATAGTCCCAGAATGTACACCTTCAGTAGGTTGCTGTACCGGCGACACTTGCAAAGATAATGTACAATTTGAAGCAGAGTGTCCTGGTTCTTATCAACCAGGAGCTTGTCAACAATATACAGAATGTCAAGAAGGCTGCTGTTTTTGTATAACTGACCCAACAGATACTGTAACAGGAATGGTATGTCATGATGGACTAACAGAAGCACAATGTATAACTCAATGTTCAACATTTCCAATATATTATCTGAACAAAACACTTCAAGGAAATCAATGTGAAACTAGTAATGTATGTGCATTTGGAGTAACATTAGATACAGGAACAATAACTGGATTTATCAGAGATGAAAACAACAATCCATTAGGAAGTGTAACAGTTACAGCAGCAGTACAATCAGCAACATCTGCATCAGACGGTTATTATACCTTATCAAATCTTCCTTCAGGATCAATCACAGTAAGAGCAGAACTTCCAGGCTACGAAACAAATCAAACCATTATAATAGTTCAGCCAGGAACATCCCAAGAAGCTAATCTTACTATTAAACAACTGCCAGAAGGAACAATATATGGAACAGTTATAGATTCTGCAGGACCTGTTCAAGGAGTAACAATAAATCTACAATTAGGACCAATACCTCTTTCACCGACAATAACAGATGCAGGTGGTTACTATGAATTTACAGGAATCCCCCAAGGACAATATACCTTAACAGCAGAAAAACTCACACATGAATCTCAAACAGTAAGTGTTAATCTTCCAGACCAAGGAACAGTAGAACAACCATTCACTTTAATCCAAAAACCATTTGGAAAAGTAAGTGGAACAATCAAAGACAATCAAACAGATGCAGTAATACCTTTTGCTCAGATCATAGTTGACAGTATAATAGAAACAAGGGCAAACTCCCAAGGATATTATGAGATAGACCTTCCAGTAACAACTCCTGCAACAGACTATTCAATAAAATCACAAGCAGATGGTTATTTTTCAAGTCTTCCCCAACAAATTACAATACAGTCTCAAACATATATTCTTGACTTTAAACTAGATCCTATCCCATCTCAATGCGCAAATCCTGCAGCCCCTTCTATAGTTTCCCTCACAGCCAGCCACATCAAAGGAGAACAAGCAGTTGAATTGATTTGGGAAAAGCCAAACTGCCATGAAAATATGGGTGGTTATACAATCTTAAGACAAGAAGGAACAAACATAGCAGAAGCAATAGCATTTCTTCCAGTAACATCTCAACCATTTTCACATCCACAAAGTTATATTGATGAAAATATTAGATGGGACACTACTTATACTTATCATATTATCATAACCTACACAGACGGAATCAGAAACAGTACAGATACATCTCATGCACAGACAATAACAACAGGAGACCAATTATGTGAAGGAAAATTTATAGCAACTCTTGATATTTTTTCAGAATTTTGTCAGGATAATAATTTCAGAAGAACATGTGATGACTCTAATCAAATTATAGATGCATTAGACTCTCCAGTATATTGTGATGAACAATTTTATTATTGTGCAGGCCCTGATTTTTTAACTGGAAAAACATCTTGTAAATTCTTTGGCCCTTGTGACCCAAGAACCCAAGAAGCATTACCTTTTGGATTATACCATAATGAAGATGATTGTATTGGAAGCAGCAATGAAAACTATTGTTACTTTGATAATACAGATACAATAATCGATGCTTGTTATGCTTGTTATCAAGAAATGGATTGTGCTGATTACAAATCACATGATGCTTGTATAGAAGATAATTGCCTTGTAGCAGAAAATACTAATTGTGCATGGCAAGAAACAGAATATTCTGATCTTGGCAAAGGATTTTGTTATGAAGTAGATTCTGATGAAACTGCTTATTGTAGTTTATGTTCTTCTGACACAATATTCCAGAATCTTGGATGTACTGAAGAAGTATGTGGAAAATTAGGAGATTGTTATTCATCTACTGCTGGCTGCTCAACGTGCGATGACAATACTATTTGTGATTCTTATACAACCCAATCAGAATGTACTGGAGATCAAGAGATTGATATTTCTTCATGCTCAGAACAAATAACTTCAAGCAATGACAGATGTAATTTAGGGGCATGTAAATGGGACACTACAGCAAACAGCTGTTATAAAGATGGAAATGACGATGATGCACAAGACTGTGCTTTGCTTGGCTTAGGCTCATGCAAACAAGACACAACACCTCCAACAACAGCTCTACCTTTAAATTATATTGTAACTAATAAAGACTCTTCAATAGAGATAACATCAGATATAGATGCAGCAATCTTAACATACTGTATTGATAAAGACAACACTTGTTGTCCATCAGAAACAATAAACTTTGCAGCAGGAATAGCAAACTTAATTCCATTTGATTCATCAGAGCTAGCTCTAATCTATAATCAGCATGGACATGGAGAATATCATTTAAGATATTATGCAGTAGACAATAATCAAAATCAAGAACAACTAAAATCATCAAAAATATATCTAGATTTAACTCCCCCAAAAATCAATATCGATTATATCATAATCCCAATAACTCCTGATCAGCCACCATCAGACTTAATAATAAATATATCAACAGATGAAACAGTAACTTGCACAGACAGCCTTACAGAGACTGCAACACAAGAAACAAAACAAAACATTCAAGATTCAACAGGTGATTTATGGTCAGTAGCATATACAGTAGATGATGGTTATTATGATTATACAATCAGCTGTACAGATAATTTAGGAAACACAAACACAACAACAATTTATATTTTAGTAGATGCATGGCCTTTCATAAACATAGTCAGACCAGATAGACCAGATACAATTAAAGATACAACTCCTTTATTTGAAATAACTACTTTGGGTGCTGGAACATGCTCTCTTAAAAAAGGAACAGCAACATCTGATTTTACATCTTCAACAGATAAAAAATACCATACAGCCAACTTAGCATTAGAAAATAACAAGCATTATCCAGACATAAGCGCAACATGTATAGAAGATTCTTCAGGAAAAACAGATAAAGTAAATTTCTTCTTTACAATAGACAACCAACCCCCAAAAACAAAAGCAACCATTGAACTAAGAAATCAACAACATACTTATGAAAATGAATTTGATATCTATGCCGAAGATAATGTTCATATTTCTTTTGAATGTGATGATGCTCTTACATTAGGTTTTGGCTGCAAACAGACAAACTATTGTATAGCTACTGCTGGAGCAACTTGCAATCCATTTGGACCCATATCCTTCACACAACAACCAAGAACAATAACTCAAACAGAAACAATCTGTTATGCTTCAGAAGATAATGGAAATAACCAAGAATCAGCAAGCTGCAGCACAGTCCATAGAGATCTAGGCAGTGGAATAGAATTAATCTCTCCTCCACATGGAGTATCCTCTACTCCAATATTTGATGTTGTAATAAGAACATTAGGAGATTATGAAGAATGCAAATATTCTCTATCCCCTGACTTTGATTATAATTCTCCTATTTTCCCATCTTTTGAAGCAACAGGAGAATTAAATATGTTCAAAATAGATAGTTTTGCAGGAGCTTCATCATTCCCATACACTTATCCAATGAATATAAAATGCAAAGATAGACAAGGAACAATATCAGCTCCAGTATTAATAAATCTAGCTTATGATGATTCTGCTCCTATCTTGACTGCAAGAGCAATTCCAACTAAAGTTGTTCAGCAAAGACAGGTAAATCTATCTGTAACTTCAGATGATGCTACAATCTGTAAATATGATACTACAACAAGCAACTATGAAGATATGCAAGGAATCTTTGCTGGCTGGGATGATTGGCAAGATGGCAATCCAAGCTTTACAGACAGCCACATAAAAACAATCTATCTTGTTGACGAAGACCAAGGAAATCATCGTTATTACATAGCTTGTCAAAATAGAGCAGGAGCAATCTCAACTGCACAAATAAACTTTGAAGTAGACTTCTATGAAATAGGGGCATTTACATCAGTATTCCCTCAAGGTTCAGTCAACACACAGACAATAGCCCTAAAACTTAACACAAGCAGAGATGCAACATGTTATCATGAAAATACAACAAGATTCTCTACAACAGGAGGAATATATCACGAGTCAGTTCAGTTCTCTGGACTAGCTGAAGGAGTCCATAGTATTTATATCTACTGTGATTTCCCAACTCAAAGAGTAGACAAGACAATATCCTTCACAGTAGACATCACAAATCCAGACATCGTAGACATAGATATGCCAGATAGAGCATGTTATGATGATTACATCCAGCCAACATTTGTTGCAGAAGACAACCTATCATCAATAGATCTTTACAATTACTCTCTTTACAAAGGTACAGAAATAATAATAGATTGGACAACAACTGCATCAGACAACCCAAGAATAACACAAGATCACAATGGAGATGACTTAAACCTATCATTCAATGAAAAATATTATTTTAGTATGAATGCAATGGATGCAGCAGGAAATTGGGGAGACGATGCAATAAGCAGTAATGAATTTGAATTAATTCCAGATAATTCTTCAGAATGTTATACAGATGATGACAATCCAACAATAACAATCCAAACAGCAGCAGTACAGACAGGCATTGAAGTAACAATGAGTTGTACAGATGAAAGTGGATGCGACGGAAAGTATTACGGAACTTCAGAGTCAGATGAAGCATGTAATGCATCACAAACATACACAGGAAGTGTAATCCTATCAGAGCTAAGTAAATTTTGCTGGGAAGTATCAGATACAATGAACAACACAGCAACAGGCTTTAAACTGATATCAGTCAATGATGAGGATGGGGATGGAGTCCCGGACAATCAAGACACATGTCCAGGAACCCCTTACGGGTCTCATGTTGACTTAATAGGATGTCCTGTGTCAAGGGACGATGATAACGACGGCGTTCCAAATATCTATGATATTTGTTCAGATACGCCTGTCGAAGAATCAGATCTTGTTGATGCAGACGGCTGTGCTCCCTCACAAACAGACACTGATGATGACGGGGTCCAAGATACTTTAGACCAATGTCCAGGAACACCATTTGGAGAAACAGTAGATACAGAAGGCTGTTCAGATTCTCAAAAAGATTCTGATGAAGATGGAATGGATGATGCTTATGAAAAACGGCATAATCTAGATCCATTCAGCTCTTCAGATGCAGATGAAGACACAGACTCAGACAAACTGACAAACTACGAAGAATACACTTATTTCAAACAAACAGGAAGAGAAATATCTCCTAGAGAAGAAGATACTGATGGAGATGGATATTCTGATAAAGACGAAATAGACAAAGGATACAATCCAGTAAGCTCTTCATCATATCCAAGAGGAAAAGGTCTTGCATGGACTTTCATAATCCTTGGCTTGCTGTTAATAGCAGGAGGAACAACTTATATAATTATCATGAACAAGAGAGCCCCTCCAACAGTTCCAACTCCAACTATTTCACCAACAGCCCCACCAACATACCCATCAAGAGTTGCAATGCAGCAAGCAGAAAAAAGAAGAAGGATGCGTCTAGAAGTAGGAATAAGAAGAAAACAAACAGAAAAAAGAAGAGCAGAAATCATATCTCAAAGAAGAGCAGAAAAAGCAAGAAAAAGATCAAAACTTTTTGAAGCATTTGGAGTTAAAAAAGCCATTCCAAAAAAACTTCCTCCAAAATTACCTCCAAGAATGCCTACATTAGAAAAAGAGGAATTTGAAAGACTTGCGGAGCTGACAAAATCAAGAAGACCTAAAATAAAGATAGAAAAAGCACCATTAGATATTAAAAAAGCCCCCCCAAAAAAAGAAAGTGAGTTTGAAAGACTGCAAAGACTGATAGAAACAAGAAAAACACCACCTAAAAAATTAAAATTAGATAAAAAACATGATGTCAAAGATTTATTTGATAAATTATCAAAACTAAAAGAACAAGCAAGGGAAAAAAGAAAATGAATAAAAAAGCCCAGATAGCAGGACAAGTATTTATCTTCATACTAGCAGCAGCTTTAGCAGCATTGATAATAGGCTATGGCTATAAAGCAATAAACACATTCACATCAAGAACAGAACAAATTGCACTAATCAATTTCAGAACAGATTTACAAACAGAAATAAGGACAATAGCTTCTGACTTTGGAAGTGTAAAAAGACTTGACTTAAATCTTCCATCTGATTTTAAAGCATTTTGCATGGTTGACCTCAATAAAAGAGATCAAGCAAATACCACATGCATCTGCAGCCAATCTTTTAGTTGTGAAGGCAATCCTGATGATTACGACCCATTAATCTGTGATGCATGGACAACTCCAGGAACAATAGAATCAGCATTCTTAGTCCCACTGACAGCTATCAAAATATCTCCAGTAGAAATAGAAGACACTTACAAATGTTTCTCTCCAAAAGGAAATAAAATATCATTAAGAATAGAAGGAAGAGGATCCCACACTTCAGTTAAAGAATGGCAAAACTAAAATCAAAAAAAGCACAGATTTCAACACAATTTGCATGGATATTCATTTTAATAGCAGGAGCAATAATCCTAATATTCTTCATAAGTCTGGTCTTTAAACAAAAAGAAATTTCAGAGACAAGATTATCAGCTACTGTTTTATCTCAATTAGAGACAATACTTGTAGGATCAGGCCTAAGCTCAGGAACAGTAAATGTTATAGACATGCCTGAGACAGAGCTAAATTTTGTTTGTGATGAAGATGGTTTCTCAGAGTTTGCAATAGAAGGCACAGTTCTCACAAAAGAAACACCCACACAAGTAATTTTTACTCCTGAAAAAATCAAAGGAAGACAGATAATTACATGGGCATTAAGTTTTGATGCTCCATTCAAAACAACAAACTTCCTTTATCTCTCAGACCCAACTACTAAATATGTATTTGTTACTCCCAACACATTTGCCCAAGAAATAATGCAAAATTTCCCAGCAGAATTTAAACCAGAATCAACAACTCTAAGCAGCATTAACCCTCAAGGTTATAACAAAATAAAATTGATATTTTCTGCAAGCAATCCCCCAGATACAATTCCAGATAATTTAGAAGATATAGATGTTTCTGCAATAAAACTAACTTCAAATTCAATTATCTTTTACAAAACAAAAAGAAGCAGTTTTGAACAAGAAGATACAATCTCTTATATAGATGAGCCATCTCTATACGGAGCAATCTTTGCAGAAGATCAAACATCCTATGAATGTAATATGAGAAAAGCATTCAAAAGATTAAACTTAGTTGCGCAAGTATATGAATACAGAAAAGAAGATATTGAGTTAGATTCAAGTTTTCTATGTAAAGCAATCTATCAAAATTCTGTAGGCGCATTATCTTTACTTATCAACAATGCAAATGCCTGCAATGAACACCTCAATAACAATTGTATGAACACAGTCAGAACAAGCAGAGATAATCTGCAAGCAGTTCAAAACAATCTTATAAGAGAATCATGCCTATGGTTATATTAAAATGAGAAAAGCACAAATGAAAACAAAGAAAACAGAAGGTTTTCGTGGTTTTAGATGGCCTTCCAAAGGCCAGATAAAAATGTTCGAAACAATTGCAGTATTAGTAGTTTTCTTCATCCTATTAATGTTTGGTCTAACTTTTTATTCAAAAATTCAAAAAATAACATTAAACAGAGAATTAGAAGAAATAGCAGTTCTCAAAGCAATAGACACATCTGAACAAATCTCTTTCCTCCCAGAATTGCAATGTGTTGGTGTCCAGGATATAGATTGTATTGATATATTAAAGATAGATGCAGCTGAATTTATTATCGACGAAAACAGATTAGATTACTTTGATACCTTTGGCTTTAGTAATGTGTTCATAATAGAAGTTTATCCAGATACAGGAGAAGAATGGGAAATATATAATCTTCCAAAAAAAGAAGATAAAGGAAAGCTTGCAACACAATTCCCCGTTTCATTACATGATCCAATAGAAGATACCTACTCTTTTGGAGTCTTAACAATAGAAATTTATAGATAAGATGAAATACAAAAAAACTGCACAGATGGAAATAATGGGCCTTGCAATAATAGTAATCTTATTATCATTAGCAATACTCTTTACAATTCAATTCATTATCTTAAAAGAACCATCAGAAACAAAGCAAAGTTTTACTTCAAAACAATTAGCAGCAAACACAGCAAGCACACTGCTAACTACAACAACAGGCTGCAGTGATCAACCAATCAGTGCATTATTAATTGATTGTGCAGAATCAAGCCTTGAACAATGTTCTGGCATGAACCACTGCACTTATGTAAAACAAGAAATCCAAGAAATATTAAACTCAACATTAGATAAATGGAATAGGAAATATTATCTGACAGTAAACACAGACACAACTCAAATAGCTATTGGAGAAGAATGCTCAGGAGAAAAAACAACATCTCAACCTTGCTGCATCCTTCCAACAAAATATAAACCAGTCAAAATAAATTTAGACATATGCAATTAAAATGGAAAACGCACTAGAAATAAGCACATTAGTATATCTGCTTGCATTTTTAGCATTCGCAGCAATACTGATAATAATCTTTACATCAATAAGATAAAATGAATAAGAAAGCCCAAGTTGAAACATTAGTAGTAGTTCTCGTAGCTATAGCATTATCAATAGTTGTTGGGTCAATGGGTCATAATTTCCTTTCACAGAGCAGGGGCAAAGCAGAAGTTGAAATCTGTAGACTAAGTATGGAAAAAGTAAAAAGTATAGAAAAGTCAAAAGTATTACATGCAAAATTCAACTGCCCAGCTCCTTCAAATACATATCAATTTGATCATGAGAACAAATACTATGATGCAATCTCTCAAAATCTTAAAGATTGCTGGTATAAAACACTTGGCCATGAAAGTCCATATGGGGATTTAAGTTTTACAGTAGATAAAGAAACTTGTTTTGTCTGTTCAGAATTTGTTTTAGATAAAGAGATATCTGTATCAGAAACACTTGATTATATGCAGCTAACAAAAACATTTAATTTCCTTGACACAAGCTGGAAAGCCCCTAATAATCAGCAATATTTCATAGGGGCAAGAAAACAAGATGATAAAAGAAGAGCATATCCTCTATCTGTTCTAGAAAAAGATCAAAATTATGTAACCTTATTTGTCTATTCAAACAAAGAATGGAGCCCATGGGACATTCCTTTAGTGCGTCCAGTAGGATGGGAGCTGCAAAAATATGGAGGAAAAGAACTTTATCACCACACATTTGTAATTCCAGCAGATGAAATAAACAATCTTGGCTGTGAAATGTATTATTATCAAAAAATAGAAGAAAAATGAAGAAAACTACAAAAATTGAAAACAAAGAAAATCGAAAAGATTTTCGTGGATTTGAAAATATAAAACATTTTCAAACTTTTTGTCGGCTTGGAACTTCTTTAAGAAGGACCAAGAAAGCCCAGATAACAAAATTAAAGGTATTAATAATCGGAGCAGTAGTAGCAATCTTATTATTATTTTTTGTTTCGAACATTGGCGAAGAAATAAGCTCAGCAACAAGAATAGCTCAATGTAGACAAAGTGTAGAATCAAATGCCTTGCTAAGACTAGGAGCAGCAGACTTCTCCTCAGAAATAGTCTGCCCAACAAAAGAACTAAAGATAAAATCAAAAGACGAATTACAAATAAAATATGCTTTAGCAAATGAAATGACAGAATGCTGGGAAATCTTCCAAAAAGGAGAAAAAGAATTATTTAGTGATGATGGAGTATTTTGTTCTATATGCTCAAGAGTGGTTTTTACTAAGTTAGATGATCCAATAAAAGCATTTCCTGAATTTCTTTTAAAAACAAAAATCCCAGGAAAAGAACAGACCTATGCAGATTATTTACATAATTATGAAAAAGCTGAATCCACTGAAATTTTAGAAGAAATAGAAAAAGCAGGAAATGCTCTTCACATAAAAGAAATAGAAATAAATCCTGCAAAAGAATACGCTGTTATTTTTGGATATATTAAAGGTAAAGATGCATTGGAAAATTTTTATAAAAAAGGAAGACACGTTGTAGGTGGAGCAGCAGTTATTGCAGCAGGCGTAGGAATAATGAAAGTAGGAGGATTAATCTCTGCAATGCCTTTTCCAGGAGCAAGATTCATAGGAGTTCCAGTAGCTGCTGTTGGAAGTTTAATCTCAGCAGGAGGACTATTATGGAGCATAACAGGAGCATGGTTTGATAGAGAATCTCCTCAATGGGCTTCTTTTGTTGAATTAAGAGAATATACTGGCACA
>JAZGHU010000008.1:0-16526 GCA_036481345.1 Candidatus Woesearchaeota archaeon
GCTGAGCAGACAGTTGATTTGATGAAAAAAGGAGAGAAATTAATCTATCAAGGAGTTTTGATTGATGACAATCTTATTGGGATTCCAGATTTTCTTGAAAAGAAAAAAGGAAAGAGCAAATTAGGGAATTATTATTATCAGCCAATTGATATTAAATCAGGATTATCTGCAAAAGAACAGTATGCAATGCAAGTTTGTTTCTATTGTTATCTGTTAGAGAAAATACAAGGATATTTGCCTGAGAAATTTAAGCTATGGCTTGGCAATGGAGAGATAAGAGAGTTGGAAACAAAAGCTTATGCTGAGAAATTTAATCATGTTCTTGAAAAGATAAAAGAGATAACAAAAGGAAATGAACAAGAAGTCCATATCTGCGGAGAATGCAAAGAATGCCCATGGCGCAATCTTTGTTTTGCTGTTGCAGAAAAGAAAGGAGATCTTAGTTTGATATTCAATACATCCAGATCAAATCTAGAACAATTAAAAGAAAATGGAATTAAAACACTACAAGCTGTTTCTGACATGGATATTGATAAGCTATTAGATGTAAAAGGATTTGGAAGGGCTTCTTTGGAAAAATGGAAGCTGCAGGCAAAATCCCTGCTAACAAAAAAACCAATAAAAATTTCTGATTATGAATTTCCAAAAGCAGAAAATATCTATTTTGATGTTGAAGATACTCAGGCTGGCAAAGAAAAGATTGTTTATTTGTTTGGCATGGTCATTAATGGAAAATACCAATATTTTCTAGCTGAAAATCCTTCTGAAGAGAAAAAAGCTTGGAAAGAATTTTTGGAATCTTTTAAAGGCAAAGAAAATTTCAAGATCTATGTTTACTCAGGACATGAAAAAGCAATGCTAAGAAAATTGTTTGGAAAATATGGGGGAGATAAATCAGTTTATGAAAATATTATGAACAATCTTGTTGATCTTCTTGCTGTTGTCAAGAAAACAACAATCTTTCCTATTTATTCATATGGAATTAAAGATGTAGCTAAGTTTCTTGGATTTAAATGGACTTCTGACAAAGCTAGCGGAGGGCAGTCGATGATTTGGTATGATAAATGGCTAGAAACTGGAAATAAGAAATTCTTGAAAGAAGTTCTGAAGTATAATGAAGAGGATTGTCTAGCAGAAGTTGTTATTAAAGATTATATCGAAACTAATAAATAGTAGTATTCTCTTTTATTTGATATGAAAGTTAGGAATCTTCCAAAGCTGAAGAATTGGTCATTATCAATTGGAATAATAATTATTCTTCTTTATCTGATATTAAGTCTTGTTGAAAGCGAGCACAAGTTTGTTTCTTTTATTGTTTTGATTCCTGTCTTGATATGGCCTTATGTTGCTTACAAGCATGAAAGGCAAGCTGGAATAATGGCTTTTGTTGTTGGTTCAATAACTATAGTTTGGTTTGTGATAGATTTCTTGTTCTTAAGAGCAGATAGGCTTTATTGGCATATTCCAATGTTTTTGCTTATTGCCCCATTGCCTGCATTTTTATTAGGATGGATATTTCTTTATTATTCAAAGAATAAGAAATAGTTGATTTTTAAATAAGGTATATACATTAAATGTGTTAATTTTATATACTGAAAAATCATTATATAGTCTAAGAATGGTAAAATTAGGGGGCGAACTTAGGACATATTCTCATGCAGATGAGATAAAGAAATTTATCAGAAGGATGAAAAGAATCTCTCCTGAAGATAAAGAAGAAGCTCTTAAACTGCTTGAGGATATAGAAGAAGAAGAGGATAAATCTACAAATTGGTATGGCCTTGATCTTGGTGAACGGTGTCTTATAGCAACTGTTGAAGAGCCTGTTTTGAGACATGAAAAACAAAGAATTCTTGTAAAAATATACAAAGCAGTTGTTAAGACAGAAAGACTTGGCAGAATGAAGTTAGAAAGAGATAGAGAATTATATGCTCAAGTCCTTGGAGTAGTTGAAGAATATAGAAAAGAAAAAGACGCACAAGGAAAACCCCTATCAAAGTACATATCTTCAAGAGATATACCTGAAGAACAAAGAAAACCATTAGAAGAAAAAGTTCTATCTTATGATTCTCCAGTTACTCGGTTCCATGGAAAAATAAAAAAAGTATTTTTTGAGAATTAAATCCAAAACCCTTATATATCTAACTCTAATTCTTCAAAAATATGAAATGTGATAACTGTAAAAAAGAACAGACATGGCTTGAGATGATTGGAGCAAATTTCTACTGCCATAGATGCATTCAAAAACATAAAATTCTAGGATTAGTATTTAGAACAAACACAGATGTATTCAAAAAAATAATCAAAAAATTAAAGCCAGCAACATACGAAGAATACCTGTCTTTAGACAGAAAACAGATTGAGCCAATTGTCAACTTAAGAAGATATGGGATTAAATTAAAAACAACAAATGTTATTGAATTAGATTAATTCTTAATTTTTATTGCAAGAAATAAGACCACAGCAAGTAGAACAACAAAAGCAGTTATTAGAAATAACAAACTAAGTCCACTATTATTTGCAAATTCAGGAAATCTAGTATAAATAACTTCTACAGCTGGTTCAATAGGACATTCCATCCAAAAGAATAATCTTGATTATTTATAAACTTGATGTTTTGCAAAGCAAAACACAAGATTATATTTGTTCAGCTTTGCTGAACTTCATATAAACCTTGGTTAAATTTCCCAGCACCCTGATTCTCTGTCTCTAGAACAAATAGAATGATCTAATTTTCTTTTGACTAATGCTCTAAATGTTTTAAGAGCAACTTCTGGAGTATTATTGTTTCCTGATAAGTGTCCTAATAATGCTAACTCTAAATTCTTTCCTTTTTCTTGGATAAGCTGAGAAGCATGAATATTACTCAAGTGCCCTTCATCAGAAAGGATCCATTGCTTTAGAAAATAAGGATAATGTCCATTAACAAGCATATCAACATCATGATTAGATTCTAACAAAACTGCTTTTAATTTTGGAAAGGCTGTTTTCATTTCTTTTGTTACAATCCCTGTATCTGTAAATAATCCAAATTTTCCAATTACAAAACCATTTGAACTTACATTGTGGGAAGTAGGGATCGGCTTGATTTTCATATTATTAATCTTAAATTCTTTGCCCACAACAAAATTTTTTCTTTCGATCTTTCCAATCCTATACTTAACATCAGAATAAACTTCTTTGGTCATATAAATAGGGATGTTATATCTTCTTCCTAATACACCTGCTCCTACTCTATGATCATGATGAGCATGAGTTAAAAGAACAGCATCAACATTTTCTATGCTTTTGCCTAAGCTATTCATTCTTTCTTCAATTATTCTGCCGCTCTTTCCAGCATCAACCAATACAGAAGTATCTTTATCTTCAACTAAACAGCAGTTTCCATTGCTTCCAGAAGCTATTACACTTATATCCATCAAACCTCAAATTAAAAGAAAAACCTTCTCTTTAAATAATTAACCCTATCAAGTCTCCAACATAATGTGTTGCGATTATCACAATTATAGATATCAATAAATGTTCCCCAACTGCTTTCCAAGGATTACTATTTTGTTTCTTAGCCATGATATAACTAAAACTGCCTATAACTATAAATCCAAAAATAATACTAAGGATCATGGCGTTTATTACATTTAACATCAAGAAAGGCAGCACAAAAATTATGGCAAAGCCAAACTTAGATAAAAATGTATAAATTGTTGCAGCCCATATACTCTTATTGCTATGTTCAGCTTCAGCTTCTTCAGAAATATGAATTCCTAAGGCATCTGAAAAAGCATCAGCAATTGCAATAGACAGAATTCCTGCAATAATCGCAACATTTGTCTTTAAAGCAGACTCTAATCCAACAATCATTCCGAGTGTTGCAATAACTCCAGAAGTTAGACCAAAACTAATACCTTTTGTCTTTGCTTTGCTCTTAAACACGCTATTTTTCTTAGCCATCTTAAACAAATATAGATTTTGAATATAAATATGTTTCTAAAACCCTAACACTTATAAACCCCTTAATTACTCTCATTCTATAAACATTTGGAGTTGATACTAATGTCAGTAAAGAAAGGAGACAAAATTAAAGTTGAATATACAGGAACATTAGAAGATGGGACTGTATTTGACACGTCAGAAGGAAAACAACCATTGGAATTTGAAGTTGGAGCTAAAAAAATCATAAAAGGTTTTGATAATGCTATAATTGGAATGGAAAAAGACGAAGAAAAAGAAATAACATTACAGCCAGCAGAAGCTTATGGTGATCATAATCCAAAACTAATTCAAAAAGTACCAAAGGATAAACTACCAGCTGACAAAGAGCCAAAAGTTGGAATGATGCTTTTGATGAAAACACCTGATGGAAAACAATTTCCTGCAAAGATAGCAGAAATAACAGACAAGGAGATTGCATTAGACTTAAATCATCCATTAGCTGGAAAAGTTCTAAAGTTTAAAATCAAAGTAGTGGGAATCACTGCTTGATTTCATTATAATGAATGCAGCGACTTCAGCAGTAGTGAAAGAAGAACATCAAAGAGATGCTTGCATGTACTGTGGTGCCAAATTCACAAAAAAATGGGAGACTGTAGTTTCTCATGGCTTGGAAAGAAAGATAAATCACTGTGATGAATGCGGAAAAGAAGCAAGAAAGAAAGTAAGCAAACATCTTGATATACACCAATTCTTTAAAGCTCATTCTCTAGACTGGGGAGATGAAGTAAGAACAAATACAAATTATTAATTTACTTCATAAATTTCTTTGCAAACCAAAACTTAATCTTAGATCCTAATTTTTGAGGTTCTACTGTGATATCTCCATTCTTGTATGCTTCTCCAACAGCAGACATTGGATCTTCTGAATTTGCAATATCTCTAAGGACAGTTTCACTGATTTTGATTATATAATGTGGCTTTTCTAATCCACCTTCTGTGAATTCTCCAATTTTGTTTCCAGTAATCTTGAATCCATATGTATATCCATTGATTTCAACATTTATCTTTGGCTTTCCCAGCACCCATTTCAGCATCTTTGGTGCTCCACTTAGATCAATTGAATCAATATTTTCTTTTATTAAGCTGCCAATTTCATCTAATTCAAAATCTACTTCCTCTGCATAAACAATAAAACTGCACAAAAGAACTAATATCATAAAAATTATTTTTTTCATATTTCCACCTCTTATTTATTCATCTTTATCTGACAAAATAACTCTTGGCTTCTGTCATAATTCTTCTCTACATCTTTAGGAAAACAACATGCTGGAAGCGCATCCTTATCTAAATGATATCTAAGACATTCACAGCACTTTCCTTTTCTTGAACATCCAGGATAGGTACATGGACACGCTATTTTGTTATTACAATCAGCCATGAGTATAATAATGCTTGAATCTTTATATAATTTTTTGTAAGATTTACTTCATGGAAGTAGCATTTTGTATCCTTTGGATGAGCCAGTAGACTCCAACAGCGATTAGTACAATAGGCCAAAACAAAGCACTATCTTGTATGTAACCTAATGCCTTCAATAAGAAGTAAACTCCAATCAAAATTATTGCTAAAGGAAACCCTGTTCCCGTCGGGTGAAAACACTTTTGCATATTAACCGCCCTTTTCATAATATGACCTCCTTTTGTTACTGTTTTACACAATTTTCTACTATTTAAACCTTGCCGTTAAGTTTATAAATGACTAGTTATTTCTTAATTATAACATGGGACAACAAGATATATACGATTATTTGAAAGGTAATAAAAGAAATTGGTTTACAAGCAGAGACATCAGTAAGAGGCTTGATGTGTCCATTGGTTCTGTGACAAACTGTTTAAGAAAATTAAGATTAAGCAGATCTGTCAACTTTAGAAATTCTGACCACAGAAACCAATTTGAGTATAAATTTAAAAATTAAGTAAAATATACTCTAACCATTGGTGATAGATACTAAATAGTAGTCTCTTTGATATTCTTTTTCGATATATATTTAAGTCTGTAGTATATAATAATTATAAAATGGATTATCTCAAAATTATTGCAGTAATTTTATTGATTATAGTGATAGCCAACCTAATTTTATTTTCATTTAGATTGATTACACCATTTATATTCTGGATTGTAATCCTATTGATGGCTCTAGTAGCATACTATATCATACCAAATATTAAAGAGAAAAAAATACTAGAAAAGAAATAAAAAAATTTATTTCTTTTTATTTCGAAGAAATGAAAAGTATGTAATGGGTTACCCATTACTTTATTTTTTTCTTTTTATGACTTTTTTAGCTGCTTTTCTAACTGGCTTTGTTGCTTTCCTGACAGCTTTTCGTGCTTTCTTTGGAACTTTAGCAACTCTTTTTGCTGCTTTCTTAACTGATTTTGTTCCTTTTTTAACACTCTTTTTTGCAGCTTTGCTCATAGCCTTTACTGGCTTTGTAACTTTTTTAGTCAGAACTTTTCTTCTTTTTTCAAGAGCCATTATTTGTTTTTTTAATGACCCTATTTGTTTATTTACAGCTTTTACTGATTTTGGCATTTTCATCTTCTTCTACCTCTTTTATAGGCGGGAAATCCGCTAATTGATTTTTATCTTTGAAGTATTTAAACATTTCCAAATTCAATCTTTTAAGACGAGACAAAAAGCTTTTATAGTTCAGAATTATAGAAATCAAAAAGAGGTTAATATGAAAATAAGAAAAGCTCAAGCTAAAGATCTAAAGAAAATATCAGAAATATTTCTAATAGAATACAGTAAAAAACCTTATTTTGAAAAATGGACAAAAACAACTTCTCTAAAGAAAATCAAAGAATATAACAAAACAATGTACACATTTGTTGCAGAAGAAAATAAAGAAATTATGGGATTCTTAATTGGAGACCTCTATTTTTGGCATGATGGACATAGGGGTTCTGTTGAAGAGTTTGTAGTTTCTAAAAAATATCAAGGACAAGGAATAGGCAAAAAATTAATGAAACACTTTGAGAACTTTCTCAAGAAAAAAGGAATGAAAAAATTAGTTCTTATGTCTGTTACTAAATCAAATGCATTCAAAATTTATAAAAAATGGGGATTTAAAGAAGAAGATTTTGTTTCAATGGTGAAAAAATTATGATCAATCAAAAACTTGCTGAAATCTTTTTTGAAATAGCTGACATTCTTGAGATGAAAAATATACAGTGGAAGCCTCGTGCATATAGACAGGCTGCGAGAGCAATTGACGGATTAGAACAGCCAATTGAGAGTATCTATAAAAAAGGTGGATTAAAACTTCTTGAAGAGATCCCAGGTGTAGGAGAAGGCATTGGGAAAAAGATTGTTGAATATCTGAAGACTGGAAAGATAAAAGGATATGAAAGATTAAAGAAATCTGTTCCTCTTCATATGTCTATCCTGACTAAAATTCCTGGAATGGGTGTAAAGAAAGTCAAGAAATTGAATAAAATCCTGAAGATAAAGACTATTGCACAATTAGAAAGAGCAGCTATTCAGCATAAGATTGCCAAGATTCCTGGATTTGGAATTAAATCAGAACAGGATATATTGGATGGTATTGCTTTGATGAGAAAATCTAAAGGGAGGATTTCATTAAGAAGAGCTGAAGCTGTTGCTAATAGGATAATTTCTAGATTAAAACCATTAAAAGAAGTTCTGAAGATTTCAACAGCTGGTTCATTAAGAAGAAAAAGACCAACTATTGGAGATATTGACATTTTAGCTTGCTCAAGAAAGTCTAAGAAAATTATTGAAGTGTTTACCAAGATTCCAAATCAAAAGATTCTAGGAAAGGGAACAACAAAAGCAACTATTGTGTTAAAATCAGGAGTCCAAGTTGATTTAAGAGTAGTTCCTCCTGAATCATGGGGAGCAGCATCTCTTTATTTTATTGGAAGCAAGAATTATAACATAGGATTCAGGAAGATTGCAATCAAAAAAGGATATAAGCTTTCAGAGTATGGGTTGTTTGACAAACAAACAGGAAAGATGATTGCAGGAAAGACAGAAAGAGAAGTCTGCAAAAAATTAGGAATTAAATGGATTAAGCCTGAGCAAAGAGAAAGATAATTCTATTGTATTATTCCATAACCAATCAATCTAAATCTATTACCAATTCTTCTAGAAATAGTTACTTTGCTTTCTTTGTCGGCGCAGACAGGCAGTTTCAAAACACATTTAATCTTGTTTTTTCCTAATTCTGTAACAACTCCAACTGTTGCAGCTGAATTTACATTAAGCATTAAAGGTTCACTCATCTTGATTGCTTCTACTTTCAAATCTTCTTCAGTTCCAACTACTCTTTCTAATAGATGAACTTCTAGATCTAATTCATTAAGAACAGGGGGCAGCTTTCCATGCAGTCCAACTACACTTCCTGCTAAGGAGTCTGATTTTACAATGGCGTTATCCAAGGCAGTCATCACACCAATACTTCCACCAGGTCCAACTTCGCTTACGCTTTTTCCTCCTGTTTTTAAGTCAGTGATTATTGTTTCAATAGGAATATATTTCTTTTGATTTTTTTCTTCTACAACCAATCCTGGCTTGATCTCAATCTTTTCTCCGACTTTTAAGATTCCTTGTTTTAATGCTCCGCCTAATACTCCTCCAACTAACTTTTCAGGAGCTGACCCTGGCTTGTTGATATCAAAACTTCTTGCAACAAACATCAAAGGATTTGCTTTTGGATCTCTTTTAGGAGTAGGAATTATTTTTTCAATTGTTTCGATCAAAACATCTACATTTATGTTTTGCTGAGCTGAAATAGGAATTATAGGTGATTTTTCATAATCAGTTCCTTTTAGGAATGCTTTAATCTCTTTGTGATTCTTTATAGCATCTCCTTTGCTAACAGTATCAATCTTGTTTTGAACAACAACTACATTCTTTATTCCTGATATCTTTAATGCCATCAGATGTTCTCTTGTCTGCGGCTGAGGGCATGTTTCATTAGCTGCAATCAATAGGATTGATCCATCCATGATTGTTGCTCCAGATAACATTGTTGCCATAAGGCTTTCGTGTCCAGGAGCGTCAACAAAACTTACTTTTCTGATTAGTTTTGCTTTTCCACCGCAATCGCATTTTGCATTAACAACATATTTTTTGCATTTCTCGCATTTGTAAAAAATAGCATCAGCATATCCTAGTCTGATTGTGATTCCTCTTTTGATTTCTTCAGAATGAGTATCTGTCCAGATTCCACTTAGAGCTTTAACAAGAGTAGTCTTGCCATGATCAACATGACCGACCATTCCAATATTTATTTCAGGTTGTAATTTTTCTTTATCTGCCATTATTTAGTAAAACAATATTCCAAGTATAAGCAAAATAATGCCAATTGTAATAATTGCAGCTCCAATCTGTTTGTATTGAGGCCAGGCTTTTATTTGCTCACCTAATTGCTTGATTTTTGTTTTCAGTTGATTTAATTGTTGTTTTATACTCATCTTTATTCTTTTTTCTCCTCTTTTTTAGGAGCCTCTTCTTTTTTCTCTTCTGGTTTTGTCTCTTCTTGAGGCTTTTCCTCTTTAGCTTCTTCTGCTTTTTTTTCAGCTGGTTTCGCTTCAGCAGCTGGCTTAGCTTCCTTTGCTTCAGGTTTCGCTTCTTCTTTAGGAGCTTCTGCTTTAGCTTCTTCTTTAGGAGATTCTCCTTCTGCTTTGCCTGCAGTTAAGTCTGCTTTTCCTTTTTTAGTGATCTTGAGATTAATTTGAGTTATAGTCTCATTAATTGATTCTCCACACACTGTTTTTCTCTTTCTGATACCTTTTTTTCCGCCTTTGAATCCAACTCCTGGACCAATTAATACTCTTTTTCTTGCTCCTTGGATTCCTTTTCTCATTGGAAAACCACAGTAATCACTTCCTCCTGTTATTTCAAATTCATAACCAGTCAAGTCCATGACTTCTCCTTTTACAGTATCTCCTATTTTTAATCCCATCAGGTTCTTTGCAGTATCTGCTTCTATTGTTTTTTGTACGCATTTTCCTGTTTTAGGATCAGCTATTGTCAATTTAAATTCTGCCATTGTAATTCCTCCATTCCGAGCACGTATCAAGTAACTACGGCTCAGCTAAGAATGAATATAGTAACTATACTTCGTTTATAAACCTTTTCTTTAAAATTAAGCGAAATATATTTAAATACACATCTCTAAATAATGAAAAAAGAGGGAATTTATGTCAAGAAGCCTTCTATTAGTAAAAAACGGATTTATTAGTTCCAAATATGCAGATTTATATAAAGGCAAGTCTCCTAAAGATATAGAAAAAATAGCTAAAGAAGAGCATGCTGATGAAGAGGTTTGGGAAGAAGTTGAAAATCAATATCTTAAAACAGGTTATCCATGGCCATTAAAAAGATATAGGGTCAGCTGGGAAGCTCCTAATCTATCAATGGAAGAGTCTTATTTCTGGATTTTGAATTATGTAAGCACAGATATAGCCTATCCTCATACGATCAAGACAATAGATGCATTTTCTGCTTCTGAAAACTCTGCTTTTTTTGGTGTATCCCAGCAGAGAATAGGATTGCAGCAGGATAAAGTAAGCCAGTTCTTAGCAACAGTTGGAAAGATGGTAAAAGAGATATTTCAGCTAGTGAGAGAACTAAGAATAATTGATGAAAGAAGAGAATATTATGAAGAAGCAATGGTTGGGAAAGAATCTGCTGAAATTACATTAAAAGGAATCTGGGTTGATATGGTAGAAGGAGGAGCAAAGAATCCTGCTTCTGTATTTGGTATGGCTCGTGAAGTACAATTTACATCTTTGCCTGATTTGTTCTTTTCAACACAGCCAAGAACATCAGAAGAAGTTGATGATTATGTTGAAAGAACAAGAGGAGGATTTAATGTATCAGTTAAGAATGCTCTTAAAAGAAAACTAAAGATGTTCTTGATCTGGAAAGAAAAAACATTTGAGGAATTAAAAACAAGAAGGAGTTTTACACTAAAATATCTAAGACAACATTATACTATTATCAAGATGTATATGACATGGGTTAAGCCTTATCTAAAACATGTAAGAAGGTTAACATTAGATGAAGATAGAGTACTGACTCCACAGATGGTTAGTGCGTTTGAAGGAAGCATGGTAGAAGTCGAGTTTTTAGCTCACAAAGAACCTATGGGAAGATGGTATCCTTGTCTTTTATGCAGCTTTTTGTTTAGAACAAGGCCGTCAATGTCATTCCAGCAAGAAGGATATCAAAGAGGTCCGATACATGTAGGAAAGTTGGATATGGATTTCAGAGCATATGTTTGGACAAAAGAACAGATTGACAATTTCAAAAATCTAAGAGATAAAGAGGATTTAGAATTAATAAAATCAGTATCAGGTACATTAGCAGAAGCAATTGATTCAATGGGTGGAGAACTTGAAGCTTATCTTGAAGAAGCAGAAGGAAAAGAAAAAGAAGAAGAGCGAAAAGGTCCTCCAACTATGCTTAAAAGATTTAGAACAGAATTCCTTGGCCCGAAAAAAGAGAAAGGACCTAAGAAGCCTAAAAGACCAAAACTAAATGTTATAAAAGATAAATCAGATAAAGGCAAAGCATCAAAAACTGTGTTGACTACTTCATTTTGGCTTTTCAAGAATTACAAGAAAGGACATGGCATGATTATGTGGTGAAGAATTGGCCTCACGTTTATAAATGATTAACACATATGCTCTATTATGGCAGAAGAAATTAATGAATTAAAGAAATTATCTCCTAAAGAAAGAATAAAAAAACTAAAA
The DNA here is from genome assembly GCA_036481345.1 of Candidatus Woesearchaeota archaeon. Lineage (GTDB taxonomy): Archaea > Nanobdellota > Nanobdellia > Woesearchaeales > WJKL01 > JAAOYC01. The sequence continues at coordinate 11,724 of JAZGHU010000008.1, forward strand.
GAGATTCAAGAAAGAGATAAAGCTGAGATTGAAAAAGCACAGGGTATGCTCAAAGAAGCTGAAGATGAAGCTGTGATTGAAGATGAATTGAGAGATATTCCAATTCCACAGCTAAAAGCAGTGGATATTGATGGATTATTTTCACCAGCTGAAAAAGAGCTTTTCAAGGCAAAGAGATTTACATCAGACAAGCCAAAAGAAGTAGAGAAGAAAGAAGAAAAGAAAGGAGCCTTAGAATCAATTGCTGAAGAAGCTCCTAAAATTTCAGAAGCAGAACAGCAACAGCATATTGAATATGTTCAGCAGCTAAGCCAAAAGCCCACAGAACAGCTTTACAATAGAGCAAAAGAAATCTATTCAAATTTCAAAGATAAGGGATATCTGACCCAGGAACAGCAGAAAGAGATGGGAGATATCAGTTATGCAAACAGGCAGAAGTTTGATGATATCAAAGCAGGAAATTATCCTTCAGGACAGCTGTCCAAAGGGGTTGCTGGAGAAATGAGTTTAATTGAAAAAATGAAAGGAGCAATGTATAAGAGGTAAAAACCCCATCAAGGGGTGCCTGGTTTACGAGCTAAAAAAAATAAATAAAGAGGAAAACAGAGCATGGTCGAATTTTCAAGTTATGTGTCTCCAATGGATAGGGATTATGGAAAACCTACTGTAGATGAACCCTCAACAAATGATGTGGGGCTTGGAGTCCAGGATATTGGACAATCTGTTCCAATGGGAATAGCAGCACAAAATGTACAAGGTGTTGCAGCAAAAATAAGAGCAGGAGCAGGCAATTTAGAGATTGCTTTTCCAGGAGCTGGAACAGGGAATAGGCAGGCTCAAACTCCTGGACTTATAGGGACTGAACAAAGACAGGCAATGAGAGAATTGGCTGAAGTTAATGAAGTAAATCTTACAACTCACGCAGCTTATGGTGTTATGGGGTTAGCTGGAATGGATCCTCGTTCTGGAAATTTTTCAAAAGAAAATCAAAAGATGGCTGTAGATGAGATAAAAAGAGCTATTGAGTTTGCAGCAGATACTACTAAAGGCGGGTCTGTTGTTGTTCATACAGGAGAATTCCAAAGACCTATTTCAGAAGAACCATGGGCAAAAGATATTTCAGGAAAACAGATGTTTACAGGCTACAAAGAAGAACCTGAAGAAGCTATAATGAGGGTTGTAGACAAGAGAACAGGACAAGTGATGACAACTGTTAAGAAAAATCATAAAGTTCCAAGGCCAGTCTGGCTTAGGAATGAACAAGGAGCGTATACTGATTATGAAGGTAATATTGTGGGAATAGAAAATAGGGTTCCTATGTATAATGATAAATCAGGAAGATTTGAAGTTGAATTAAAAACATGGGATGATTTTGTAGAAGAAGCAAGAGAAAGAAATGAATTGAAAGCAAATCAAATGGGAATGAATATTGCTGATTTAAAAGAAAGAAATCCAAATGAATATATGGAACCTGAAGAAGCTTATCTTCAAGCTACATTAGAAGCAAATGAAGGACATGCAAGAGGTTGGGCTTTGCAGTATGCAAGAGATTTTGACGAGCAAAAGCAAGGTGTTAACAAACTTAGAAAAGCCTTGGCATTCTATGAAAAAGTAGAAGAAGCAACACCTGAAAATGAAAGATGGGCATTGATGAAAGAACATGGTTCTCGTATAGCCCAAATTACTGGAGGGATAGTTCCACCTGAATATAAACTTCCTTCAGAAGTTCTAAGAGATGCTTTGAAAGAAACTGAAAGAAATATTGATTATATGCATGAAGCTTCTGTTTCACAAGAGCAATTGGCTGCTGAGTCAGCAGAAACAAAGAATAATATCATGTCTGCAAAGAAATATGCATTAAATCAAAGTTATGGATCCTATGCAGAAGCAGGAATTTATGCAATGCAGCAAACTCAGGCAAAACATTTAGATAAACCAATCTGTATTACAATGGAAAACATATTTCCAGAAAGTTATGGGGGCCATCCAAGAGAATTGATGAACCTAATAATTGGCGGAAGAAAAAAGATGGCATCAGATTTAGTAAAAAGAGGTTATGATTCTAATGAAGCAAAAAAATTAGCTGAAACTCATATCAAAGCAACATTAGATACTGGGCATCTAAATACCTGGAGAAAATACTGGCAGAATGATCCTAACAAATCATTGCAGGATAATGATACAGATTTCAAAAAATGGGCAGTAGATGAAGTGGAAGTGATGGCTAAACAAAGCATGATCGGAAATGTGCACTTAACAGATAACTTTGGATATCAAGATGAACACTTAACTCCGGGGGATGGAACTACTCCTGTAAAAGAGATGGTTGCTGTCTTGAAAAAACATGGTTATGATGGACCTCTGACAGTAGAACCAGGGGGAGCAGCAACAACAGATGTTTCTGATTTCCATGGATTGATGAAAACTTGGAGATTGTTTGGATCTCCAGTATATGGGGCTCATGGTCCTGTTTCTAGAACTGACATGCCAAGAGATAACTGGGGCTCAATACAATATTCTTATTTTGGGCAGGGAGCGTCTCCTTATTATGTCTTTGGTCCGTATGCTCCATCAGAAGACTGGACATTATGGAGCCAGACACCAATGGAGTAGGATATTATTCGAATAGACAAGTTTCATAAAATAAAAGAAAAATACGATTCATTCTATCTTGATTTCTATGGCAAAGGCAAGCCTACTGTCTTAGACACTGAGAAAGGGATATGGGGACCTGCTGGTACCCAGGATGTTTATGAATTCTTTGTTAAGATTAAACTGCAGAATTTTAAGAATTTCTTAGATCTTGGATCAGGAGATGGAAAAGTTGTTTTGATTGCTTCATTGTTTACAAAAGCAACTGGGATTGAATTTGATAAGAAATTGAATGATATTGGAATAAAGATAAAGGATGAGCTGAAATTAAAAGCTGAATTAATACAAGGAGATTTTTTTAAACATGATACTTCTAAATATGATGTCATATTTATCAATCCAGATCAGGGATTTCATAAGGGTGTGGAAGATAAGCTATTGAAAGAGATGAAAGGAAAATTGTTTGTCTATAATAATATTTTTCAGCCTCGTTTCTTGAAAAAAGGTAAGACTTATTGGTTTGACGGGATTCCAATTATAACTTATACAAAGTAGAAAGATATTTATACGTTCTTTTTCTAATATCAGCTATGCCACTTGATAGAGAAGAAGCATTAGCAAGACTAGATCTTATTACTAAAGCATTGATAGAACTTCCAGATAAAGTAAAAGATGCCCTTAAGCTATTCAGATACATAAAAAGGAAGACAGTATTCCAATTTGCTTTGTTAAATAAAATCAAAGATTATCTTGAAGAAACAGAAGACAAGCCAATAAAGGAAAGAAGCAGAAAATGTTTTAGATGGATTAGGTATGCAAAAAGAGCAGAATGGAAAACATACCCAAAAATAGAAAAACTCCTAGAAAAACTAAAAGAAATCTCAGACATGCTTCCTAGGGTCAATAAAATAGGGCTTCAAGAGACTCTTGATAAGAACCAAATTCCCGGAATTGAAGATGGAATCAAGATATATGCTGACAGATTATTAAAATATGTAAGAAAAGAGCTTCCAGCAGAATTAGATGATCCTTCTGATCTTTATATCAAGGCAGACGAAGCAATTAGTGAAGCGCTTACTCCTTTTATTGAAGTGATAAAAATTATCCATGATTATCTTAAAGATCATGAAGCTGACTTTCCAGCCAACCTCCAGCTAGAAGAAAAAAAGTTAAGACAAGAAAATGAATTTACAGTTGACTTTGACAGGGCATTTAGAATAGAAAATGTTCCAATGGCAACAGCAGAAGTATTATTAGATGCTGATTTTATAACTCATTTGGATGAAGAAAGAAGAAGAAGAAAAAACTCTCTTTATAACATCAGGCTTACTCCCAGAGCACGAATCCCTAAGGCAGTAATTAGGGAATTAAGAACACAAGGAGGGGTAGAAGAAAAAGCTCTTGTCATTGGCAATACCTTAAATTATTTTACCACTGTTCTAAGAGTTCCATTATTAGAGATCAATCCAACCCAGCCAGAAAAAGACAGAATAGTTAGATTTTGGAAAGAAGAGACAAGACAAGGTCAAGCGATAAGACATTTAGAAAATTCTATCCAAGAAAGAAGATTCAGGAATTCAGGAGATATGGCTTTATTGACAAGAGCAATGAGAAGAGGAATAAATAATCCGACAGTAATTCTTACTGATAATTATTCAGAAATAGGCTATATAGCATCTAGGATGACAAGAGAAGGTTTAGCAAGAGTCAGAGTGCTTACAAAAAATGAAACTTACTTAAGAGCGGCTTAAGTTTTTTATAATAGATTCAACATCTCTTTTTAGAAAATCTGAATCTCCGCCAGCAGCTGAGAATTCTTGATAAGTTGTTCTCCAGTAATCAACAGAAGGGATGGTTATTCCACTATCTTCATACACTATATCTAAAAGGGCTGGCTGATCATCTTTTGGAGTCCATACCAAATGCCTCAATCTTCCTGTTTCCTTAACATCATCAAGAACCCCTTTATAAATTTGAGAATAGCTTTTTACATCAAAAGAAAGTATGGGTATATTATAGAAGCTGATTATATCTTTTTCTTCATCAGAATGCATCACAGCAAGATCATAAAATTTTCCATTGGTATATGGAGCATTTTTCTTTACTATGATAAATCCATCATGATATTTTTCAATGTCTAGAACATCATCAATAATAATCAATTCATTTAATTTTTCAATGTCTATCTCTGTTAATTTGGCAATTTCCTCA
>JAZGHU010000009.1:0-2604 GCA_036481345.1 Candidatus Woesearchaeota archaeon
AAAGTGTTTTGATAAATCTTATCTCCTAGTGTTCTTGTAAAGGTATTAGAAATGTCTTTGAATTGAGTAAAGTATTGTTGTTTTAAATTTTGTATTAAAGCCAGGTCGCCTTTTGTTAATTCTTGAAATTCTTTAGGGATTCTTCCTATTGCTTTAAATGCTCGTTCAACTCTTTTAGCTTGTTTATTAAATCCTTTTCTAACAACTGTATCTGACCAAGCTAAATATTCTCTTTCCAATATAGCTTTAATTTGTGGTCTTATGGCGATAGCAGCTCTTAACTCAATTAGCTTTCCATCTGTTGTAGGTAAAGATTTATTAGCAAGAGAAGTTATATCATCTTCTATCTTATCTAAAACTTTTGTAAGTTGTTCGTAATATTCAGCTTCAGCAAATTCTATCTGCTTAATGCGATATTGTGTTGAAGTTTCTAAAATATCTGCCATACATATTATTCTTCTATGGCTTCATCTTCTACTGTTTCTTTGACTACTTCGTCTTGGGTAAATTCGCCAACTTCTGGTTTGGTATCTATCTCGTCAAAGATAATATTTAATTTTTCGTTATCATCCACCACAGCTCTTGCAATTTCTTTATCTATCTCTTTGACTAATGTTGGAGATTTAACATTGATGGCTTTAGCTTGTTGGTAAAATGTTAGGTCTGCTGCAAAATCTCTAATGTTAAATGTTTCAGGATAATTTATTTCTCCATCAAAATTTACATTTTGAAATTGTGCATATAGTTTAAATAATTGTTCTTCGGCTAATTGTAGATTGTCTGCTTTCTCGGATAGTCTTGCATTTAATAATTCAAATTCTGTTTGTAAAGCGATACCAGATGATACTTGTGTTTTAGTAGTTCTAACTGCTCCTGTGTGTGCTATTCTATTGATAGATTCTACTTTCTTTGTAATGGAGTCCATGATGGATTGTAGGTTAGAACCTGATGGCTGCAATAGATATGGTTTAAGATTAGGTTCAATCTCTTCAGGCATTTCTATTATTGCACCAGCTCCAGCAGAAGCATTGACCGATGGTGTCTTAACTAATGAGGGATGATTTGTTAATCTAATCAGTTGCTCTATTTCAGAGAACTCATTGTAGATTGCCTTTTGCAAATCAGCAATATCAGTTAAGTCAGATTGACCAATTCCTCTTTTGTGCGATTTAGAATTGTATAAGATAACTGCTGGTATCTTGCCAATCTGATTCTCGGCAGTATCTATTAAAATGGGATCAGTTCTATCATCTTTTACATAGTGTGTATCTACTCTGTCTAAATACCAACATCTTAAATAGATACCTCCATCTTTATCTACTTCTTCTCGCACTTTTAAATAATCTAAAACATAACGACCATTCACTTCTCTTTTGTAATTCCAATCTAAAATATTTTCAGGGGTTACGATTGATAGGTAAGGTCTAATGTCTTGTTGTAATTCGTCAGCTTTAGTATTGCTTACGACTTTAGGTTTGTCTAAAATTAAAAGACTATGCCCATAAATAGAAGCATAATTTTGAGCTTGTTTAATAACAGTATCAAAATTGTTTCCATCAAGGTCAGTATCTTTTAAGAATGATTCTAAACTAGCTTCATCTTGCATTTCTCCAAATTCTCTTGTTGGCTTAACTCTAAAAAGAAAAGATGAATAAATTTGGATAATGTTTCTGCAATGATTATCGCAAGGAGTATTTAAAAGTCTTTGATTAAACTCGTTATCAAGTTCTAAATTATAACGATTAAGATATTGACCGACTTGATAATCAAATCCACCATTATAGCTTCTGATAAAGTATTCCCAATGATTTACGTTCTCTTTGTAATCTTTATGAGTAGCGAGAAGTTGATCCCTGTTTAATGCCATATTGTTTTTGTTTAATATTCCATCTTGTCGGAGCAGAGTAAGGCGAAGTTATCGTTAGTGGTTTTATGTATTCAATCAAATAACCTAACGCATCGTTCATGTGGTCAAAACCCTCTTCCTTATCTGGAATATTAGTATTCTCCTTGTATATTTGTCTTTGTAATCCTTTTAGCAAAGTTTTGCAAGATTGTGAAACGAAAATATGCCTTACACCATTAGAATCTTTGAGTCTTGAATTGACAGCATTGACTCGATCTCTAATGGCTGGATGTTTGTGTTTAACTTTAACTTTGAACCCAGCATTTTGCAAAATACTTAAATCAGTTCTTCCTCCAGCACTTGTCTTGCGTTGTTTAGAAGCTGGATCAGGATAAATGAAGATTGGAATCTTTGTGCCATATCTATCATGTATTTCTTGGCACATTTCATCAGTATTACTTGAATAAATGACTATTTCATCAACAAAATAAACCTTATCTTTTTCTATTTGTGCAACACAAGCACTCATGGGATCTACGTTAAAGTCCATTCCAATATGTAAAGGTTTTGTCCAATCTATCTTTTTATTCTTAACATTCTCTACTGGATGGAAATTATAATAAACAGAACCAGCATAATTCTCAAATGTACCCTCAAACTCTTGTCTAAAAGTTCTTACATCTAAATCTATTTTTGCCTGTTCTAACTCCTCTTTTGATACCATCCCTCCTTGTAATGTAGTAAATTGAAAACTCTCC
>JAZGHU010000010.1:0-13440 GCA_036481345.1 Candidatus Woesearchaeota archaeon
CAGCGTCCCACGCTCTTGTTTCCTGCACAATTTCATTTGTATTTTGCTTCTGCCTTTCAACTTCATATTTTAAGGCTCTTTCAATTTCTTTAAATCCAGTTATATTTTTTATCTCAACTCTTGTATACTTGCTTTCTTTTATGCTGATATTAGCGTCTGCTTTGATAATACATCTATTAACATCAAAAATATTGATATAATTCAAAATTGTGATCAAATGTTTCATAAACTCTCTTGCTTCTTCTGGACTTTCCAAGTCAGGCTCAGTAACAACTTCAACAAGGGGGTCTCCACTTCTATTATAATCAACCAGAACAAAACTGCTTTTTTCCATTCCAGCAGGATGAGTCAAAGCAGCAGGATCTTCTTCCATATGAACTCTTGTTATTCCAACTGTCTTTCCACTTCCTAATCTTAATTTCCCTCCTACACCTAAAGGAATCTCATATTGACTAATCTGATAATTCTTTGCCATATCTGGATAAAAATAATTTTTTCTTGAGAAGATCAATTCAGGACTTATCTTGCATCCCAATGCTAAACACAATCTCAAAGCATAATCAATTGCCTTCTTATTCAGAACAGGCTTTGATCCAGGCATTCCAAGACAAACTTCACATGTTCTTGAATTGGGTTCATCGCTTCCAGAAGTTGCACATCCACAAAACAATTTTGTATCTGTTGCAAGCTCTACATGAATCTCCAATCCAATTACAATGTCTGTTGTAAATTTCATTCTATAAACTCAAACCTTGGCATTTCTTTGCCTTCAATATTAACATTTTCTAAAAACATCTTCTTAGGCCTTACCCACAATTCTTCTTCACCGTAAAGAGCTTTATACACAACTAACTCTGCTTGAGTCTCACTGTGTTTTGCTACTCCAATAACTTCATAAAAATTTCCTTTGTAATGTTTGTACTTTCCTAGTTTCATTTTTTCTTCTTAACATGATGAAAAATTGTATATCCAACTGTAGTTAAAAAATACAATGGAATAATAATTACTGCAATCAAAAAAAATACAGGTTCTTCTATTCCAATTAATGCACTGATAAAATTATGAAGCAACACAGCTAAAATAAAAGCCCCAATTATCATAAACAATTTCTTCAGATTCAATAAAAAATATTTTTCAGTGTTCATTTCAAAGCACTTCCAACCCTTATCAAAGTTCCTTCATCAAGATGTTTTCCGATAAACATCATTCCAACAGGCATATCTTTTTCCATGCCAATAGGAACATTAACATGAGGCATTCCAGCTAAGTTTGGTGCTGATAACATAATATCAGCCATATAATTTTGTAATGGAGTTAATTGAGAAGCATCTTTTATCTTTGGAGCTGTAAAAGGCATTGTAGGAGAAACTAAAACATCATATTGTTTGAATGCTTTCTTATATTCATCAATTATCTTTGTTCTGACTTTCATTGCTTTCATATAATAAGCATCTCTATATCCTGCCATACGAGCAAAAGTTCCTAACATAATTCTTCTTTTTGCTTCATTTCCTAGATTCTTGCTTCTAACTTTAGAAAAATATTCATTAAAACTTCCTTCTAATTTTTCATGCTTTCCATATCTCATTCCACAGTACTTTGCCAAGTTAGTAGAAGCTTCAGATGTCGCGATCAAATAATAAGCTTGAACTCCATAATTCAAAGATAATGGCAGGCTAACTTCTTCATACTTTGCTCCTAACCCTTCTAGTTCAGTAAGTTTTGTCATAATTTTCTTAGAAACTCCTTTATCAGTTCCATCTTCCATTGTCCCTTTTATAACACCAATTTTCATTCCAGAAACATCAACACCAACTTGTTTGCTGTAATCACCAACAGGAGTATCCAAACAAGTGCTTTCATTTTCATCATATCCTGCAATGATCTCCATCATCAGAGCAATATCTTCCATATATTTGCTCATAGGTCCAATCTTATCCAGGCTGTTTGCATAATCTAATAATCCATATCTTGAAACTCTTCCATAAGTTGGACATAATCCAACAACTCCGCAAAATGAAGCAGGGCACGCAATACTCCCACCAGTACTTTCTGATAAGCTTATATGAGGAAAATCAACTTTTTGTGTAATTCCAGCACTTCCTCCTGAACTTCCTCCGCAGACACTTTCTTTATCAAAAGGATTTAATGGAACTTTAAAATCAACTCCAACATTCAAGCTAAAGCTTCCAAAACCAAATTCATCTTGAGCAGTCTTACCAATGATAATTCCGCCTTCTTTCTTGACTCTTTCAATAACTGTAGCGTCAAAAGTTGGCTTGTATCCATTTAATATTTTACTTCCTCCTCTGCTTTCAACTCCCTTAACACAGATACAATCTTTTACAGAAATAGGCAAGCCAGCTAATCTTCCATCTTTGTTTATTTTCTTTGCTTGCTCTAAAGCTTCTTCGTCACTTATAACATTAAAATAATGATATTCTTTGTTGATTTTTTTAATCTGCTCAATAACTTTAGCAGTATGTTCAACTACATCAATATCTCCATTTCTAACTTGTGTAACAAAATCTTCTGCTTTCATTCTAAAGTTATTTTATTAATAATAACATCTTCAACAGGCTTGTCTCCTTGACCTGTCTTAACTTTTCCCATTTTTTCAACAACATCCATTCCTTCAACAACTTTTCCAAAAACAGGATGTTTTGTATCTAAGAAATTATTATTAACTAAATTAATAAAAAACTGACTTGATCCAGTATCAGGACCAGCATTTGCCATAGAAATTGTCCCTAAATCATTTTTATTATTATCAGAAAATTCATCTTTTATTTTAGGGATACTTGGATCACCCATGCCTGTTCCAGTTGGGTCCCCTCCTTGAATCATAAATCCACTGATGATTCTATGAAAAATTACGTCTTCATAAACTCCTTGTTCAACTAATCCAATAAAATTTCCAGTTGTCAAAGGCATTGTATCTTCAAACAATTCAATTTTAAATTCTCCTTGATTAGTATCAAATACTGCAATTCGATTCATATTTTTCTCCCCCTTAAATAAAAAAAACACAGCTATCAATGCAAGCGCAATAATAAGATATCCTGTTCTTTTCAATGTTTTTTTCTTGATTGTAAAACTCATATCGCCCTCGGCCCCTTGAAATATCCATCTTTCTTATGTTCAGTATTTTCCAAAGCCTCTCCTTGGCTTAAGCTTTCTTCAACAAGATCTTCTCTTAATCTATTTTTTATCTCAACAGGTTGAAAACTTTCTTTTGTATCTTTAGTATCAACTTCATCAATCTTAGAAAAAGCTTTCAATATCTCTTTAAAATCTTCTTCAAACTGCTTCTCCTCTTTATCAGTCAACTCTAATCTAGCTAAAGAAGCAACATTCTTGATTAGCTCTTTATCAACTTTCATATGTCTAGAAGATGGGGCTTTTATTTATATAGTTTTCCTAAGAACTTCTTTTGAGATTCTATGAAGATTAAGATCTTTTTCTAAGGCTCTTTTATCAAACTCTTCTTTAGAGATATTGCCTATATGATTTTTAGGATCATCTGAACAATAAAGCAGTACTGCACCCATAAGATCATTTTCCTCGCAAAACTTCAATCCAATATAAGATTCAGAACAATCAATACCTTCAACCTTCCCCCCATATAGGCTATTTGTATAATTCACATGATCTGTTGCAGGATCAAAAACAGCAAAAACACTTCCATGCACATAAAACACAAAGGGTTCTTTCTTTTCATGAAGAACAGCCCTCAATGCACTAAGCAGATGAGAATCTGGTTTCACCATCTTTCCTTTATTGCCAAAATAAGCACAATGCGTTTCAACAGGAACCACCAGATCATCCAAATTCACAATATCAGATAAACTTCCCATTGAACCTAAAAACATTATCTCATCTTTTTCTTTTAATCTGCCAGTCTCTTTCATCATAGTAAGACTATCCAAAACTAAAGAAGGACCATAAGCAGCATCAACAATCTGAAATTCATCATTATAGAATATTCTATTATTTGTAATAGGAATATGCATCACTTCATATTCTCCTAAAATCTCGTCTGCAACAGGAGTAAAATCCTTGTGCGGATCTCCAAAATTAAACATAGTCTTCATTCTAAACACCTTATCACCCCAACTAAAAGAACTTTATTTTATTTAAATAATTTACTCAATATGATCCAATATCTCGATCAAACTATCAACATTATAATCAACAACTTCTTTAATTCTATTCAGATGAGGTTTGACAGCAAAACTCCGAAGATCTTTCATCATCCAATAATCATTGATATCATCTCCACCAATTGCAATGCATTCCTCAATATCAGCACCTTCTTTTTCAATGATCCCTTTGATAATATCGATCTTTCCTTCTCCTCTACGATAAGTAGGATGTTCCTTGATCTTTTGAAAAAATCCTTTTTCATCAAAAATAAATTCACGAGCAGGATAGATTTCATCTATTTCCAGATCTTCCTTAGCTAATTCAGCAAGAACACTTATTGCTCCAGTTATGACAATGACCTTAAATCCTTTTTTCTTTAATCCTTTGATTAATTCCCTTGCACCTTCAAAAACTTCATAATCTTTCAGAACATCAATCATCTGTTGTTTTGTAACTTTATCTTTCCAGATCTTCTCAAGATCTCTTCTGCCTTCTTCATAACTAACTCTGCCTTCATCATAACGTTTTAAGAAATCTTTATACCAATCAGCAGCTCCAAACTTATCTGCTATCTTTTCCCATTGTCCTTTATTGATCAATGTTCCTTCTAGATCACAGAAAGCTAATTTTGTCATTTAGAATTAACACCAACACACTTCATTGAAGTATGTCTACATGCTTTGCAAGCATATTTCTCAAATTTTGAATTTCCTGAATCCATAGTTCCAACTTTTTCAGTTATCCCGCCACACTTCTCACATTTTTCCATCGTTTGTTAAAACCTCATTTTAACCTTGAACGGATTTCTAATCCGATCATTGTCCTTTCACCAATTCTGTTTTAATATGTAATTCTTTCATCTGCTTATCATCAATTCTTGACGGACATCCATCCATCGGACACTCAGCAGCTTTGTTTTTAGGAAATGCTATAACTTCCCTGATATCATTGATTCCATTCATCAAAGCAACAGTTCTATCTAATCCTAATCCCATTCCACCGTGCGGTGGTCCACCATACTTATAAGCATCTAATAAAAATCCAAATTTCTCATTAGCTTCTTCTGTAGTCATCCCAATAAATTTCATAATTCTCTCTTGAACATCAGGAATGTTAACTCTTATACTTCCAGAAGCTAATTCAGTTCCATTCAAAACTAAGTCCCAAAGATCTCCAATAACTTCTCCAGGTCTTTTTTCAAAATCCTTGATAAATTCTGGCTTAGGCATTGTAAACATATGATGTTCAGGAGTCCATTTTTGCTCATCTTCATCCCATGCAAACAAAGGAAAATCCTTGACCCAGCACATTTTAAATTCATCTGCTTTAACTAATTCTAGATCATCTCTTAATTTTACTCTTAATTTTCCTAATACTTCATTAGTCATTTTTTCTTTATCAGCAATAAACATCAACACAGATCCTTTTTTAGCTTTAATAGCGTCTAATAATTCTTTTTGAATATCTTCACTAAAGAATTTCACAATATTGCTTTCCAATCCATTTTCAGTTACTCTCATCCAAGCCATACCTTTTGCTCCTTCTTTCTGGGCAAAATCAATGTACTTGTCTAATTCTTTTCTGCTAAAATCCTTTGAAGGATTAATACATTTGACAGATTCAGCATCTTTGAATACCGAAAAATCTCCTTTCTGAACAATTTCCTTGACATCAATCAGTTCCATTCCAAATCTTAGGTCTGGCTTGTCTGTTCCATATTTATCCATTGATTCTTTATAACTAAAAACAGGAAATTTATCCAGCTTAACATCTAAAACTTCCTTAAAAATATGCTTATACAATCCTTCTGTAAATTCTCTTATATCATCAGCATCTACAAAACTCATCTCAAAATCAAATTGCATATGCTCTGGCTGTCTATCTGCTCTCAGATCTTCATCTCTTAAGCAGATAGCTGTCTGATAATATCTATCAAAACCAGCGATCATCAAGATCTGTTTATACAACTGAGGACTTTGAGGCAAAGCATAGAACTTCCCAGGATTTACTCTACTTGGAACAACATAATCTCTTGCTCCTTCAGGAGTTGATTTCATAAGCATTGGAGTAGTTATCTCCAAAAAATCATTTTTATTAAAATAATCTCTTGCAGTTGTAACAATTTTATGTCTAAATGCTAATCTTGACTGCATAATCGGCCTTCTTAGATCAAGATATCTATACTGCAGCCTGATATCTTCTCCAGCTTCTTTTCTATCATCAACTTCAATTGGGGGGGTCTCTGCTTTGTTAAAAATAGTTAATTTAGAAACTTCAATTTCAATCTTTCCTGTCTTCATATTAGGATTTTCCATGCCTTCTTTTCTCTTGACAACTTTTCCATCAACAGAAATAACATCCTCTCTTCTTAACTTTTCAGCTTGAGAAAAATCTTCCTTATTATCAGGATTAAATACTACTTGAGTGATCCCATACCTATCCCTAAGATCAATAAAGATCAATCCTCCATGGTCTCTTCTGCTTCCAACCCATCCAGATAACTTTATTTCTTTATCTAATTGTTTTGTTCCTAATTCCCCACAAGTATGTGTTCTTAACATTACTTCATAGATTTTAGCATATATTTATAAAATTTATGCATTTTCAACAAAATATGTTTAAACTAATAGCAAAAGACAAAGAAGCACGTACTGGAATCCTAAAAACAACTCATGGCAATGTAGAAACTCCTTTCTTTATGCCAGTTGCAACAAAAACAGCTGTTAAATATTTGGATCCAAGAGATTTAGAAGAAATAGGAGTTCAAGTTACAATCTCAAATGCTTTTGTTCTTTCTTTACGTCCAGGAATTCAAACAATAAAGAAGGCTGGAGGATTGAATAAATTCATGGGAACTAAAGGATCAACTTTTACAGATTCTGGAGGATTTCAAAAGATCAAAGATTCCTTTTACATAAAAAGTTCAGACAAAGGATTACATCTAAAATCTCCTTTTGATGGGAAAAAGATTCTTCTAACTCCAAAATTATGCATGAAAATACAAAATACAATCTCTTCAGATGTTGCAATGGTCATAGATGAGATGCCATTGCATAATCAAACAAAAAAAGAAGTTGCTTTGGCTGTAAAAAGAACTCACAAATGGGCAGAAGAATGTTTAAAATATCATAAAAACAAAAAACAATTATTATTTGGAATTGCTCAAGGAGGATTATTTCCAGATTTAAGAGAAAAATCAGCAAAATTCATTGGCTCTTTGCCTTTTGATGGTTTTGCTTTTGGAGGATTAGCAATTGGGGAGCCTGAGAAAAAAACTTATAAGATGATCAATTCTCAAGTTAAGTACTTTCCTCAAAATAAACCGCGTTATCTGATGGGTGTAGGAACTCCAGTGCAATTGATAAATGCAATTGCAGCAGGAGCAGACTGCTTTGACTCAACTTTCCCAACTCAAAATGCAAGACATGGTACATTGTTTACTTCCAAAGGAAAAATAAATCTTTCAAATTCAAAATTCAAAAATGACATCAAGCCAATCGACAAAAACTGCGATTGCTATGTCTGCAAAAACTATTCAAAAGCTCACCTAAGACATTTATTAAAAATGAAAGAAGCAAATGGATTAAGATATACAACATATCATAACATCTATTTCATAAACAATTTGATGAAACAGATCAGAAAAGCTATTAAAAACAAAACATTTACTAAATTCAGAAAAGATTTTTTGAAAAAATACAAATGAAAGAAATAAACTTTTTCCAAAAAGTGATGAAATTAAAAGAAACCAAAAGAACAGGCTGGACAAGATATAAAAAAATAGCTCATCCAGAGAGTGTTGCAGATCATAGTTTTGGAGTTTCTTTATTAGCATTGATTGTTCCACTTCCAAAAGGAATTGATAGAGACAAATTGATAAAGATGGCTATTGTTCACGAAGTAGGCGAAGCAGAAATTGGAGATGTTGTTTGGGAAAGAGGAAACAAGACAGACAAACCAAAAAAAGATACAAAACATATTTCCGAAACAAAAGCTATAAACTTATTATTCAATGATCTTGATAAAGACAATTTAAAAGAATTAGCATTGGAATTTGGAGAACAAAAAACAAAAATAGCAAAGTTCCTTAAAGAATTAGATAAATTAGAAACTGTCTTGCAAGCTTTTGAATATGAAAAAATTACAGATCCAAGAGATTTAGAAGAGTTCTGGGAAAATGCAAGAAAATACATTCAAGATCCAAAATTAAAAGAATATTTTGATAAATTGTTTGAGCAAAGAACTAAATAGATTTACTAACAACACCTTCTTTCAAAACTTTAGCTATTGCTTGTCCAAATTTCTTTGCAGCAGCTGGTCCATTTGCAGTTATGATTCTTGTATCAACCACAACATCTTCTTCAGTATAGGTTGCCCCTTCTGCAGCTAAAAATTCTGCTGATTCATTATCTCCATTATGAACAGTTGCTCTTCTATCTCTCAACAATCTAGCTTCAGCAAGAACTCTCGGTGCAATACAAATAGCAGCAACAACTTTGTGGGCGTTATCTGCACTTTGCACTAATCCAATAACATCTTGATTCCCCAAGAATTGGAGTCTTGCTCCATGCCCACCAATCAAGACAACAGCATCATAATCTTCAACATTAGCTTCCTTAATAGAAACATCAACATTTATTTTACTTCCATCTTTTCCAATTGCTTCTGTTTTATCAAAACTTGCAACAGAAACTTCTATTCCAGCTTTCTCAATCTCTTCTCTTGTATCTCCATATTCAACTGGCTGAAATTCAGTTTGACTAACAACAATTAATGCTTTTTTCATAAGATCACCTTTTCAAGTTCTTTTGTTTTTGAAATAATATAATCTGATTTTTTCTCCTCTCCACCACTCGGATGCCCCCACTTGACAAATATTTTTTTAGCTTCTGGCACCCTTTCTAAATCACTAATCTTATCACCTATTATATATTTTATCTTTCCTTTAGCTCTTAACTCTTTAACAGCATATTTCTGATTCTCTAATCCTAAAATTGGAGGCTGTCCATAAATATAATCAAAATCAATTTTAATTCCTGCAATCGCTAACATTCCAGAGATAATATCAGTTCTCACTCCAGAAACAATTGCTAATTTATATCCTTTTTTCTTCATTATCTTCAATTGTTCCTCAATTCCCTCTTCCATCATCTTTTTCTTATACTTTTTTGCAGCCATATACATTCCTATCTGAAACAAATTTGTTGCAATCTGATTCTGCACTTCCTCTCCATTCAATTGGATAAAATCTAGATCATTCTCTCTATATTTAATCTTCATATTTTTCTTTAATCCAGTTAACATCTTAACAAAATCTCTATTAGCCTTGTATAATAATTCAGGATCAGCATGCTCTTTTTTGCTAGGTAAAGCTCGTAAAAGAATTCGAGTTCTAAATTTGTTAGCTTCTTCAATTACTTTTGCTTTAATTAGTGTTCCAGCAAAATCTAAAACAATTATCTTGTTCATATTTTATTTTTTAATTTCAAATCAAGAACTAAATCTTCTAATTTCTTAAGATCATATTTAACAGAATCAAACTTTCTTCTCATATCAGAATCTCTAAAATCAAATTTCAACAATGCTCCATAGATCTCTGATACAGCATCTCTGATTCCAACAACTTTGCTGAACTTGCCGTTTCCAGCATATTGTACAGCTTTCCTTCCCAATTCTCCAGTCAGATCAATCAATCCCAATAAATAATGCACAGTTGTAACTTTCAAAAACTTGTGAGTCAAGATTCTTGAATTCTTGATAAAAGAATGATAAAGCATTGCTTCAACATATTCTCCAATTGCAACTCTGTATGCTCCAATTGATTTTAATTTAGAACTCCCAGCAATTAACTTCTCAACTTTTTTCTTCTCAACTTCAATCTGTTTGATTAATTTATCAGCTTCCTTTATATCATCTCTATGAACAGAATAGATTATTTGTTTGCTTAATTTCAAAATATCTCTGCTTTTTTTGATGACTAACTCCCTATTATCATCATGACTATTGAACTCTTTTCTCATTTCAGTAAAGTCATTTTTATTTAACATTTTAACTATTGATACAATTATCCTTTATAAACGTTTGCTAAACTACTTAACGAATAGAAAAGTTTATATATAAACTTAGCAAATTTACAGTAGTATGGCAGAAGAGAGCGTGTTTAGAGGTGTATTAATTTTCTTTAACAAATTAGGTATATATGATGTAGTTCTTCCTTTCTTATTAGTATTCACAATTGTGTTTGCAATACTAGAAAAAACCAAAATATTAGGACTTGAAGAGATAGAAGGGAAAAAATATACAAGAAAAAATCTAGATGCAATTGTTGCTTTTGTAACATCATTTTTAGTCGTAGCTTCTACAAAACTAGTTTCAGTAATAAATGAAGCAATAGCAAACACAGTTCTATTATTGTTATTGGTTGTTTTATTCTTATTATTGATTGGAACCTTCTTTAAAGAAGGAGAAGATGTTGCATTAGAAAAAAGATGGAGAACTTTTTTTATGGTAATGATGTTCACTGGAATTATCTTGATTTTCCTTAATGCATTGAATTGGTTAAAGCCTTTTTGGGATTATCTTACAGATCACTTTGAAACTCAGTGGGTTGCTTCATTAATATTGTTAGTATTTATTATACTATTTATTGGATTTATAACAAGAGATTCAAAATCATCAGGAGGCGGGGGAAGTTCAAGTCCCCCTGAAACACCAAAATGAGCATTTTTGAAGACGCACTATATTCATTAGACTCTTTAGGATTAGCAGATGTTATCCTGCCATTCTTATTAGTTTTTACAGTAATTTTTGCTGTTATGCAAAAATCTAATATTTTGGGAAAAGATAAAAAGAATTTCAATGTGATAATTGCATTAGTTGTAGCTTTAAGTGTAGTTATTCCTCATTCCTTAGGAACATATCCTTCTGGCTATGATGTTGTAGATATCATAAATACTGTTCTTCCTCAAATTTCATTGATTGCAATTGCTTTCCTTACATTATTGATTTTAGCTGGATTAGTAGGAGCAGATCTTGCAGGAAAATCCTTTGCAGGATTCTTTGTTATCATTGCATTGATTGGAGTCATAGCAATATTTGGCGGAGCTCTAGGCTGGTGGGAATCAACTTGGCTGTATAATTGGTTTGGAGATGAAACTATTGCCTTGGTCGTGATGATATTGGTCTTTGGTATCATAATCTGGTTTATAACAGGAGATGGAAAATCCACTTCTGGAAAGATAGGAGATGCCTTAAAAGGAGTAGGCGATTTTTTCGCAGGTAAATAAAGATGGAAACCTTCCTTGATATAGGAATTTTGAATTATTTCTCTGTTATATTTCCAGCACTATTAGTATTTGTAATTGTTTATGCACTCCTAGAAAAAACAAAGATCCTTGGAGAAAACAAATCATTGCATGCTATCGCAGCGATAGTTTCTGCATTCTTGGTTATGCTTTCAAGAGACATTGTAGCCATCATTAACTTTGGGGCTCCTTGGTTTATCTTGGTATTTGTTTTCCTTATACTGCTTTTATTGATCTATAGGATGATGGGTGCTACTGATGCAGACCTTACCAATATGATAAGAACTGACACAATGGTCCAATGGGCAGTCTTTATAATTGGTCTTATCATAATATTTGCTTCAATATCTCATATCTATGGACAGAGATTATTAGAACAAGCTCCTGGAGAAGCAGAAGGAGTAACTGTAGGAGATGTTCAAGAAAGAGAAGAAGGAGTATCACATAAAAGCGAATTACGTGATGCACTTTTTAACACAAAAGTTCTTGGAATGGTGTTAATATTGCTCATAGCTGCATTTGCAATAGGGATGTTATCAAGAGAATCGATATAGTTTTTTATTCAAAGAATTAATTTCTTAAATTTTACTTCTTTTTAGGTTTAATCTTCTTAGTTAATCTAGAAAGTTCATTTACATTTGCAGTAAATGTTGGCAATATTTTCTTAAATACTTGTTCCATTGCCTTGACATCAGTACTGACCCCTTTTATACCTTTATCATACTGGCTTACTTTGCTCAAAACTCCTTGATGCAGTGCTTCAAATCTTTCTTTTATATCTTTCATCATCTGTTCCATCTTGACTAATTTGGCTTCTGTCTCTTCTTTCCATGCCACAATCTTATCTACATTCTTCATTAATTCTTCCCACTTCTCATCAATTATAGACTCTGCAACTTCTTCAATAGCTGCCCTATCTACTTCAACTGGCATAGGTGGTAATTGCGCTGAAGGTGCTTGCATCTCTGGCATTGGTGGTGCCATCTCAGGTATTGGAGGCATAGGTGCTTGCATTGGTGGTGGTGCCTGTGCTTGAGGCGCTTGCATCTCTGGCATTGGTGGTGGTGCTTGCTCCATCCCAATCGGTTGAGATTCAGGCATTGGTCCTCCTGGTGGCGCCCCTGGCATTTCTGCTTGAGGAACTTCTCCTCCAACAGCCCCTTTAATATCAGCTTGGCTCATTGCATCAAATATCTGTGAAGAACTATAGCCCTCTTGCTGTAATGATTGAATAATTTGATCATTAGTCTGTCCTTGCTGTCTCATCTGAAGAATTCTATCAGTTGGCACTCCTGTTGGAGCCCCTCCTGGAGCAGCTGTTGGTTTCTTTTTTCCAAATAAAGCCATATTATATCCCTTTTTTCTTTAATATCTTAAATTTAATATATAAACGTTTCTATTCAAGCGCTTCTTTTACTATCTTCTCAACTTCTTCTCTTGTAGCAAAATTAATAGGTTCCCATAATTCAATATATTTTTTAAGAGCTTCAACTTCTTCTTTAGCTGCAAGATTATTTAATCCACCAATAATTGTATCCATCTTTGTTTTAATCTCATTAAATTCTCTTTTAAGGTCAAGGACTTCAGAATCAAGAGCTTTTAACTCAGTTGTGAATCTTTTTCTTTCTCCAAGCATATTCTTTTCAGTAACTTGTTCTTTTCTGCTCAGATCAGTATATCTACTTTCAAGAATTCTTAATCTTCTTGCAACTTCATTAACCTGTTGGATAGCAACCATAACATTTGGACCTGCTTCTTCTTCTTTTTTCTTTCCAAACAGACTAAATCCTTTTTTCTTGTGTTCTTCTTGCATTTCTGCCATTTTATCTAAAATATGCAATACTCATATTTAAAATTATGTAAAAAAATAGTAAGTTAATAAACGCGAAGCTTTCTTAACGTTGTTTTTCTAAAAGAAATACACAACATTTATATATAAAACATATTATAAAATATATAATATACAGTAAGTATTATTAAATATATATTA
>JAZGHU010000011.1:0-22432 GCA_036481345.1 Candidatus Woesearchaeota archaeon
ATATTAATACTCATGGTCTTACTTTATTTGTATCAGAAAAAACTATTGAAAGAAATCCAGAAAAGATTGAAAAATTTTTAAGAGCTACTTTTAGAGGAACAGAATATACTTTAGAAAATCCTGAAGATGCTTTGAAGTCTGTTTTAGAAAGAGAGTCTAAATTAGATCCTAAATCGCAAGCAAAACAACTAGAAGTATTTACAAATCCTATTAGTAATTCAGAAAAGTATCCTATTGGTTACATGGATTATGAAATGTTTAAAGAAGCTTATGATAGATTATTAGAGGAAGAAGTTATAGAGAATGAATTTGATGTAAGAGAGGCATACACGACAGAGTTTTTGGAAGAAATTTATGGAAGTAAATGATATGTCTCAACAAAATAGAAAAAAATTACAGAGGAAAGAACAATACAGTAAAAGCATTAAAAGATATTTCTTTGGAGATTAAAGAAGGTGAGTTTGTAAGTTTTGTTGGTCCTTCTGGTTGTGGAAAAACTACTTTACTTAAGATAATTGCTGGACTTATCAGTCCAACAAAAGGAGAAATAAGTTTTGATGGATGTGATGGAAAAAATATGGGCTTGGTTTTTCAAAATCATGTGCTTCTTCCTTGGAGAACAGTTAAGCAAAATATTATGTTGCCAGCAGAATTATTAAAAAAGGATATTGGGATAAATGAGATAACAGAGTTGGTTGGTTTAACAGAGTTTAGTGAATCTTATCCTTTTGAACTTTCTGGAGGAATGAAACAAAGAGTGGCTATTGCTAGAGCATTAGTCCTTCATCCTGAAATTCTTTTGATGGATGAGCCTTTTGGATCATTAGATGAATTAATGAGAAACAAACTTAATATGGATCTGCTAAAAATTTGGAGAAAAGTAAAGACAACCATATTGTTCGTTACACATTCTGTTTCAGAAGCAGTATTACTTTCTGATAAAGTTGTAATTTTATCTCCCAGACCTGGGATAATAGAAGAAATACTGGAAATTAAGTTGCTAAGACCCAGATTAATAGATATAAAAGAAACAAAAGAATTTCAGGAGTATGTAAAATGCATTCGAAAAAAGATAAATTAAAACAAATTGTTGCTCCTGTATTAACTTTTGTTATTTTTGTTATTTTATGGCAATTAATTGATTATCTATTTAATATTAGGACTATAATTTTACCAAATCCTTTGGAAATATTTTTTGTAGTTGTAAATAATCTCCCTTTTTTATTAGATCATACAATAACCACACTTCTTGAGGCTATTTTGGGATTTTTATTAGGAAGTTTTCTTGGAGTAATGACTGCAATATTGTTTACTTATTCAAAATTATTAAAGAAATCTTTGTATCCTTATGCTGTAGCATTTAAAGCAATTCCAGTAGTAGCTTTGGCTCCTCTATTGATTATGTGGTTTGGCTCAGGAATGGCATCTAAAATAGTTATGGCTTCAATTATTTGTTATTTTCCTGTTTTAATTGGGACTATAAAAGGACTTAGTGCAGTTACACAAGATAATCTTGATTTATTCAAATCTTTGTCTGCATCAAATTGGAAATCATTCTGGAAATTAAGGCTTCCTAGTTCATTTCCCTATTTATTCCCTTCATTGAAAATATCTATAACATTTGCCATTGTTGGAACTATAATAGCAGAATTTACAGGAGCTGCTAAAGGAATTGGTTATATTATTGTAAATTCCTCTTATTATTTAGAAACAACTATGATGTTTGCAGCAATTGTTATGATTTCAGTTGCTGGAGTGCTGTTTTTCTATTTTATAGATTATTTAGAAAAGAAAATTGTATTTTGGCACAAAGAATCACTTTAAAATCTTATTTAATATCTGCATTGCTTTCTTACCATCAATCTGGCCTTTGAATTTTGCCATGACTAGGCCCATATAAGCTCCTGGATTTAAACCTGGCTTTGATTTTACAATCTTTTTAATCTCTTCTTCAAGTTCAGAATCAGATGCTCCTGCATATTTGTCCATTGATTCAAATTTGCCTGAAGCCATATCAATCAAAATGTTCATTACAAGATTTTTTGGGATTTTTGCCTGGTCTAATGCAGCAAACACTTCTTCTAGTTGTTCATCTGTTATTTTGTCTGCATCAACATTGTATTTTCTTTTTATCTCTCTTAATGTTGGAATCAATGTTTCTGCAATAAATGCAGCTTTAATATTTGAGAATTGATTTACAAACTTTTCAAATAGATCTGTTTTGCCTGATTTTGCAATCAGTTTTGCAAGATCTGGATTTATTCCTTGCTTGATATATTTTTTAACTTTGTCTTCAATCAATTCTGGAAGTTTAACTTTAGAAATATCAACTTTTAATGGAACAACATCTGTTTCTGGATACATTCTTGCTGCTCCTGGCATTGGTCTCAAGTAAGTTGTTGAATTATCAGCTTCTACTTTTCTTACATGGCCTTCTTCTTTTTTAGGCAAGGCTGTCTGTCTTTCAATCTCTTTTTCAATTACATCAGGCATTGATTTTAATTCTTGAAATCCTTTAATCTCTACCCTATTTCTTCCTTTGATAGAAATATTTACATCTTGCCTGATTGTTCCAATACCTCTTTTTACTTTTCCTGTTGATCTTAAAATCATCCCAATCTTTTCAGCTGTTTCTTTTGCGTGCTCTGGAGTTTTGATATCAGGATCTGTTGCAATTTCAATCAAAGGAATTCCTAATCTATCTAATCTGTATGTTCTTGATTCTTTTGTATCTTTAATTTTTTGAGCTGCTTCTTCTTCTAAGCAAATCAAAGGAATTCTTACTTTACCTTGTGATGTTTCAATATATCCGTCATGAGCAACCATTGCTGTCCTTTGGAATCCTGAAACATTAGAACCATCAACTACTGTTTTTCTCATCACTTGGATTTCATCTACTATTTTTGCTTTTAATAATAATGCAACTTGTATTGCAATTTGGACAGCATCTTGATTTATTGAATGCGGTGGTTCTTCATCCATATCTACCAAACAAACATCTTTTGAATCTCCTTCATAAATGAATTTTTTTGATTTTTCCATCTCATACTGTGCAGCAACATCTATTTCTCCTGTCTCTCCTGCTACTGCTCTTAATCTTCTTTCAAAATGGATATCTGCTTTATCATTAGAATTAATAGTAGGGCAGTCACAGAATAGTTTTTTGCCTTCTAATTGCTGATGAATTTCTAATCCGCATTTGAATCCTAAGTTCTTGTAGTCCATCTTAGTATAAGAAAGTCTTTTCATCACTTCTATCAGTGATTTCTCCTGCCATGTTCTCTAACATCTTAGCTTTTACATCTTTGAAATTAGCAAGAACATAACCTAATTTAACATAAGCTGTTTCTGGAAGCATGTCTTCAACAAAAATACATCCAAGTTTTATTGATAATTGTCTTAAGTTAGCATAAACTAATGGATGGACGCGGCCATATAATGTTTGAGATGCAACTGCAACTGGGATTTTTTTATCAATTGCTTTTTTAATATGGGGCCATAACTTTGTTGGAACATGACCAAGAGCTGTTGCTGCTAAAACGATTCCTTTGTAGCCTTCATTAACATAAAAATCAATTATGTTCATATCCATTCCAGGATAAATTATAATTAATGCAACTTTTTCTTCAAATTTTGTTTCTGCTTTTACTTTGCCTTCTGATTTCTTATTGTAATTTGGATTTAAAATTTTGATATCTCCATTTTCAGAGATTTTTGCAATAGGCAGATCATTAATTGGACGGAATGCATCTCTTCTTGAAGTATGCATTTTTCTTACTTTTGCACCATTGATTAATAAACAATAGTCATCATTTGTTGTTCCATGCATACAAACCATTACTTCTGCTGCATCGAATTTAGCTGCAGTTGTTATTGCACAGAAAAGATTCATGTAAGCATCTGAAGATCCTCTATCAATACTTCTTTGAGCTGCTGTGATAACAACTGGCTTGTTAAGATCTTTAAGTAAAAAAGATAATGCTGCAGCTGCTATATGCAATGTATCTGTACCCATTGTAACAACAACACCATCTGCTCCTTCATTTAGTTCTTTTTCAATCCCCTTTGCCATCTGAATCCAATCTTTAGAAGTAAAATCTTCGGTCATAACAGACATTAATTTATTTGCTTTCAAATTAGCAATTGAAGCAAGGTCTGGCATCATTGCAATAAAATCTTCTGCAGTATAGTCTGCATAAACTCCGCCTGTTCTATAATCAATCTTAGAAGAAATTGTTCCCCCTGTTGAAATGATTGTGACATTTGGGAGATAGTCTTTTGGTTTAATAGAAGTTTTAACTGGTTTTTTTGGAACATAAGCTTCTAATAATTCTATTTTCTTTATCTTATTATTATCAATTCCAATATTGTAACCATTATCTAATTTTACAATAGTTACATCTTCATCTAAGATATCTGGCCTAGGCATCAATACTCCTACAAATTCTTCTTTATCTGTCAGAACTTTTACTTTATCTCCTGTTTTTGTCATAGAGAATAAAAAGTGTATTGATTTATTTAAGTATTGTGGTTATATGAGAAACTTATTGAGTATCAATTATCTTAATAATGTGCCACCCAAATTGAGTCTTAACAGGGCCGATTATGTCTCCTTTAGAAGCATTAAAACAGGCAGTTTCAAATTCTTTAACCATCTGATTTCTTCCAAACCAGCCTAGATTGCCCCCATTTTTTCCAGAAGGACATTGTGATTTTTCTTTTGCAATACTTTCAAAATCTTCTCCTCTTTTAACATCAAAAGCTATTGCATTTGCCTCTGTCTCATCTTTTACAAGAATGTGTGATGCATTTATTTTTTTTGTCATTTTCTTTGAAAATTTCAAACCTTTAGATTACAAGTAATCATAAGTTTCATTTTAGCCCAGATAAGAAGGACGATCTTTCATCTCTTTTGCTCTTGCTGATTTGAAATGGCCTTTTAGTTCATCATAAGCTTTCTTGATTTCTTTTGTTACAGAAGGCTGTACTTCATTCAGTGCTTCATCAAAATGTTTCATCTTGATATCTTTTGCATTAGAATCTTCTCTTAGAGCAAGCATTGCAGCTTCTCTACAGACAGCTTCAATATCAGCACCAACATAACCTTGAGTACGTTCTGCTAATCTATCTAAATTTACGTTTTTCAAAGGCATTCCTTGAGTATGAATCTTGAATATCTTTTTTCTTGTCATTCTTGCTGGAGTAGGAGTTAATATAATCCTGTCAAATCTTCCTGGTCTAAGTAAAGCTGTATCAACCATATCTGGTCTATTAGTAGCTGCAATAACAACCACATCATGAAGTTCTTCTAGTCCGTCAATTTCAGTCAATAATTGATTTACAACTCTTTCAGTAGCATTACCATCTGAAGAGTTAACTCCTCTTCTTGATGCTAAGGAGTCTAGCTCATCAAAGAAAATTATTGTTGGAGATGTTTGCCTTGCTTTTTTGAATATCTCTCTTACTGCTTTTTCAGATTCTCCAACCCATTTTGAAAGTAATTCAGGACCTTTGACTAATATGAAATTTGCTTTTGATTCATTTGCAACTGCTTTTGCCAATAGTGTCTTACCTGTTCCAGGAGCTCCATAAAGCATAATCCCTCTAGGTGGACGTACCCCCATTCTTGTAAACCTTTCTGGATGTTTTAATGGCCATTCAACTGCTTCTTTTAAATCTCGTTTAACATCTTCTAAACCGCCAACATCATCCCATTTTGTAGTTGGTTTTTCAACTAAAACTTCTCTCAGTGCACTAGGTCTTACTGTTTTTAGTGCTTGGAAAAAGTCTTCTCTTGTGATTTGAAGCTTTTCAAGAATATCTTTTGGAATTGAAGAATCTTCTTCTAAACTTAAATCTGGGATAATTCTTCTTAAAACAATCATAGCTGCTTCTTTTGATAGTGATTCTAAGTCTGCTCCTACAAAACCATATGTTATTTCTGCTATTTCACTTAAATTAACATCTTTTGCTAATGGCATGTTTCTTGTGTGAATTTGTAAAACTTTGTTTCTTCCTTTTTTAGAAGGAACTCCAATTTCAATTTCTCTATCAAACCTTCCAGGACGTCTTAAAGCAGGATCAAGGATGTTTGGAACGTTTGTTGCTGCAATAACAACTACTTCTCCTCTAGATTTCAATCCATCCATTATTGCTAAAAGCTGTGCAACAACTCTTCTCTCTACTTCTCCTTTAACTTCTTCTCTTTTTGGAGCAATAGCATCAATTTCATCAATAAAAATTATAGATGGAGAATTTTTTTCAGCTTCTTCAAATTTCTTTCTTAAGTTTTCTTCTGATTGGCCATAGAATTTAGACATAATTTCAGGGCCATTGATAACAATAAAATGTGAGTTTGATTCATTTGCAACTGCTTTTGCCAATAATGTCTTTCCAGTTCCTGGTGGACCATGCAATAGAACACCTTTTGGAGCTTCTACTCCTAATCTTTCGAAGATTTCTGGGTGTTTCAAGGGAAGTTCAACCATCTCTCTTATTTTCTTTATTTCTTCACTTAATCCACCAATATCTTCATAAGTAACATCTGGAATTACTTCTTCTTTTATTTCCACTGCTTCTGGATTTAATACTATTTCAGTTGTATCTGATATTAAAACAGCTCCTTTTGGAGCAGTGTCAGCAACAATAAATCTAAGATCCCCAAAACCAAATCCTCCATTTACACTTCCTTCTTCAAGCATCCTAAAAATATCATCAAATGGAGAGCCCGTCATAGTTGAACGCCTTCTAGTTGTTCCACCTAATGAAACAATATCCCCTTTAACAACAGCTCTTCCAAGAAGTCCTTGTTTAAATGTATTTGGAGAAGCTCTTATTACAATACCTTTTCTTGCTGGAGCAATAATGACTTTTTTTGCTTCTTTTACTTCTGATTTTCTTACTTTAACTACTTCTCCAATAGATGTTTTTGCATTTCTTCTAATAATACCATCCATTCTTATAATATTTAATCCTAAATCCCCTGGATAAGCTCTATCAACCAAAGCAACAGTAGTTTGCTCTCCTTCAATCTCAATAATATCTCCTGGCTTAGCTCCGATTTGACGCATTTGAGAAGAGTCTATTCTAGTGATTCCTTTATTTACATCGTCTTGAACAGACTCCATTACCTTTAATTTAAGCTCTTTTTCAGATTTCATAGTTATTTAAGCTTTTAAAAGCTATATAATCCCCCAAATATGCTTATAAATAGAAAATAAAGAGGTTTTTAAACCTTTCGAAATAAAGCCTATTTTTTAGGTGCTTGTACTTGTACTTTAGGCATGGGTATTGGAGACGGCAGATTTATTTGCTGGCTCAAGATTACAGCCTGTATATTGCACTTGTTTAATACAGTGTTTAGTACTGTTGGAGCCATATCTTTTGGCATGGACTTGCTTTTTTTCCATTTTTCAATCATATTGCCTATTTTGGCTGTTTCTCCTAATACAAGAACGTTTCCTGATAGTTTTATTGAACCTATTTTTGGCCCATAAATTGTATTAAAATCAAAGCTAACTTTAGCTACTTTTTGAGAAGAACTGCCTAATTTGACTTTAGCTTCTTCAACTCCCATAATAGCCACATTGTTTTTTATGTCTATTTTGCCTTTTACAGATTCTTCTTTTCTTTCAACATTTATTTTTGTAAAATTAAATCCTACGATTGCCATGAGCATCACCAAGTTGAAGAATTTGGCATAGATTTATAAATATTTTGCTATTTCTACCTTATAATGAGTTCAGTTAGAAAAGCAGGATCATAAGAATTCTTGATTTTATTAGTTTTAATTATATATTTTTGAGGTTATTTTAAAATGGCTTTTATCGAAGATTTTAAATGGAAAAAAGAAATGAAGGTTAAGGATTTAGTTAGTTCTTATCAGAATCTAGGATATCAGAGCATTGAATTGAAAAAAGCATCTGATGTAATTGTTAAGATGAAGAAGAATAATGCTAAGATTTTTCTTACTTATACTTCAAATATGGTTACTTCTGGGTTAAGAGGTTTTTTTGCTCAAATTGTAAAATTAAAAATGGCAGACATCTTAGTTACAACTGTTGGTGGGATTGAAGAAGATATTATGAAATCAAATGGAGATAAATTTAGTATTGGCAAGTTTTCTGCTGATGATGTTGAACTGCATGAACAAGGTATCAATAGGGTTGGAAATATTCTTGTTAAAAATGAGAGTTATATGTATTTTGAAGACTGGATTTCAGAAACATTGACTAAATTATACGAAAAGAAGAAAAGATGGGCTGTTTCTGAATTGTTAAAAGAGATTGGATTATTATTAGATGATGAAAATTCTATCTTATACCAAGCTGCAAGAAATGAAGTACCTATTTTTTGCCCTGCAATAACAGATGGTGCATTTGGATTTCATTTATATCTTTTCCAACAGAAAAATAAAGATTTTATTGTAGATGTTGTCCAGGATTTTGGAAATATTTTGTTAAGTACAAATCATGATGAAACTAAAGGAGTAATTGCTTTGGGTGGAAGCATTTCAAAACATCATGCGATCCTTAGCACTTTGCTTAATGGCGGCGCTAATTATGCTGTTTATATGACCACTGCTCATAAAACAGATGGAAGTATGTCTGGAGCAACAACAGAAGAAGCAAAATCATGGGGAAAAGTAAAAGATGAAAGCGATGTTGCAACTGTAATTGGAGATGTTACAATTACATTTCCTTTGGCAATGGTAAATGCTTTAGAAGAATTAGATGAGGAAGGATTGTTAAATGGCTAAATTTATTTTATCAAGAAAAAAAGTATTAGAACAGTATGATAAAGTAGAAAAAGTAGCAGATATTGTTTCTTATAGCTCTAAAACAAATCCTGATGTGACTAAAATTCTTGAAGAGGAAACTAAATGTATGTTTAGTATACATCTGACTAATGAGTTAGTCAATATAAGAGATAAATCAAGAGTTTTATTCTTAGCCCAGGCTTGGGATAAAGATTTGATTCAGGAATTAATGGGAGAGGGAATCAAAAATTTTGTTATTGATAATGAATCTGATTTAGAGATATTATTGAAGTTTTTGGATGAAACAAAAGTTAAAGTGAATCTGCTATTGAGAATTAAGCTTAGAGAAAATACAATCAGAACTGAGAAGTATTTTGTCTTTGGAATGCCTTCTGAATTTGTGAATGAAAAGATAAAAGAGTTAAAGAAAAATGAAAATATTGAGAAGTTGGGAGTTCATTTTCATAGGAAAACCCAAAACATGAGTGAGTGGAATTTAAGATATGAGATATCAAATATTCTTGATGAAGATATTATTTCTATGATTGATATTGTTAATATTGGAGGAGGATTGCCTTCAATATATGCAAACACTAATGAAGATGTAATCAGAACTGTTTTTGATAAGATCAAAGATTTTAGACAATGGCTAGCAGAGAGAGATATACAGATTATGATTGAACCTGGAAGGTTTATTGCAGCTCCTGCTGTAAAATTAGTTACGAAAATTATTGCAATTTATGAAAACAATATAATTGTAGATGCTTCTGTTTATAATACTGATATGGATGCTGTTATTGTTCCTGTCAAATTGCTTGTTGAAGGAGAATTAGATAAAAATGAAGGCAAAGCTTATGTTATAAAAGGAAAGACCCCTTGTTCAATGGATTTATTCAGATATAGAGTATATCTTGACAATCCAAAAGTAGGAGATGAAATTGTATTTTTGAATGCGGGGGCTTATAATTTTAGCTCTGATTTCTGTGATCTAAAGAAATTAGAGACAGGGATGATGGAATGATGAACTGGATGAATCTTCCTGAAGAATATGCAAAAGAAGATTCTTATTTTAGTATATTTCCAATTGCATTTGAAGGGAATGTGACTTATGGAAAAGGAGCAATCAGGGGGGCTGAGGAGATAGTGGTGGCATCAAAACATCTAGAGTATTATGATGAACAGTTTGATAATGAGCCTTTTGAAAAAGGGATAAGATTAGCAACTGGAATCAGAGCAAATAATGAAGAAGAGATGATCAATAAGATAAAAACTTATTTTCCTAAAAACAAATTTGTCATCGGTTTAGGAGGAGATCATTCTGTTACAATAGGGTGTGTTAAAGCTCTAGAAGAAAAGGAAAATGATTTTTCTGTTATAATACTAGATGCACATGCTGATTTTTTTGATTCATGGAATGGTTCTCAATTGAATCATAGGTGTGCTGCAAAGCAAGTTGTAAAGGATCATCAAGTCTTGTCAATTGGAATAAGGTCCATGGATATTGATGAGAAAAAATTGATTGATGAAGACAAAGATATCAATATAATCAAAGCATATGAATTTGATGAAAAGAAATTAAGAAAAGAACTAAAGAAGTTAAGAAATAAAGTCTATGTATCTATTGATGTTGATGTTTTTGATCCTGCTTTTATCAGAAATACTGGGACTCCTGAACCAGGAGGATTTAGCTGGAATCATGTTATTGGAATATTGCAGATCATCTTTGAGATGAAAGAAGTAATTGGAGCAGACATTGTTGAATTTGCTCCAACTCAGAATTTCAAAGCAGAAGCTTTTTCTTTAGCAAAACTTGCTTATAAAATCATGGCATTGAAACACCAATAGAAATATTTAAATACAAAATAAAAAATAGTGCTATATGGCTAAAAAAGAGATATATGATGTAGTAATTGTGGGAGCAGGAGTTTCAGGGTTAATGCTTTCTAAGTTATTGAATAAATCTAAATTAAAAGTTCTGTTAGTTGAAAAGAGGAATACAATAAAAAAATTAGTAAATTATAGATATGGAACATTAAAAGAAGCTGTTGATAAATTCAATCTTCAAAAATATGTAATCAAGAAATATAAAAAAGCAACATTTGGAATCTCAGATCTTTCAAGACAAGTAGTTTTTAGTTATCCTAATTATTTTGCCCAAATTGTTGATATGAATCTTTTTGCCAAGGATTTGAAACTTAAATGTGATGTTCATACTTCTTTTAATCTAAAATCTGTAAGCAGAATTGAACATGGATTTAAACTATTTGATGGAAAAAAAGAATATTTTACAAAAATGCTTGTTGATTGTTCTGGACATGATCAGATTGTTTCAAAACTTTTAGGAAGACCTGCAAAAGATTCAACAGATTTTATCAATATATCCTTAGAATTATCTAATTGCAATATCCCTGATAATATATCAGATAGATTCCTCTTTCCACAGTATAGGACCACAAGAAATATGCTTCTTTGGATATATCCTTATTCAAGAACAAGATGCCAGTTTGGTCAAGCTGATTTGATTTCAAAAAAGATCTTGAAAGTAGGTAATGAAGAAAAAAGCATTAAGTATATCATGAAACAAGAACCATATAAAAACTGGTTCAAAAATGCAAAAATTAATGATAAGATTGAGAGGATTGCTTCTACAACAATAACTAGGCCAATTATTGAAGATAATCTTATTACTTGTGGAGAAGCTGCAGGAGCAACAACACCTATTCTTGGAGAAGGATTTAGAATTTCTTTGGATATGGCAGATTATGCATATAAAACAGTTATTTCTGCTTTTGAGAAAGGAGATCTTTCAAAGAGATCACTTAAAGGATATGAAAGAGAGTTTTATAAGAAGTACAAGAAATATTATCCTATTTCAACTTTTTTGAGGTTCTTAGAAATGAGATATGTAAATACAAAAGAATATGATATGTTTAGCCAAAGATTAAAAAAATTAAATAATGATGAATTTATTGACTTTGTGGGATCTAAAATTACTTGGAGAAAGTTTTTTAAACTTATGTCTCTAGCATTAGTTTTTAGCATATTAATCAATGTAATAAAATATCATGTAAGAGGAAAAATATGAAGATCTACAAAGCAATAGTCATTGGAGGAGGAATTTCTGGATTAGCTTGCGGTAATAAATTACATAAGAAAAAGCAAGATGATTTTTTGCTTTTAACTAAGGATCTTGGGGGGAGAATGTCTATCTCTAAATCAGGATTGGTTGATTATGGCGCAAGTTATATTAGACAAGGTTATAAGAATATCAAAAAATATGTAGATAAAATAGAAAAAATCAAAATTGGAGATTGTTATTTTATTGGCAAAAAGAATTTTGTCAATGTCTATACTAAAAGAAATTTGCTAGAGCTTCCTAGGTTAATCAAATTATATTTTATATTGAAAGATTTTGAAAAAAGATTAAGCAGATTAAGAAAGAGAGCTGAAAAGGAAAAACAAAAAGATATTCTTAAGTCAGACAAGGTCTTGAGTTCTTATGTAAAAAAATCTGCAAAACAATTCATAAAAGAAAATAAGCTAGAACGGTTGAATGATGTTTATTTCAATCCAGTATTCCACAGTACAGGATTTGTAGGATATGAAAAAGCAAATGCTTTCTTCTATCTTGATAACTTGTTGTCTGTAACAACCAAACTTTTCATAGCTGATTTTAGAAAAACTGTTCCAAAATTAACAAAAGGCTGGGAAAATAAGATAAAGAAACAAGAAGTATTGAAATTAAATAAGATAAAGAAAGGCCTGTATAAAGTCAGTACATTAAAACATACTTATTATGCAAACAATGTTGTTATTGCGATTCCTTATAGGGATGCTAAGAAAATACATAGAGTGCCTCAACCAAAACAAAATATTTCTGTTTATGTTATACATATTGATGGGGAGAGAGAAGAGATTTATAAAAACAAAAAAGTTGTCTTTTTCAAACCGCAACACCATGATATAACTATTCTTTGGAAACAGATAACTGGAACTGATGTTATATTCAGCAAAATTCTTGATCCTCATTTGGGCAAGTATTATGAAAAATATAAAGTGATTAAAAAAGTTTATTGGGATACTGCAATAACCCTCTCAGGAAAAAAATGGTTTGATCAGGTGCTGGATGATGGATTATATCTTGCATCTGAATATAACATTTGTGGATTAGAAGATTGTTTTATTGCAGGAGTTTATGCAGCTAATCAGATTATTGCAAAGAAATAAATAAGATTAATTTTTCTCTATTCTTATGCAACATCTAAAACTAATCAAGGAATTTGATAGTGAAGTATTTAGAGAACAGATTAAAGGAATTTTTGATAAAGGAGAATCTGTTGCTGTCAAGCTGCACATGGGTGAGAAGAACAACCCTTATTATCTGAAAGCACCAATTGTAAAGAAGATTGTTGATGTGTTGATCGAACTTGAATTAAAGCCATTTTTATTTGATTCTGTTGTTTTGTATGCGGGACCTAGAGATTCTAAGCAAGGCTATGAAGAAGTTGCTAAAGAGCATGGATTTGGCGAAGTAGGATGCCCTGTTGTAATCGGAGATAAAGGAGTTACAGTTGAAACTAAAAATCTTAAAGTTCAAGTTTGCAAAGAATTAGTAGAAGCAGATGGAATGTTAGTTTTAAGTCATGTAAAAGGGCACTGCAATTCTGGATTTGGAGGAGCAATAAAGAATTTAGGTATGGGCGGAGTAATTCCCGAGTCAAAATCAGATATACATCAGGCAAAAGAATCTAGTTTTGATGATTTATTAGCACAAGGAGCTCAAGCTGTTTTGAAAGCAGTGGGAGAAAAAGTATTTTATATTAATTTCTTGATTGATATTGCAGAAGAATGTGACTGCTGCAATAATGCTGGAGATATTGTTGCAGATGATATTGGGGTATTAATGGGAAAAGATATCGTTGCAATAGATAAAGCAAGTGTTGATTTGATTTATGAACAAAAACCAAAAATATTTGATAAAATACATAACAAAGATCCTTATCTACAGATAAAGTTTGCAAAAGAATTAGGAATTGGAGAGGAAGAATATGATATTAGTTGATGTTCATGCTCATTTGGATCATGCAAGATTTAAGAATGATTTAGACCAAGTTATCCAGAGAGCCAGGGACGTAGGAGTTAAGGCCATTATTACATCAGGTGTGAATTCAACTACAAACAGGCTGATTTTGAAGATTGCTGAAAAATATGATATTGTTAAGGCAAGTTTTGGATTATATCCCCTAGATGCTTTGGCTGCTGAACTTGATAATTCAGATACTGCAGACTTTGTTCGAGATACAGAACCAATTGATGTTGATGAAGAATTAAAATGGATTATGCAGAACAATGATAAATGTGTTGCAATTGGAGAATGTGGTCTGGATTACAAATGGGTTAAGGGGAAAGAGAAAGAGCAGCAAAAGATATTTCAAAAAGTAATTGATGTGGTTGAAAAAATAAATAAACCAATAATTGTGCATTCTAGAAAAGCAGAGTTAGATGCTGTTGAAATGCTGGAAAGCAGCAAGATAAAGAAAGTTATAATGCATTGTTTTAGCGGCAAGAAAAGTTTAATCAATAGAGTTGCAGACAATGGCTGGAGTTTTTCTATTCCTCCAATCATAACAAGATTACAACACTTCCAGACTGTAGTTGAGATGGTCAATATCAGCCAATTGTTGACTGAGACAGATGCTCCTTATTTAAGTCCTTTTCCAGGAGAAAGAAACGAATCTGCTTTTGTTGTTGAAACGATAAAGAAAATTGCAGAGATAAAAAGAATGACAGAAGAAGATGTTGCAAATAATATCTATATGAATTATACTAATATGTTTTTATAATATAGAATCAAAAAAATCTTTTAGTTTCTCAAGTATTCTTTTTAGGAAAGCCCAGAATCCTTCGCCTTTTTTAGGTGGTTCTGAGTTGTCATCTATTTTTGAGTCTCCGTCATCATCTCCATTATCACCACCACTTCCTCCACCATTGTCACCACCATTATCGTCATTTCCATCGTTGTCATCAGTAAGGCATAATTTGCCTCCATTTCTACTTGCGCCAGCAAGAATTGTAAAATCACCACTTACCATTCCAATATATATGGGTTGTGAACAACTAGTATGAATCTTGGTGTTTAGTACATTATCAACATAAATCCTAATCTCAGTCCCAAGAGTATCTTTTTCATCAACTCCTTGGAAAGAAAAATTATCTCCAGAAGATACGCTATTTTCAAACACAACAATATTATCTTTTTTCTGAACAACTTTGATTGTAGCATCTTGACTTCCATCATATCTTAATGTTAGATTAGTGACTTTGCCGTTACATTCTCCACATTCATCATCTTTGCAAGAACTTGGTTCTGGAAGAGTTCCGCTGTCAGTGCAATCTAGGCAATAACCATTGTTAATCAACCATAGGTAATAAGATGCATTAGAATATTCTGAAGTATTGTTATTTATTAAGATATTCTCTATATAAGCAAGCAGCTCTTCAACTGTATCTGTAGGAATATCTTCACATCCAACCTCATCATGAAGGATATTTTCTCTATAACAAATATTTGCAGACACAACATTTAACCACAATGTTAATAGTTCTCTTTTTAAGTTATCTTCTGCATGTATGCATTTTTTGCATCCATTATTATTGTCATCACAATCATCATCTCCGCTGTCATCATCATCGTCATCACCTTCATCATCATCTCCGCTGTCATCATCATCGTCATCTCCATAAGCATAATTCCCTGTTATATGATTATCATCATCGTCATCACCGCTGTCATCATCATCATCATCTCCACCACCGTCACAATCATAATCTCCATTGCAATTCAATATGTTTTTTATATCATCAAGGTCTTCTAGTAATCCATTTCCTTGTATAGGTTCATAGCTTAGTAGATATGCTCCCAATACAATGTCTGAACTATTAGGTACACATTGATGGATTTCTACTGCAAGAACATTATCTCCATCAGTTAAGTAGCTAAGATCTGTTGCATTAAAATTATAAGATACCCAATCGCTTGGTTCTGCTCCTATTGAGGATTCATGATATGGAACATAAATATTGTGGTCTGTACTAGCCCCATAACTTCTTAGGAATTCGTTTCCATTTATGTAAGCTACAAAGCCATCATCATAATCAATATTAAACTTAATATTATCGATGCTGGATGCATCTGGAATATTGAAATGTTTTCTAAAGTAATAAGTTACTGTTTTATCTTGAGGGTCTGTTCCATAATCTAAGACTGTAGATATTAAAAATTCATCATATCCAAGATATGCATTTCCTGAATTCCAACCAGAATCATCATAATCAGGATTTACCCAATCATCACCAAAATCCGTATCACTGTCATTGTATTTCCACTCACTATATAATCCAAACCAATACTTTGCTCTTAAGGAATCTTCTGAATTAAAAATATAAGACAGATGATTTATTTTCCATAAATAATCTTCAAGCATCCCACTGCATTCTTCTTCTTCTTCTTCATCGTCACCATCACATTCTGTTTTCCATTCTTTACACTTGCCCCACCATCTCCACTTTATACATTTCTTCTCACATTCATCATCATCATCATCATCGTCATCACCTTCATCATCATCTCCGCTGTCATCATCATCGTCATCACCTTCATCATCATCTCCGCTGTCATCATCATCGTCATCACCATAAGCATAATTTCCTGTTATATGGTTATCGTCATCATCATCGTCATCTCCATCATCGTCATCATCTCCGTCACCACCACCATCGCAATCATCTCCATTGCAGAATTGTTTTTTCCACCAACAGGCATTTTTTAGCTTGCAATAATCATTGCAATGTTTATTACATTCATCCCATGGTTCATAAATACATCTTCCATCAATTAAGCCGTCTCCATCAGTGTCTCTTTTATTTGGATCTTTGTCCCATAATCTTTCTTCCCAATCACTAAGACAGTCATCATCTGTATCAGAGTCATCTGGATTAGAACTTGTGTTGTATCTTATTCTTGTGTTGTTGCAATCAAAATATTCTACTGTCCAGCCTGATGTTTCTTCATTATTTGATAGACCATCATTATCATCGTCAGCAGCCAAGACTATTGATGTTAATATGATAATTAATACTGTTAAGAATAAAATGCCTCTTTTTTTACCCATAATCCCTATTTAAACTATTAATGGTTTTTAAATATTTCTATTAATAATGTATAATCAAAACATATATATACATTAAATCTCTTTTTCAGTGTAAAATGCAAAAAAGATGGTGGTGGCTGTTATTAGTAATTCCTCTATTATATAGACCTATTTGGGGATTATTGCTTATTTTTTTATTACCTGGATTGGGATTTATTCTTAATTCTTTTAAAGAAAAAAAATTACATGAAAAGATTGCACTATCTATTGCCTTAAGTTTATGTTTAGTTATTTTAAATGGTTTTATTATTCATATCTTTCTTGGATTGAGTTTTTGGTCTGTTTTGATTTCTTTGTTGTTAATTTCTTTAATCCCTGTATTGGTTTACTTCAAGAAAGAGAAAATAGATTTTAAGAAGATAAAACTTCCAAGATTAAATAGGAAACAGATACTGCAAATTATTATGCTGATTTTTTGTTTGTCTATTCTTGCAGTTAAAGTCTACAAACCTCATTTTGATAATCCTTATCCAATTCATTTGGATGAATGGAGCAGATTATTAGAGACAACCCACATCATAGAAGAAGGCAAGTTTAATCAAGGATTTAATCCTCAATTTGTCGGGCACCCTTCTGCTGATGTTAGATTAAATCCAGGGTTTCAGTTTATCTTATCTCAATTCTATTTAATCTCTGGAGTTGATCCTATTTTATTTTTCAAATATCTCCCTGCTTTGTTTGCTATATTAACTGGTCTTATTATTTTTTCTTTTTTAACTAAGATTTCTAATCAATGGGTTGGATTGTTTGCAATCATTTTTCTCTCTTTTATGAAGACAAATGATAATACTTTAGGGATTTCTTATTTAGTGGCATTGACTATGACTTTTCCTTTGCTATATGCTTTGATGTATTCTTTGTATAATGCTTTTGAAGAAAAGAACAGCCTTTATTTGTTGTTAGCTTCTTTTATCTATTTTACTGTACTAGTTATTCATGAACAAACAGGGGCTTCTTTTTTCCCAATAATCTTGCTTTATATTATTATAAATGCAATAATCTTTGCAATCAAGAATAAAAAGCACTTTCTTATTTCAACAAAAGGAGTTTTTGTTGTCCTTGCTTCTCTATTAATCCCTATATTTTCTTTATATGTTGCACGGGCATTAATATGGAGGGGAAGCCTTGCAAAATCATGGGGGTTGTTATTGAAATTGTTTGTTTGGAAAGGTATAAGTTCCATAATATATCCTTATAATTTTATTAAGTTTTATGGCATATTTTTTGTTGTTCTTGCAGTAATTGGAGTAATATTAATCTTTAAGAAGTGGAGTATGATTGTATTTCTGATTTGGTCTTTGGTTGATTTAAGTCAAATAATAAATTTTAGTCTTAATCAAGTGACTTATTTCTCATCTATTGCAAGAATAAGACACCATACTGTTTTAGGATTGATTCCATTGTCTGCTTTTGCATTATATTTTCTGCTTGACATGTTGTTTAAGGTAGTTAAAAAGAATAGAGAAAAAGTATTCACAGTTACTTTAATAATTGTGATTGTTGTTTTGTCTGTATTGTCTTTAGCTTATGTTGATACAGGAAGATACCTTCCTGAAGATAAGAGACCTAGGAATGGTTTGCGTATTAATCCGACAATTGATTATAAAGATTATCAAGCCATTTTATTTTTGAAAGGTGTTTCTAAGGGAAACATAGTTTTGGCTGATCCTTTTGTCTCTGCTGCAATTTATCCCATATCTAAAAATTATATTCTTGCTTCATCTCAAAGTAGATATGGGGGTGGAAGAGTAAATGACGTAACAAGCTTTTTTTTAACACCATCTTGTTTAGATAAACAGATTATTGCTTATCAGAATAGTGCAAACTATGTTTTGTCACGTAAACCAATTAATTGTGATTCATTTAAACAAATTTATTCAAAAAACGCAAGATATATTTATGAGGTAGAATAAAAACAAATAAAAATGGCATTTGAACAACTTCATTTTGCATTTGGAGCAAGCATACCTTTAATTATTTCAGGATTTTTTTATAATAGGAAGTTTATTTTTTATCTTCCTTTGATTATGACTATCACTGGAACTCTAGCTTTTTTGCCTTATTTTGCTGGTTGGAGTGGCGGATGGACTAATATTTTCTTTTTATATGATTTGATCCATAGTAGATTTAATAGTGGGCAATTTTTGGGTTTTATTTCCATAGTAATAATGTATTCAGTTGTTCTTTGGTGGCAGGCATTATATTTGTGGAGGAAAAAATATGCCTAATCCTCAAATCCATATAGCTATTGGAATGATTGGAATTTTAAGTATATTTTTCATACTTTCTTTATTTTTTAGAAAATTTTTTGAAGAAAAAAAATTACTTTTATTTTTACCTTTGATTATTTTGTTGGGTGGTTTTTTAGCTATTGTTCCTGATTTTCCTGAATTTGCTAATAATTTTCCATCTGTTTTGAATACATTTGGAATAGAAAAACTATACAAATCTAATTGGCATACACCCATCTTTAATGTTTTTTTTCTGCACCCATTTTTAGATAGTATGGCTAGTGAACGTTATGATCTTAAAGGTTTGATGTTAACTTTATTTATTTATAATGGAATTGCTCTATTTTATTTTTATCAAACAAGAAAAAAATAATAAATTATATATATGTGAAATGTAAATAAATCACCATGAAAATAACAATAGATACAAAAGATGATTCTCATGAAGACATCAGAAAAGTCATTGCTTTGCTTAGCAAGATGATTGATGAATCTCCTATGTCTAGTTCAAATATTTTTGGAGAATCAAATTCTAGTTCAGATGAAGAATCTGAACCTGCTACAACAAATGCTTTTGCAAATATGTTTGGAAGCAGCGATAGTGGAGCAGAAGAGGGAATGCCTGTTCTTGAGCCTACTTCTGCTAATGAAGATGATGAAGCAGAAGAAGAAAAGGATGATGGTGTACAAATAGTCGAGTATTAAGGTATTAAGATGGCAAAGATTGATGAAGTGAAAAAAGGGGTTGATGAATTAAGAACAAAACTTTTGGTTAAAGAGCCATCTGACTTTTCTGAAAGAGATATTGTTCGTGCTTTTTTTGGAGCTTTATTATTAGGATTGACTTTTGCAGTTAAAGGCTTGTTGATTCAAGTAAGTTTAGTAATGGATGCACTTCATATGTATATGATCGTTATTGTGACCTTATTGATATTGACTGCAGAGATATATTTTATTGGTTATAGAAAAGTTAAACAAAAAGCAAAAAGAAAATTTGGTCAATTTTGGTTAAAGAGATTGGTTGTATTTTATGTTGTTGCTATTTTTACATCTGTATTATTAGTTTATCTGTATGGGTTGAATAAGCTTGTAGATGTTGCTTCTAATAATCTTGGAGTTCTGAAACTAGTTGTTATAATTTCATTGCCTTGTGCAATTGGTGCAGCTATTGGAGATTTGTTGAAGAAATATTGAGTTAACAGAAACCCTTAAAAACAATACATGATTAGTTCTTTATTATGAAACAATACGAATTTTTACCTCATACAGCTGATGTAAAATTTAGAGCTTATGGAAAGACAATGGAAGAAGCTTTTTCTAATGCAGCTTTAGCTTTAGCAAAAATTATTACA
Source organism: Candidatus Woesearchaeota archaeon (assembly GCA_036481345.1). GTDB lineage: Archaea > Nanobdellota > Nanobdellia > Woesearchaeales > WJKL01 > JAAOYC01. Next base: position 20,552 of record JAZGHU010000011.1, read on the forward strand.
GATGATAAAGTTGAAGAAAATATTGAAAAAGAAATTTCTGTTGAAGCAGAGGATGAAAAAGCCTTGCTTTATGATTTTTTAGAACAGTTTTTGATTTTGATTGATAGTGAAAATTTCTTGTTGAGCAAAGTTAAAGAATTGAAGATTGATGGGCTTAAGTTGAAAGCTAAGATTGTTGGAGATACTGAATTAGATAAATATGAAATTAATACGCACATTAAGGCAATAACTTATCAAGAAATGGAAATTAATAAAGAGAAAGATAAATATATGGTGCAGGTTATACCTGATCTTTAAGATGAATAGAAGAGAACCTATAAAACCAGTAGAAGTAAAGAAGATATCTGAGTTTCTGTGGGAAATTCCCAAAACAGAAGGTATGAAAGTTCCTTGTAGGGTGTATGCTTCAGAAAAATTAATGGAAAAAATGAAGCAAGACAGAACATTAAATCAGGGAAAAAATATTGCTTATCTACCTGGAATTTACAAATATGCCTTAATAATGCCTGATGGTCATGAGGGTTATGGATTTCCAATTGGAGGTGTTGCTGCTTTAGATTATGAGAAGGGAGGGATAAGTCCAGGAGGGATTGGTTATGATATTAATTGCGGTGTAAGATTACTTAGAAGCAATCTGAAAAAAGAGGATGTTGAAGGAAAAATAAAAGAATTGCTTGAGAAAGTATTTGAATATTGTCCTGCTGGTCTAGGAAGCAGCAATATCAATGTTGATCTTGATCAATTAAAAGAGATATTGAATAAAGGAGCAAGATGGGCTGTTGATAATGGTTATGGAAATGAAGATGATCTAAAGCATTGTGAAGAAGAAGGAGGGATGGAGCAAGCTGATGCAAGTGCTGTTTCTGATTTAGCTGAGAAAAGAGGAAAAAAACAAGTTGCTACACTTGGATCTGGAAATCATTTTTTAGAAATACAATATGTTGATAAGATTTTTGATAAAGAAGTTGCAAAAGCATTTGGAATAACAGAAGAAGGACAAGTTACTTTTATGATACATTGTGGAAGCAGAGGATTAGGACATCAAGTTTGTTCTGATTATTTAAGAAAGATGGAACAGGCTTTTCCTGATATTTTAGCTAAGTTGCCTGATAGAGAATTGATTTATGCTCCTGCTGGAACAGAGCTTGCTAAGAAATATTTCAAAGCAATGGCTGCAGCTGCTAATTATGCTTGGTGTAATAGGCATGTTCTGGGGCATCAGACAAGATTGGCTGTAAAAGAAATATTAGGGGATGTTAAATTAGAGACTGTTTATGATGTTGCTCATAATATTGCAAAATTAGAAGAACATGAGATTGATGGAAAAAAAGTAAAAGTTTGGATGCATAGAAAAGGAGCAACTAGAGCTTTTGGTCCTGGTCGTATGGAAGTACCTGAAGCTTATAGAGATGTTGGGCAGCCGATCATACTGCCTGGAAGCATGGGAATGTCTTCTTATGTTTTAGTTGGAACTAATGAAGGGATGGAAGCTACTTTTGGAAGTACAGCTCATGGAGCAGGGAGAGTCATGTCAAGGCATGCTGCATTAAAACAATTTAGAGGAGAAAAAGTTGTTAAAGATTTAGCTTCACAAGGCATTACTGTTAAAGGAGCGTCAATGAAAGGTATTGCAGAAGAAGCTCCTGGCGCATATAAAGATGTAGATGAAGTTGTCAAAGTTTCAGATGAAGCTAAAATCGGAAAATTAGTTTTTAGAGTTAAGCCGTTGGGTGTTGTTAAAGGATAAGCTTTTTATTTTCTTATTGCATGTTTTCTAATATAATCTTTAACTATATTTACATCTGGATCAATAACTTTGAATTTTTGAGGAAGGTCTTCTATTCCTTCAAAACCTTTTGGTCTTGGAGGAATATATCCATC
>JAZGHU010000012.1:0-37689 GCA_036481345.1 Candidatus Woesearchaeota archaeon
TTGAGTAACTCTCTATACGGGCCAAGATACGCCTTTTTAAGGCTTTATAGGCCTTGTAAAGCATATTTTATCTCTATTATTATATAATATGATAGAATATATAAAGATTTGTTTTTTTATTAGTTTATTGAACTAATTATAGTTATTAAAAACAATAGAATTGCTGTCAAATAAGTGAATATTTTGAATTTCATTTTGTAATAAACCCTAACAAGGCGTAAGCCTTGCCAGGGAAAAAGGGGGTTTTATCCGAATTGCTTCGAATAGTATGATAAACCCCTAAAATGCCTCCGAAAAGGCATTTAAGGGGAAAAGAGGTGTTTAGATAAGCATTAAAAGCTTATTTAATCTCTAATATTTAAATAAGGGGTTTTAGAATTTGCCCCCAATTCATTACTATACAGTAAGAATATGTAGTATATAAATCTTTCTATTTTAATACTACTATTGAGTGGTTATCATAGGAAGGTTTATAACTAGAAAATTTATGATTATTACATGAAAGATTTAGATAAACTAATTGAAGCAGGAGGATGGCTTAGTTTTGTAGAGACAAGTGGAGATATAGATCTTGATTGGCTTCCACATAAAGTACATTTTGACTTTAATTCTGATATAGATTCTATAATAAAAGAAGATATACCAGCAGCATTTAAGATTACACCAGATACAGGAGGAGGACGTTCAATATCTGTTTGGTTATGGAAAGAAATTCCAGAGGAATATAAACCAGTTCTTTTCTTTCATGAATTAACAGAAGCTATGTATAGTTTTGTTCATGGATATTCTAAAAGAAAATCACATGATCTTGCTATTATAGCCCATATGGCTTATGCAAAAAAATACCTTTATGAAGAAGAATTCACTGATTTTTGTGCATGGCAAGAACAATTTGAAGAATATAAAGCATAATTTTGTACAAACCTTTATAAATAATTAATTCTTTAGTTTTTTTATGACCTCCGATTCAGAGTATCGTTATGAACTTAAGATACCAAAAGAAAGAATAGCTGTTCTTATTGGTGTGAAAGGAAAAGTAAAAAGAGATATTGAAACCGCTACAAAAACAAAGCTAAAAATTGATTCTGAAGAAGGAGATGTGTTTATTTCTGGCAAAGAGGCTATTGATTTGTATAATTCTAGGGAAGTTGTTAAGGCAATAGGTAGAGGATTTAATCCAAATATTGCTATGTTATTGTTAAAACAAGATTATTCTTTAGAAGTTGTTAATATTGAAGAATATACTAAGACAAAAGATCATTTAAAACGTGTTCGTGGGAGGCTTATTGGAACTGAAGGAAAGGCAAGAAGGACAATAGAGGCTTTGACTGATTGTTATATTTCTATTTATGGAAGAACTGTTGCAGTTATTGGCCATGTTGAGAATGTTCAGATAGCAAGAAAGGCTGTTGAAGGATTGTTAAGAGGATCTACACATGGAAATATTTATAAATGGTTGGAAAAAAGAAGAAAAGAGGTTATTGAAAACGAACTGAGTGGAAAAAATGGCTAAAAAGAAAGCAACACCAAAGAAAAAAGCTCCAGCTAAAAAACAACCAATAGCTCATGAACTTGCTAAAAAGCAAAGAGAGATTTCTGTTGCCGAGTTTTTTGAGAAAAATAGGCATTTACTTGGATTTGATAATAAAAGAAAGGCTTTGTTGACAACTGTTAAAGAAGCTGTTGATAATGCTCTTGATGCTTGTGAAGAAGCGAAGATTTTGCCTGAAGTTAAAGTCCAAATAATTGATCTAAGTACAAAACCAGATGTCAAAAAAGAAGTTGAGGGAGGACAAACAACATTAATTACAGAAGAAATCCATGAAAAACCAAAAGTTACTGATAGATATAGAATTATTATTGAAGATAATGGGCCAGGGGTTGTTAAGAAACAGATCCCAAATATTTTTGCTAAATTACTTTATGGAAGCAAATTTCATACATTGAAGCAGAGTAGGGGCCAGCAAGGAATTGGAATTTCAGCTGCAGCTTTATATGGGCAACTAACAACAGGAAAACCTATAAGAATTACTTCTAAAATTAGTCCTAAAAGTCCTGCTCATTATTATGAATTAAAGATCAATACTCAGAAAAATGAACCAGAGATTGTTAAAGAAAAAGAAATTGAATGGAATAAAGAACATGGAACTAAAATTGAGATTGATCTAGAAGGAACATATCAAGCAGGGGGACAAAGTGTTGATAAATATCTGAAGCAGACAGCTATTGTTAATCCTCATGTTACTATAATCTATGCAAGCCCATTAGCAAAGCAAATGATATTTCCAAGGGCGGTAGAAGAGATGCCTGTTGAAAGCAAGGAAATCAAACCACATCCTTATGGGGTTGAGCTTGGAAGGTTGATTAAGATGTTGACAACTACCAAGGCTCGTAATATATCTGGATTTTTACAAAAAGATTTTTCAAGAGTTGGATCAGGAACAGCTAAACAAATTTGTCAGAATGCTTCTGTTCTAACTGATACTAAGCCAAAGAAAACTACAAGAGAAATGGCTGAAAGATTAATCCATGGAATAAAAGAAACAAGAATCATGAATCCTCCTACTAATTGTTTAAGTCCTATTGGTGCTGAAGCTTTGGAGAAAGGGTTAAGGAAGGAGATTAAAGCTGAATTTTATGCAGCTGCTACAAGACCACCAGCAGTTTATAGAGGAAATCCATTTATTGTTGAAGCTGGAGTTGCTTATGGTGGAGAGCAAGAGGAAGAAGGCCAGATCAGATTACTAAGATTTGCAAATAGAGTTCCTTTACTTTATCAGCCAGGAGCTTGTGCTGTTCAGAAATCTATGGTGCAGACAAATTGGAGAAGTTATGGATTAAGTCAGAGTAAAGGGTCTTTGCCTATTGGTCCTTGTACAATTGTAGTCCATATTGCTTCAGTATGGGTTCCGTTTACTTCTGAAAGTAAAGAAGCAATTGCACATTATCCTGAAATCATTAAAGAAATCAAGTTAGCTTTACAAGAAGCTGGAAGGAAACTTGCACAATATGTTAAGAAGAAAAAAAGAATTGTTGCTGAAGGAAAAAAAAGAGATTACATCCAAACCTATATTCCACATGTTGCTGATGCTTTGAAAATATTATTGAAATTAAAAGAAAAAGATGAAAAGAAAATTGAGAAGATGTTGAAACAATTGCTTGAAAAACAAAGAGGAAAATTAGATCAAATTAAGATTGATGATTCAGATTATGATAAGAATTTAGCTTCGGAGGATGCAAATGGCAGCTAAAAAAAGTAAAGGAGTTTTACCATTAATACAAGATGTTGCTAATGGTATTCGTAATAAAATTCTTAAGAAAAAGGCTCCTGAATTACATTCTCCTTTGAGAAGTTTAAGTAATGTTCAATACAATGATAAAGAAGGATATTTGAAATTAATGGGCAAGATGAAAACTCGAAGTTTGAGTGCTGCAACTGTTAAATCATTTGCACAGACTCTTAGAATGATGACTTTGAGTAAAGAACTAATTGAAAAAGATGATATTGCATCAAAAAGAGAGGCATATTATATTTCTAAAAACTGGGCTGAAGCAAGATTTAAGGAACAGCCTGAATCAGATTCTGTAATGGATGATATTGAAGCTATGTTGATGACAAATAGAGAACAGCTTGGATTTATCCCTGAGGAGAAAGGAGGAGAGATTGCCGGAAAGTTAATTGTTATTGATAAAGATACTGAAACTGGGAAAGAGCTTAAAATTGATTGTACTAAATTTGGTTCAGGAGCTTATTCAATTCCTATTTCTGTTGAACATTTAAAGTTTGAGACAAAAGCTAAGTTTATTTTAGCAATAGAGACAGCAGGTATGTTTCAAAGATTAGTTAAGCATAATTATTGGAAAAAAGCTAATTGTATTTTAGTTTCAATGGGCGGAGTTCCTACAAGAGCTTGTAGAAGATTTATTAGAAGATTATCTGATGCTAAGAAACTTCCTGTTTATGTATTTACTGATGGAGACCCATATGGATATTTTAATATTTATAGAACATTAAAAGTTGGAAGTGGCAATGCTGCACATATTAATGAATTTTTCTGTGTTCCTAGAGCAAAATTTATTGGAATAACTCCACAAGATATTGAAGATTACAAATTGCCAACTCATCCCTTGAAAGATATAGATATTAAGAGAGCAAAAGATGCTGTTAAAAATGATCCTTTTGTTCAACATCATAAAGAATGGCAAAAAGCAATTAAAAAACAAGTTCAGATGGGAGTAAGGGCAGAACAGCAGGCTTTAGCAAAACATGGATTGAATTTCGTGATAACTGATTATTTACCGAAAAAGTTAAAAAATACAAAAACTTGGTTACCATAAGATGGCTGATATACCTAAAAGTTGTGTTGGATGCAAAGTTTATGAACAGCATAGAGAAAACTGTTTCTATTATTGGGAATCAAAAAGAGATTGTACTATGCATAGTGATAAGCAATAAGAAGTAATGGTGATATAAAATCACCAAACTTATCAAAATAAGTTTAATAAGTAACATTTATAAACAAACTTATTCTTTTTTTGTATTAAGGCCCTATAGCCTAGTCTGGATAAGGCGACAGCCTTCTATTGGGTAACCCAATCCTTTTGGGCATCCAAAAGTAAGCTGTAGATCGAGGGTTCGAATCCCTCTAGGGCCGTTTTTGATATATGGGGACGTGGCCAAGCGGCTAAGGCAGTAGGCTGCAAATTATTAAAATAGTAGTGCCCTGCGATCCTGGGTTCGAGTCCCAGCGTCCCCTTTCATTATCATGAAACTTCTAATATCAAAGCAGAAAAGAGAATTTATCAAGGAATTGAATAAAGAAATTTCTATTGTTAAGATGAAAAAGTTCTATGTTGATGATTTGACTAAAGATTATTCTACGCATTATGGAGTTATTTCTGCAAAAGATTTGAAAAAGAAATCTGGAAGCGTTGTTAAGAGTGATCAAGGCAAAGAGTTTATTGTCTTGGATGCTGATTTTCTTGATGAATATAAAAGAATAAAGAGAACTTCTCAGATCATGACTTTGAAAGATATTGGTTATATCATGGCCCAGACTGGTGTTGGCAGTAAAAGTAAAGTAGTTGATGCTGGAACTGGATGTGGAGCAAATGCAATTTATCTTGCTTACAATTGTAAAGAAGTTGCTAGTTATGATATTAATGAAGAGAATGTAAAAGTAGCTAAGGAAAATATTAAAAATTTAGGATTAAAAAATATAAAAGTAAAGAATAAAAGTATTTTTTCTGGAATTGATGAAACTGATGTTGATCTGATTGTTTTAGATCTGCCAACTCCTTGGAATGCAATAAAATCTGTTGAAAAAAGTTTGCGTGTTGGAGGTTATCTCGTTGTGTATAATCCTCAGATGACTCAGACAACTGATTTTGTCAATGCTATCAAAGGAAATGACAAATTTATATATGAGAAAACAGTTGAGTTAATAGAAAGAAGCTGGAAAATTGACGGAGTTGTTGCAAGGCCTAGAAGTGAAGGTATTGGGCATACTGCATTTTTGACATTTGTTAGAAGAGTTTAGTTAAGTTTTTATAGTTCTTGTTTTATTTTCTGTTTATGACAACATTATCAGTATTAGCTGGAATTTTTGGAGTTGTTAATGGGATTGCTAACTTTCCACAGATCTATAAAATATTTAAGAAAAAGAGTGCTTATGACATATCTGTTTTAACATATTCTCTTTTAACTGTTGGAAGTTTTGTTTGGATCCTTTATGGGATAGAAATCCAGAATATGCCTGTACTTGTAATGAATGGGTTAGCTTTTATTGAATTTATTTTAGTTCTTTTTGGATGCTATCTGTATGGAAGATAAATTATCCTTCATAAGCAAGATCTGCTTCAAGCTGTTCACATCTATCTTGCGGTACACCATTAGCTTGTGCAAATTCTAATAAATCTGCATCTAATGTGCCTGCAGCTTCTGCACGAGATAATACTCTTTCTCCTAGTGTTTCAGGTCCTAAATATTCACTGCCTTCATGGCCTTTTTTTGGATATAGACTTATATTTGCTGAAACCATTTTTTACACCTCTAATTTTTTTAATGCTTCTTCTACTTTTGGAATATCTTCTTTACAACCAAGATCAATCCAATAATCCTTTAGTTTCAAAGCTTTTACTTTTCCTTGTTTTGCTAAGATTGTGATTGCATCTGTTATTTCATATTCTCCTCTTTCTGACAATTCAATCTGGTCTAATGCTGTCCAGATATCTTTTGTGAATTTGTATAATCCTATATTGATTAAATTACTAACAAATTTTTGTGGTTTTTCAACTATTCTTACTAAATCTTCTCCAACTACTAATAAAATTCCATATTTAGAAGGATCATCTTCTACTTTTCCTACAACATAAGAGAATTCATCCTGCCTGTTTATATTTTTCAAATCTTCAACTGAGAATAGATTATCTCCTCCAAGAACAATAAATTCTTCATCTCCACAGAATTCTTCTGCCTGCATCACAGCATGGCCTGTCCCTTTTTGTTCTGCTTGTTCAAGGATTTTTGCGTTGATGTTATTTTCATCTATAAATTCTTGAATCTGTTCTTTTAGATAACCTGCAATGATTCCAAATTCATCAAATCCTGCTTTTTTTAGATTTTCAATAACATAATGCAAGAAAGGTTTGCCATTTACTTCTATTAACACCTTTGGTGTATTTTCTGTCAAAGGAAGCATCCTTGTTCCTTTACCTGCTGCCATTATTATTGCTTTCATTTATATCACCTGATTCAAATTTAGCTGCACAATCATCAAATGCTTTTTCTCCCATTGCTAAAAGTTTGTCTGCATAAAGTTTTGATTGAGCATCTGTTATAATCCTGAAAACGCCTTTTTCTGTTTTAGAAGCCCTATACCATATCCAACCAGGGCCGTGTTTTTCTAATTCTCTTATTATCTTTAAGCCTCCTGTGGAATCTCCTGTTTTTCTTATCTCTTTTATGAATGATTGATTTTGCCAGTATTGTTCAAGTTTTGCTCTCATCTTTGGAACAGAATCTGGATCACATTTGATATCAACTCTTGAATTATAATAAGCAGGGAATTCTTCTAAGATCCCTGTTACTTTTTGTTTTCTTTTTGCCATTAAATGAAGAATCTGAATCAATGATAAGATGCCATCTCTACATTCTGATGGAGGAACTATCCCACCAGAAGAAGAACCTTCTCCACCAACTGGCGCGTTCAATTCTTTCATCTTTTCTACAACATTAATCTCCCCTACTTCAACTTCAACAGTTCTTGCATCATGTTTTTTTGCTACTTCTTTGATTAAATCAGAAGTTGCATCATTAGTGACTACTATCCTGTTCATCCCTTCATATTCTGATAAGACTGCTTCAACAATTAAAGCTAAAATATATTGGCCAGACAACATTCTGCCTCTTTCTTTTGAAAATTTTGAAGAGTTTGGAATAACTAGTTCAACCCTGTCTCCGTCACAATCCCATCCTGCTCCAATGTCTGCTTCCAAGTCTTCAACATAATAGGCTAGGTAAGCTAGAGATTTTTCATTTGGTTCAACTAATCTATTGAATACACCCAAGGGCATGTTCTTTCCAATCATTTTTACATTTAGTTTTGCTAAAAGGTCTTTTATCACTGTTGAAGCTGCCCCCCCATTTGGATCAACAACAACTTTGAAGTTTGCATTTTGAATTGCAATAATCCCTTTTTCTCCTATCTGATTTAGTACAAAGTCAACATAGCTTTTCCTTAATTCTGAACCATGTTCTTCTGATGTTCCCCTTATCTCTTGTTTTTTAGGCGAAGAGTCAGACTCCTTTGTCGTCTGGGTACCTGGGGCTTTAGAATTATTAATTACTTCTTGAATCTCTTCAGGACGGAGAACAGAACCAGTAGATCTTAGAAATTTCCATCCATTCCAGATCGGTTCGTTGTGAGAAGCAGAAATTATTACCCCTCCTTGTGCTTTGTAATGCCTTACACCATGCTGGATTGCTGGAGTTGTGTTAAATCCAACATCATAAACATCTATTCCTTGACTGAGGAATATTTTTTTCATGTCTTCTTTAATGATTGGGGAAGAAGGACGAGTATCCATACCTAGAATCAGTAATGGCTTTTTGTTAAGTTTTTTTAAGAAATTTGAATAGGCTAAAGCATAGTTTTCAACAACTTTTCTTGTTAAATCCTTGTTGAACAGTCCTCGTATCCCTGAAAATGATTCTGTTAGCATTTTTATCTCTCGTCGGTATATATAGAAAACAATAAAACTTATATATAAGTATTATTAAAATAATTATAATAGTATTAAAAATTAAATTGTAATAGTGATTAATATGTATGTTGTTGAAAAATCTAAAGCTGGAATAAGCTCTTTACCTGCAAAAGAAATAAAGTCAAACAAGATTAAATATTTTGCAAGCAAGGTTGCTAGGGATATATTGAGAGAACTAGCTAAAGAATCTAATTATCCAAGAAAGCTTGCCAAGAAATTAAGGTTGAATGAGCAGCTTGTTTATTATCATATAAGAAATTTAGAGAAAGGTGGGTTAATTGAAGTAATTAAGAAAGAAAGAATTCAAGGAAGTTTTGCAAATTTTTATGCTTTGAAAGAACCTGCTTTTGTTGTGAAATTCAAAGAGTTTGATAAAGCTTCTAAGATATCTGAGTTAGAAAAAGAACAGACAAAATTTTTGACTCCTTTTATTGAAGATGGGAAGTTTAGGGCTACAATAATTATTGGAAGTCCTGATCCGCATGGTCCTGATAAAGCAAGAAGTAGAGATGGTTATTATGCAATTGATTTAGCTTTATTTTTTGGAACTTTTTTAAGTTATACTCCTGAATCAAGTGTAAAATTAGATACTGAAGTTAGAGAACATGATTTAGAAGGGAATATCATTGTTGTTGGGGGGCCTGTTGTTAATACTGTTACTGGAAAATTGAACCTTAAATTGCCAATTAAATTTGATAAAGAAAATAGTTGGGCTGTTAACTCTACTATTTCTGAAAAGAGTTATACTTCAGATGAGATTGGTGTAATAATCAAGATGAAAAATCCTTTTAATCCTAGGAAATCCCTTTTGTTAATTGCTGGGAAAAGGCATTCAGGAACAAAGGCTGCGATAATTGCGTTTTTAAAACATTTTAATGAGATTTCTAATGGGAATAAATTCAATAAAAATATGTTTGCTAAGATTGTCGAAGGAATAGACTTAGATAGTGATGGAATTGTGGATGAAGTAGAATTTTTGGAGTAGACTTACTCGAAGAATATGCTTAAAATGTATTCGTCAACACCTTTGTAATAATGATCTTTTATTTTTGCTTCTTCTTCAAAGCCCATCTTTTTGTAGAAGTTTCTTAGTTTTCTATTGTTGGAATGAACCATCGCATACATTTTTCTAAGTTTTAAATTTAATAATTTGAAATATTTATCTGCATCTTGGATTGCTTCTTGAAGAAGTCTTTTAGCAACCGCGTCTCTTTTTTTGCTTGCAAGAATACCTATTCTTTCTATTCCAACTAGCTGGTGTTTTGGGAGTCCATGCATATCCCAGCTGATAACTCCTACAAGTTTACCATTTTCTTCTGCTACAATAAAATTATCTGATTTTCTTTCTCTTAGAAATGTTTGCTTACCTTCTTTAAGTGAGGAGATGTTAAAACATTTACATAACATCTTCCCTATTTTCTCTACATCTGCTAATTTAGCTCTTCTATATTTCATATTACTCCCTAAATAGAATATAGCTTTTCTAATATATAAGGATTTCTATTTACTTTATATGTTAAGAATAATAATACTTGTTTTTAGACTTTTGTTCTCGATCTTTAACACTACCTTCTTTGTTTGCTCTTGGTCTGTGAGATTCTTCATCTCTTCTGAAAGTGATCTCTAAATCCTGTAAGAAATGATTCATTCCTTGCTCCATCAGGAAAGGACCTTTTGCCATTCCTTCAATTGCAGGCTGACCATCAAAGATCAATAGTTTTTGAGAAATATAATCTAGGAAGAGAAGATCGTGGTCTACGATTATTGCTGATTTACCTCTATGCTCCATTATGTCTCTGATTATTTTTGAGACAATCAATCTTTGTTCTACATCCAAGTATGCAGACGGTTCGTCAAGAAGATAAAGATCTACATCTTTTGCTAAGCATAATGCAATTGAAACTCTTTGCAATTCTCCACCTGATAATTCATTTAGTTTTTTCATGTATAATGGCTTGATGTTTAATGGGTTGATAACATCATTAGTGTGTTTTTTTATTGCTTCTTGGAGAACATTTATCACTATTTCGTCTGAATCTGATTTTAGATATTGCGGTTTGTATGAAACTTTGACTTTTGTTAGAATCTCTCCTTTGTCTGGCTTGATTTCTTTAGCTAGAATTTTGACAAAAGATGTTTTTCCAATTCCATTTTCTCCTAAGATACCTGTTACTATTTTTTTATCTATATCTCCTGCTTCTGCTATTAAATTGAATGTTCCTAATTTCTTTTTTATGTCTTTCCAGGAAGTTAGAATCAATTCTTCTGATTTCTTTTTTATTGGGGGGCGGCTTTGGAATTTAATTGGGTGGTCACGGAAACGCATATTTTCTTCTTTTAAATATCCTGATAAATAAGTGTTGATTGCTGTTCTTGTTGCTCTTGGGTTAGCTACAACACCATAACAAGATTCTTTTCCATACATAATATGGACAAGATCTGTCATATAATCTAAGATTATAAGATCGTGTTCAATAACTAATACAGAAGTAGATTCATTTGCTAAACTTTTTATGAATTTACTTACTTTGATTCTTTGTTTTATATCTAAATAAGAAGTTGGTTCGTCAAAGATGTATAAATTTGCTTTTTTTAGAACAGTAGCTGCTATTGCAACTCTTTGAAGTTCTCCACCTGATATTTTTTTGATGTCATGATCAAGAATTTGAGTTATGCTTAGTTCTTCTGCAATTTCTTTTAATTTGCCTTTTTCATCAACTTTTTTTAGCAAAGTTCTGACTTTTCCTTTTTCTGCTTTTGGGATTAAGTCTACTTGCTGGGGTTTGTAGGAAATATTAATCTCTTTGTCTCTTACTTTTTCAAAAAATAATTGTGATTCTGTTCCTTTAAAGTATTCTATCAATTGTTCATAAGTAGCTTCTTTATCTTTTCCAAAATTTGGCTTTAAGACGCCTGCAAGAATCTTTATTGCAGTGGACTTTCCAATTCCGTTTATTCCTAATACGCCTACAACTTTTCCAAAAATAGGGGTTGGGAGGGAGAATAGTTCAAATCCATTTTCTCCATATCTGTGGATTGGATCTTGTTCAAGTTCTTCTGGCAGATTTATGATATGTTCTGCTCCAAATGGGCATCTATTTTGGCAGATTCCACAGCCAGTGCAGAGGGCTTCATCTATCTTAGCTTTGTTATTATCTCCTTTTGTGATGCATTCTTCTCCTGTCCTGTTTACAGGACATAGTTTAATACAAAGCCAATCTCCACAACCAGTTGGGTTGCATTTTTCTTTTTCAACTATTGCTAATCTTTTTGCCATAGGTGTTTAGGAGATAAGGGTCTTTTTAAAGGTTTGGTCAAAATACCAAACCAGACATTCATGAAACTTCGTTTTATAAATGTAAAACTTTTGAATAATTAGAAAACAATTTAAACAATCTTGGAACTCTTTGTTTATGGTTGAATTTAATCCTGATGGAAGTATTAAACTTCCAGAAAAGTTTGCAAAAATTAAAACAGAGAATGAGATGAGATTAAAGAATCAAAGATGTATAAAAGTAAAAAAAGATATTGTAAATTTTGATTCTCCAAAAAAATGTACTCTTAATATAGTTCTTTCAGAAACAATTTCTGATAATAGATTTGTGGAAAATATTTATAATTTTTTTAGAGAAAAGTGTTCAGTTCCTACTAAGATTATGAAAGTTAATGAAAAAGAGTTTTCTGTTGAGATTGGTACAGATTTTAGAAGATGTAGTGATTGTTGTTCTTTAATAAATAGGTATAAAGATTTTCTAGATGGAAATCTTATTGAAGAAAAAGGAAACTGTACTTATGAGAGAATTACTCAGAATTTTACATATGAAGATTATTTTGATTAGTTTTCATTTTCACAAACCTTTAAATAGGTCTTTTTATTTGAATTACTATGGCAAAGTGCGAAATATGCAAAAAAAGGATCAATGAAACGTTTTTGAGAAAGTTAGTTGGAACTTATATTAAAGATAAAGGTAAGAAAAAAGCAATTTGTTTTGAATGCCAGAAGAAGTTCAAAACAAAAGAAGAAATTCTTAAGAATTTGAATTAGGTAGATTTCTATGGACAATAATGAACGGCCTCTTTTGAGGAAAACCTGGTTTGGCAGATGTATCTTTGTTGGTTGGTATTGTGAAAGAGGTAGTTGTAAGTTTTGTTATAGGAGCACTACAAGTCATAAGAAGAAGCATGCTGTGAAGTCAAGAAGATCAATGAGTTCAATGATTGCTGATGCTGTTATTGGAAAGAATCTTGGTTGGAAATTTGAATATTTGACTGGGGGGTATGCTAATTGGGATATAGATAGGATTGTAGAGATTGCAAAGAATATTTCTGAAGTTTATGGAGAGAAAATATGGGTCAATCTTGGAGTTTTGAGTGAAGATGAGATGGATAAATTAAATCCTTATGTTGAAGGGATATGTGCTTCAATGGAAACAGTTGAAAAAGAACTTCATGATAAGATTTGTCCTGATAAACCAATGGAACCTTATTTTGAAATGCTTGATTTGGCCAAGAAAAAAGGATTTAAGACAAGTATTACAATTGTAATTGGATTAGGAGAGAAAAAAGAGAATATTTCTTTGTTATTTGATTTTATCAAAGAACATAAATTAGATAGAATCACTTTTTATGCTTTAAAGCCAGTAAAGGGAACTGAATTTGAAGGAAAAGAATCTCCTTCAGTTGAAGATTATTCATGGTGGATCAGAAAAGTAAGAGAAGAATTTCCTTCTATAGAGATAATTGCTGGATTGACCCCAAAAAAAGTTGATTATGTTAAATATATTTTAGAAGCAGGAGCAACTGCAATAACTAAATTTCCAGCTGTTAGATTATTTGGATCTGAAAAGGCCCAGAAAATTGAAAAAATGGCCAAAGAAGCTAATAGAGAATTTGTTGGAAGTTTAACAAAGGTACCATCTCATATAGATTGGGATGAAGAAGTTGATAAATTAAGTATAAATAGTGATTTGAAAGAAAAAGTAAAAGTTAAATTAGAACAATATTTAACTAAAATCAAGCAGTAGAGAGTCTGTAATGGCTGAATTCTGGTAGATGAAGTGGTTGAAAATAAGGTTCTAAGAGGTTATGTTACTATTATACAGTAGTTATAAATAGAAAGATTTATAAAGGAGTAATACTGGATAATATACAATGAAAAAGAAATTCAAATTAGCAGATATATTGGGCATTGGGAGTGGTGTTGTTACTTCTATAGCTGTTACAGTGCCTTTAGCTATGGATTATTTTTCTAATCTTAATGGAAATTATGATTTTTCTGAAAGTTTAACTCCATATGGATATGGATTGGCTGCAGGAACTCTTGTTGGAGTTATTACAAGATCTGCTACAAGATTGTTTCAATCAAAGGGAACTAAAATTGATGAATATGGCCTAGATGTTCAAGGTATTACTCAAAGATTAGATGAATTACATGTGATATATGGCAATAATGAAATGGATGAAAGTGAAATTGAAAAGGAATTAAAATCACTAAAAAAAAGATCTTGTTATTTGAAAAAAAATTCTTGTAAAAATAATGTTGATAGATTCAATACAGTTACAACAATTCAAACTAATATTACTAATTTCTTTGATGAAGCTAATGATTATAGTAATGTCACAATAAAATGAAACATAGAATATCAATTACATTGGATGAAGTAACAGTGCTGAAAATGAAAGAAGCTGTTAGATTAAGTTCTGTTTTTAGAAATCAATCTCATTATGTAGAAATTGCATTGAAAGAGAAGCTGGAGGGGAGTGAAGATGAGTAAGAAAGGATTTAGGAATATGAATGAATTGTTATCAAAACTTGACCCGCGTGATTCTTCTTTAAGAGCAAATATGAATTTTATATCAATACATATCGGAGCTTATGAAAATGAGTTAGAGGAATTGAAAGGAACAGATAATGAATATACAGACTTTTTGCAAAGACAATGCAAGATTGGTGATCTGGCTCTTAATCAATTGAATCAATATGGTTCTGAATGTATTCTAAAAGCTCAAGAAAGAGTCAAAAACTGGGTTAAACCTTCAATAAAAGGATATGGTTTTGATGTTGATGATATTGAAGAGTGCAGAACAGAAAAAGATCTATATGAAAAATTAAATCCTTTTGGTTCAAAAGAAGAAAATATAACTTTATTGGGAGATTTGTTTTTAGAAGCAAGTTCTGCTGGTCGTATCACTCCAATATTTAGGGGGATGATTGATAATGCTGCAGAAGATATAAATGAATGTATTATTGATCCAATTGAGAAAGCATATAGAGAAAGATTTGATAATGATGTTTTTGAGTTTTGCAAATTCTATAAAGATAAAGAGGTATTGAAGGAAAATGAATGATTATGATTTTGTAAGAAAAGCCTTGAAGATAGATGAGATGGAACCTTGTAAGAAGAAATTATATTTAAATGAATTAGGTAAATTAGGTTCTACTAAGTCTGAGAAGGATTGTAAAGAAATAATAACAGGAGAATTTACTAAATATGATCAATGCCTTGCTAGTCTTAGAGGGGAAGGCAATATCTATGATGATGAACGTCTAAAAGAAGTGATGAGGTCTCGTACAGTACATCTTACAGAAAAAGAAGCAGAGATAAGACGTACTGCAGCAAAAGATATTTTGGACATTATTCAGATTGGTCCTGAAGCTTTTGATGCTCTGGAATCAATTGTAGATAATACATCTTATCTGAGCAAACTGCCAAAGGAAGATGATGAGGAAAAAATAATCTATGATGTCAAGGAAAAAGAAGGCAATCGTATAGAAGTGCTTTGTTCTCCAGAACTTATCTGTGCAATGGATAAGTTTGATGATTGGTTAGAAGCTTTTAAAGAGCACTATAATGAAGCTATTGAAGGCAATTTTGATTATTCTCCTTATAATAATGTACAATTAGTTGGAATGCATATTCCTTCAGAAGAACCAAGAGTAGATTTTAGAGTTGATTGGTCTAAACATGAATTGGATTTTAGATTTACTGATGAAGATTCAAAAGATATTATTTATGATTTTATAGAAAGGATAAGAGAAAATGATAGCTAAATCAATACAAATCTTGAGAAAATTGCAAGCTCCTACTGGTTTGATGATGGCATCACAGGCAGGAGTTACAACTGGTTATAATAGGGCTTGGCTTCGTGATAATGTTTATGAAGCTCTTGGATTTGAAGCTGTTAAAGATAAAAAAAATGTTATTAAAATCTATAGATGTTTATTAGATATTTTTCTTAAGCATGAAGAGAAGATTGATTGGGCTATAAGAGAAAAGCCCGATGAGAAATTTAAGTATATTCATGCAAGATATGATCCTCATACTTTTGAAGAGATTTATGAGGATTGGGGCAACAAGCAGAATGATGCTGTTGGTGCTGTTCTTTTTAAGATTGGAGAGTTAGAAGAAAAAGGAATTAAAGTTATTAGAAATAGTAAAGATCTTCGTATATTACAGAAATTAGTTTGGTATTTGGAATCAATTGAGTATTGGCATGATGAAGATAATGGGGTTTGGGAAGAGAATGAAGAAGTTCATGCTAGCTCTGTTGGAGCATGTGTTGCTGGATTGAAGAAAATAAGTAAAATTGTCGATGTTTCTAAAGAGTTGATTGAGAAAGGGCAGGAAACTTTGAATAGATTATTGCCAAGGGAGTCATTGACAAAAGAAACAGATCTTGCTTTGCTTTCGTTGATTTATCCTTATGATATTGTCAATGCAAAACAAAAAAAATTGATATTAAAGAATGTTGAAGAACAGTTAGTAAGAGAAAGAGGAGTTATCAGATATCATAATGATGCTTATTATAATGAAAATGGAGAAGCTGAGTGGACAATGGGTCTGCCTTGGCTTGCAATAATCTATAAACAATTGAATAAGCCTGCACAATATGCAAAATATATGAGAAAATCAGTTGAAGTTATGAATGACCAAAATGAAATGCCTGAATTGTATTTTGCAAATTCTCAAAGATTTAATGAAAACAGCCCTTTGGGATGGAGTCAAGCTTTATTCTTAGTTGCGAGGATGAACTGAAATGAAACATTTTTCAGTTATTATTCCGGCATATAATGAAGAATCTTTGATTGAAAAAACTTTACTTTCAGTTAAGGAACAAGATTATCCTAATTTAGAGATGATTGTAGTAGATAATGATAGTAATGATTCGACTAGTGAAATTGCTAAGGATTATGCAGATTTGGTTTTGACTTATGGAATGGAACATAATGTTTGTGCAGTTCGAAATTTTGGAGCAAAAAATTCAAATGGAGAATATATTGCTTTTATTGATGCAGATTCTTGTTTAAGTTCTAATGCTATCAGTAATGCAGCGAAATATTTGGATGAACAGTATGCAGGAGGAACTTGCAAATTGATTCCTCCAGAAGATAAGTTGATTGCCAAACTTCAGACAGGAATATTAAATAATTGGGCAAGGTTTATTGCTCCACAATATACACCTTTTATTTATACCACAAAAGAAAATTTTGATGAAGTTGGAGGATGGAATGAAAATTTAGAGTTAGGAAATGAATTAGATTTCCAAAGAAATTTATCAAAATTAGGAAAATTGAAATTTGATTTGGAATCTTATATTACAACTTCTCCAAGAAGATATCAAGAAGAAGGTTATATGAAAACATCTTTTTTAGGAGTTTTAGGTTATTTTGGATTTAAGATAAAATGGAGGAATATTAGAAAATGAAACCCTCTGAACTTTTTAAATCTGTGAAAGATTATCTGAAAGAAGTTTATTTTTCTAAATCAAAAGAAATTCCAGATGGGATTCAAGCTGATTTACATGTTCATCCTTATATTACTGATAAAGAATCTTTAGAACATACTTTACAAGTTATGGATGAGAATGGATTAGATTTAATTGCTTTAACAACACATGGAAAAGGAGGAAGATATGAACATGATTTTTGGAGAGTTAAGGAATTAGCTAAAGCAGAGTGTGATGTTGAAGATAAAGGGAGATTATTTACTGTAAATTATAATGGCAAGGAACTTAATTTTATTCCTGGATATGAGATGTATGTTACTTTAGAAGGAGTTAAAGGAAGGATTGATATGGTTAGTCTGATGTCTGAAGAAGGGTTTGTATCAGAAGTTGAAGTTGGAATGAATTTTAAAGATTATCAGAAAATTAGTGATAAGTATGATGCAGTTTTGACTGCAGCACATCCTTATACAATATGGGATCCTTGGCCATTGCCTTTTAGATTAGCAAAAGAAGAAGAAAGAAATGTTATCAAGGAAAAAATATTTTCAGAAGTTGATTCTGTTGATTTAGTTGCAACAAATGCTTTATGGATGCATATTAGTGATAGTTTAGTAGAAGAAGATTATGAAAAACCACTAACAAATTCTGATGTTCATGGAAAAAACAGATATGCAAGACAGAAAATGGGATGCAGCAGAAATATCTTTAGAGAATTAGACTTTAATAGTGATAAAAATTTAAGAAAAACACTAATTACAAGTTTAAATTCAGGAGATTTTGAAAATTATCATAATCATTTAAGTCCTATGCAATTCTTTGTACAATTATGTATGGGAAAAAAGCCAATAGGTTTTCCTTAGAGTTCTTCAATCAGTTCTACAAACATTGCATTAGACCAAGCTTGAGCAAAACAACCTTGTGATTCTAATCTTGATGCTGAAGATATTTCTGCATGGTGGCCGAGTGCTCCTGATGTTAGGATTTCTTTTACAGATGCTTGAGTAATTTTGTCAATATAGGATCTGAATTTTAATTTGTTTGTTCTTTTTAATACTAATGCTGCTAAATTATTGATCCAGAACCAAGAATCTCCACGGTGATAGCTTTGGTTGGATTCTCCTGTATAATCATTGCAGAACAAAGGATTGGACTTGTCTATTGTTGATAATCCTCCATATTTGAGCCAAAGTTTTGGAAGTATATTCTTAAAGCATAATGTCCATTCTGATTTAGACAGCAGTTCTGGATATATGTATGCTGCAATAAATATATTTGGACGGATTGTGAAGTCTTTTAGTCCGTCTGCAAGAATCTTTCCATTCCAGAATCTTTCTTTTACTAAAATTCTTAATCCTCTTTCTTGATCAATATATTTTTCATCTTTTGTAAGCTGATAAGCAAGCTTTAGCATGTTTAGGAATAAAGCTTGGATCTCAATCCTAAATCCTGCTCTTGTATCTTTATCCCATACTGTGTCCATCCATGTTGATTTTGATTCATTGTAGACTAAACTGTCTGCCATATAATTTTCATTTATGAATTTTATTGCTGCTGTTAATTTCTTCTTTATGACTTCTTTGTCTTTAGAAGAGAATAGTTCTAAACAGTCAGAAATTCTTTTGAATAACCATCCGATTGAATCTGCATTTGTAGATTCTGCTTTAGGCATATTAATGTTCAATAATCTTCCATTTTTTATTAGGTTGAGATTTTTCAATAGAATTTCTTTAACTTCTCTATGTTGATGATTAAGCATCAAAGCTTTTAATGAAATAATCTCATCTCTGCTCCAGAATTGGAAGAACCAGGGCAATCCAGCAAACAGGCCCCTATTATTCTTTAAGTTTACAAGAAGTTTGTTTAAAGAATTAATACAGCATTTTTTTGCAATCCTTATTTCAGGATTTCTAGTTAATTTAGTATTGATTTTTGTGACATAGATTTTTTGATGTTCTTTTAATCTAGTCAGATTCTTATAAACATCATCAACTTCTTCTATTGCTCGCTTTCTTGATCTTGAGAAAGAAAATATAACTGTTTTAGCTTTTAGTTTTAATGCTCTAAATACATGTTTTTCAGATAAAGTGCCTCGAGCTTTGTCAGATCCATAATCTCTTTTAACCCATTCTTCTATTTTTTCGTAATCTAAATTATCTGCTTTTATTGCTAAGAATAATTTAGTTGATCCATGTTTATAATCTATCATAATCTTAGAATTTGATCTGGAGATCTTATATTCCCTTCCAAATTCAGGATTTGAGTAAGAAGATCTCATGTCAAGTATGAGTTCTATCTCTGCTGGCTGGTTTAATTCATAGACTAAAGCGTCATAACCATAAGGCATGAAAAAGGATTCTTGGATATTTTTTCTTTTTCTTTTTATTGAAGAGAATTCATTAACAATCTCTTGTACAGGAGAAGCATTAACTAAAGAGATATTTTCAATTATCTTATACATATCCTTGTCAAATAAAAATATCCCTTGATATCTTGAATGTGGATGAGAAGCAAGCATACAATAGCCTCCAAGCTTATTAGTCAGCAAAAAATTTGGATCTTGCTTTGTATTTTTAGCTACAATTGTCTTGTTTAACTTATGAATTATTTTCATCTTACAGTTTCTTTATTGTTTTTCTCCTCTGTAATATTCTGCAGCTGCTTCTGGAGATACAGAATTTATAATATCATCTGTTAAAAGTTCAAATCCAGCCCATGTTGCCAATCTTGGAGTTACTTCTATATGGAAATGCAGATCTTCACTGTCTGGAGAATAGAATAATTCCATATTGTAAGGAGAATTCAATTTTTTTAATTTAGTAAGTATTAATTTCATTATTTCAGCTAAATCTTTTAGCCTGTCTTCACTTAAGTCTGTGATATTCTTTAGATGCTCTTTTGGAAATATCCAAATTTCGAAATGGAATCTTGATGCATAAGGGGTGAATGCTACAAATGAAGAATTTTCATAACATCTTCTGTCAGAATCTTTTTCTATCTCAAGAATCTCACAGTAAGGACATTGATCATATTTATTTACTGCATTAATCTTGTCTTTTACTAGATTTGGCCATTTATTGTATGCAATAATCTGAGAATGTGAATGGACTAAAGAAGTTCCTCCTTCTTTTCCATGATTTTTGAATACACAAACATAAGAGACGTTTTCTTTTTGAGACAAATCTCTGATTCTGTTAGCATATGTTTCTAAAACCATCTTGATCTGAGTTTTGGTTAGATCCCATAATTGTTTTTTGTGGTCATTAGTCTCTACAAGAACTTCATGATAACCATAAGCTGAGGCAAATGTGAAATAATTATTGTGGGTTTCAATCTGTGGATTGCCTTCTAGATCTACTGCTGCAAATTTATTAGGAAACCATCTTAATTTCCATTGTTTTTTTGTTCCTATCCTTCCAATTTCAGAGGGAGTAAGATTTTCATTTCCAGGACAGAAGAAACAAATGCCTTCTTTTACCTTTTCTTGGACTTTTTTAAACTCCTTCGGTCGTTTGCTTCTTGCTGAAGATACAATTACATATCTATCTAAGATGTAATCTTTTCTAAGCTCCATTATTTTTCACCGTACTTTTTATCTATTGCCTTGTTATGTGCTAAGATGTAATTAATGACAAGACGTTTCCAGTCTGCTTTTTCTGCAAGCTTCTTTGCTTCTATCTTGTTTTTAACACGGCCTTGTCTTGTAAAGCGTGTAAACTTATGCATGAAATTAGTCAATTCATTGATTATTCCATCATCTTTTTTATCCATTCTTTTTAAGACAAAGATTCCAGGATGTCTTTTTTGTTTTTTCTTCATTATATATTTTCCAAAGCCAGCAAGATCAGTTGTTACTGATGATACACCGAGAGCAGCTGCTTCTAAAGGAGTATAACCCCATGGTTCGTAGAATGAAGGGAATACACCTAGGTGGCCTGCTTGCATTGATTCATAATATGTTAGATCCAACAGTCCATCTGCTCCAGTCAAATAGATTGGATAGAATATTACTTTTACTTTGTCATCTTCTTTATTATCTAATCCTGTTTTTAACATCAAATCAACTATTTGATCTCCATATTGCTGAAGATCATGGGTTATCAATGGAGGGGTTCCTTTTTTCTTGAACTTCATCAATTTTCTTTTTGTGTCTTCTAAGAAAGATTCTGGGAAAATGTTTTCTTGAGTTAATTTTTCTTTTGAAGCAATTGTGTAGAGGATATTTCTTTTTATTTGATTGATATCTTCATCTAATCCATCTCTCATGTCATTGAATAATGTTTTGTTGTCTAGGATATCTAGTTTAATGCCTCTAATTGCTGTTGGAACCCAAATAAAAGCTATGACTGTTTTTGGACTTTTCATCTCTTTCATCTTTTCATTTAGTTTAGCAAGAGATTTAATGAAAATATCAATACCTTTGTTTTTTAATTCATATCTTCCTGCTAGGAAAAAGAAAAGAGTATTCTTTATATTAAATTGATAATATGGGAAGAAGTAATACATTATAAACTGTCTTACTTGATCCCTGTGGACGCGATGTTCTATTGATGCTTCTTCAAATGTTGGGAATCTATCATTATCTAATCCATTTGGAAGGATTTTGTGGGGCTTGATACCTAGAACATATGATGCTTCTAGTCCTGTGATATCACTTACTGTTGTGAAGACATCAGCATTGTTGGCAGAGGCTTTTTCTATCATATGCTTGCCTTCTGTGTGATAATTATAAGCTTCCTTATCAATATCCATCAGTTGAAGATTGCATTTATTTTCTCCCTTTGGCTTGCAAAATAGATCAATGTTTGCACTAGCTAATGCACGGCCCATAACAGTTGCATGGGTTGTGAATACTGTTGCAACATTTGCATTGTTCTTTTTTAGATATAATAGGCCAGGGCCTGCTAACCATTCATGGAATTGAGCAACTACTTTTTTATTATAGACTTGAGATAATTTTTCTATTACCATGCCTGCTGCATAGCTCCATACAATCGGTTCATTATATTCAACACTATTTGAATTCATAGAATCGACTTTGAAAGTATTCCATAATTCTTTTTTTATCTCATCTGTCTTAAATCTGAAATTTGCAAAGTCAATCAAGATTACCTTAGGGGTTCCTTTGATAAGCCATTTTCCAAAGTGGAGCACTATGCCCTGTGCTTCAAGATCCTTGCACACATCTTTGCATTCTTTTGGAGCTGGTTCTTCTTCAAAGCTGCCAATTGTTTTTTCTGCAAAATAAGGCCCAATACAATTGTATTTCTCCCTATAAAATCTCTTCATCTGGCTTACTTTTGAAGATATAACTGTCCATATCCCTCCTACTTTGTTGCAAACTTCCCATGATACCTCAAATACAATTTCAGATTTTGCTTTTGCCATTTTATATTACCCCTTTTTTAAAATATAGCTGTAAGCACTAAGGCTATCAGCACCCCTAATATTACTCCAAAGATGAATTCTAACAGGCCGCATTTGAGTGTCTTATATGGGCAGTTTATGCCATACTTTATCTCTTCTGGGCTCATCTGACTTAGCCTCTTTTTTGTTTTTGATCCTTCTTCCTTAAAGAACATATTGTGTAACCTGTTCTTTGCTGCATGTGCTTTATTCTTCACTGTCTGCACCTGCTTTCTAGCTATCTTTGGCCTGGCTGCTGGTTTTTTAGCAGTGGTTTTTATCTTTGTTGCTGTTTTTTTATCCATGCCTTTCATAGTGTCCTTTTCTATTTTTTTTGCTATTTCTTTCTGGATTTGTTTTCGACTGTTTGCAGATAAGACTTTTGTAGCTAAGTCTTGATCTTTAACAACCTCCTTTATCCAGCTATAGAAATCGTTCCTGCTTTCATTTACATGATGCTCGAATGTGTCTTCGGGCATCTTATCCAATGCTTTAGACAGCTCGAAAAGATTTTTGACTATAGTGCCGTCTTTAAGCAGGAAATAATTTTCCTCTTTTATTCCCATGATTTTCACCTCTTTTTTCCTACTAAATGTTTTAATAATGTAATTTGCATTTCTTTTCTATCTTGGATCTCAGAGAGTCTTGCTGCTAATCTATACTCCTTGAAAACATCTCTAATCCAATTGCTGAAGTCATTATTATCTTCACTAATGTGATAATCCAGCTCTTCATCACTTAGATATTCCAATGCAAAAGCTAGTTCACGTACATCCTTTATTAAACCTCCTGTGCATAATGAAAAATATTTTTTAGGATCAAGTCCTTTTTTTCTTGGCATTTGGGTTCACCTCTTTTTGAATCCTTTTGTCAAAATCAGCAAGTATGTTCATGTAAATAATGAATGCATCATATGGGCTGTCATATGGATTGAAATATTTATGGACATCTCCATCATTAAACCATTTTGTACACATGTAATAGAAATGGTCAGATGTCTGAAGTTTTCTCCAGTCGTCAATCAATTTTGGATTTTTGGATCTTTTTACAGCTCTTTCTACTGAATATATCTTTTGTATTGCTGACTGCTGCATCTTATTTCCAAGCCACGCTGATAAGTCACGTTCTGTGTCTGCCCATGAGACTATGTGGTGGACATCCAGCTCTTCAACTGGCTTGAACTCTTTTATCACTTCGCTTGGTGTTGCAAACTTGTTATCGGGATGTTTTAAGATTTCCTTTGGAAGATGTTTTAGGAAATTGAAGATTCCTGTTGTAGACCACTGGTGCTCTCCAAAGGTCTCATAATCCATGAAAAGATTTACTGTGTTGCCATTTCCATTTACTGCATTGACCCATTGTGTGAACTTTCCAGTTGTCAGGGGCCATTCAGGCCATCCCTGATTTGAGAACCTGAATGCAATGTCATCTGATAATTTGTAGTTTTTCAATAAAAGTTTTATTTTCTTTGTTCCTTTTGGCTTGTAGACAAAGTTAGGAGATCTCCAGCTAAGAATATGGTCTGCTCCTTCTGCTAGTATTCCTTTGTATCCCATTTTTTCTACATAGCTTGCAAGTTCATTGTTATATGTCAATTCTGTATTTCTGAAAACTTTTGGAGTGTAGCTAAATAGTTGCTTTATCTTCTTTTTATGAAGCATCACTTGCTGCTTGAATTCAGCTTTTGAATAAAGGAAAGCTAAACTGTGATGATATGTTTCATCTAAGATCTCAACATTACCAGTATCAACTAATTTTTGGAAGGATTCTAATACATCTGGAGCATTTTTTTCAATCTGTTCAAGGAAGATTCCTGATAAAGAGTAGCTTATCTTGAAGTTTGGATGTTTTTTGATCAGCTGCAGCATCAGATTGTTTGTTGGAAGATAACATTTATTTGAAACTTTCTCTAATATTTCTTGATTCTTTTTATGATCAAAATAATCATGATCATTTCCTATTTCAAATACATTATAAGGCCTTAATCTTGCCGGCTGATGAACCTGAAAATAAAAGCAGATATTAACCATTGTTTTTATCACCCATCATTTTTCGATATACATCCATGCATTCTTTTGCTGGATTGTTCCAATCAAATTTTTTGACTTCTAAAGAGCCGTGATGCTTTAGCGTGTCGCTCAATTCTTTATATTTCAATACACCAAGCATCTTATTTACAATCTGATCAATATCCCAGAAGTCAACTTTTAGACAATGACTTACTACTTCTGAAACACCAGATTGTTTTGATATCAACACAGGAGTGTTGTTTCTCATTGCTTCTAAAGGGGTAATACCAAATGGCTCTGATACAGAGGGCATAACATAAAGATCTGCCATTTGGTATGCTTTGTCAATTTCTTGACCCCTTAGAAACCCCGTGAATAGGACTTTGTCAGCTATTCCGAATTCTGCTGCTTTTTCTATCATGAACTGCTCCATGTCTCCGGAGCCAGCCACTATGAATTTTATGTTTGGATCAAATTCCAATGCTTTTTTAGCAGCATATAGGAAATAATCTGGGCCTTTCTGGATTGTGATTCTTCCTAGGAATAGAACTATCTTATCTGTCTCTTTTATCTTGAAAGTTTCTTCTTCAAACTTATGATCATTGAATTCAACAGCATTATGGACAACATGAATTTTTTCTTCTGGAATTTCATAATGCTTTACAATCTTATCTTTTGTCCATTTGCTTACCGCGATAATTTCATCTGCTTCTTTCATCCCTTGTTTTTCAATATCATATACATATTGATTAGGATTGCCGCCTGTCCTGTCAAATTCTGTTGCATGAACATGGATTACAAGAGGTTTACCTGATTTTTTCTTAGCATGGATCCCTGCTTGATAAGTCATCCAGTCATGAGCATGGATTACGTCAAATGATTCTCCTTCAGCTATGATTCCTGCTTTGACTGCGTATCTTTTTACTTCTTCAAACAAGCCTGTGCCGTATAATGGTATGTTTTTTTTCTTTCCATATTTCAAGACAGCTTGGCTGTATTCTTTGCTGTATTCTTCTGAAGTCATATAGCCCCTTATCATAGAATTTATCCCTATCTTTTTCATGCCTTTTCTGACGTCAGCTGAAACAAGCTTTACAAATTCTGCTTTCATCTCTGGATTTGATACTGGGAGGACAAATGTTACACCGGCTCCCTGGTTTTTCAGGCCTTTTGTAAGGCCGTAGCAGGCAGTTCCTAATCCTCCTGAGTTATAAGGAGGGAATTCCCAACCAAACATCAGGACTTTCATTTTTTACCCCTCCATTTTTTGGAGTTGATTATCTTATTAAGATTAGTTTCTAAGAATTCTTCTAGAATTTCTTTTAATTGATCATTAACTTTTATGTTTTTTAGTTTACAGAAAGCGATGAATCTACGCCATGTATCTTCATCCATATCTTTAATCAGCTTATTACTCATAAGTTAAACCTGTTAATCAAGATAATACGGTTAATAAGGTTAAACCTAGTATAAAAAGTTTATGTTTTTCTTTCAGAAAAACAACGTTAAGAAAGCTTCGCGTTTCTTAACTTATGGTTTTTTTAGAAGTAAGACTATTCGTATCTCAATGCGTCTACTGGGTTAAGTTTTGATGCTTGTATTGCAGGGAAAAGTCCTGATAATGTTCCTACTAAGAATGCAAATACTAGGCAGCCAATAACAAGCCAAGCAGGGAATGCTGGGCGAATCATTGAAAGGCCAACTGATGCTGTTATTGCTCCACCAAGTCTTGCAATTAAGTAGCCAAGTATGACCCCTATTGCTCCCCCTACAAGACCGAGAATTCCTGATTCAGCTACAAAAACAAAAAGTATGAATTTATTTTTAGCTCCAATTGATTTCATTATACCTATCTCTTGAGTTCTTTCTAAGATAGAAGTATACATTGTATTTGCTATATTAACAGCAGCAACAACTACTGAGATTAATGCAATTATGACTAAGACTCCATTTAGAACAAGGATTATGTTTGTGAATGTTTTAAGTACATCTTCAAATGTTTGAACTGTGAAGTCTTCTTCTCCTTCTCTCAATCCCCTATGTTTTCTAAATCTTTCTTCTATTTTTTCAGCTAATAATGCTGCGTTTTGATCTGGAGCAGCCCTTATGTAAACATATTCAAATTCATCTATGTCAAATATCTCTTCAAATCCTTCTTGAGAGATATAGAATTGAGCGTCATCAGCAGGAGAGCCAATTTCTTCATAGATGCCCATTACTTCAACTTCAATATCATTAATTTCAACTTTATCCCCTACTTTAATTGCTTTTTTGAATAATCTATTTGGAACAGAGTTGCTGTATCCTGCAGTTGCCTTTAGAACATCTCCTTTTTTCAAGGCTCTGCCATCCATTATTTCAATTCCACCAAACATCTCTTCTACTAGTCTTTTTTCTTTGCTGTCTGTTGAAAGACCTATCACAAAAGGATAAACTTCTTTAAAATCTTTAAATTTAATTTTTCCTGTGCTTATATACATGCCTGTAACTTCGTCAACTCCATTTATTTTTTTTAGAAATTCAACTTCATCTTTTGTAAATAAGATATTGCTTGTTCCAGGAGGCGATGTCAAGCCTCCGCCAGGCATCAAGAATATCTTATCTGTTCCTTGTTCTTGGGCAAACGCACCAATCCAACTATTCAGCCCCTGCCCAAAGCTGACGAGTGCAAAGATTGCAGTGATTCCTATAAGGATAGAGAGGATTGTAAGAAAACTTCTCATTTTTCTGTTCCAAAGATTGTTTATTGAATATTTTAGTATGTCTTTTATCATCAGCCTTTTCCCTCGCTTCGTTCGGCAAAACCCTGGGGAAAATTTCCCAGTACCATTTTCGCTTCGCTCAAACGGGACGATTTAATTTCATATTTATTTATCATTTTGCCTGTCTTATGGCGTCTACTGGATTAAGTTTTGCTGCTCTTATTGCCGGGATTGTTCCGAAAACAGAACCTAAAATAAATGAAAATAATAATGCTCCAATGATCAGTCCTGGAGAGAAGTGAGCTGAGATCAAGTCTGTTCCTAATGCAATCCTTCCCACAGCTGAAAGTCCTGCTGCGATCAAAACTCCAAGAATAATTCCGATTGCCCCTCCAACTGTTCCTAAAAATCCTGATTCTACAAAAAATAAAGTAAATATTGTTGAGTTTTTAGCTCCAATCGACTTCATTATTCCAATTTCTTTTGTTCTTTCAACAACTGCTGTGTACATTGTGTTCATTATTCCAATGCCTCCGACAATAATTGAGATTCCTGCTATTATGTATACAAAAATTTGTATTCCCAAGATAACTGAATTAACACTTTCAATAATTGATTGGGGTGTTTCTACTGAGAAATCTTCTTCTCCCTCATCAACATCTCTTATTTTTCTTAGTTTTTTTTCTATGTCTGTTTTTATTTTTTCTATGTCTTTAGATTCATCAAATTGAACTGCTATGATATCATATTCATCATCTGGCCTGCCAACTAGATTTCTTAGATCATCTTCATTGAGAAAGACTGTTCCGTCTAATTGGAAATTTCCTTTTTTCTCCATTATTCCAACAACTTTGAATTCCCTATCCAAGACTTCTACTTTAGCTCCTGGAAGAATTGCTTTTCCAAATCCATTGTCTTCTTCTCCGAACATCGCTCCTAAGAAAACAGAACCAGATTCCCCGTCTTCTAGAAGTCTTCCTTTTTCTTCTTTCATATTCATGAGATGCTCCATAACATCCCTGTCTTCTCCATCAGGCATAGATAGAGCAAATCCGAATCCAGCTTGTTTATTGTAAACAAGTTTTCCTGATTCAAATATTCTCCCTGCTACCTCCATAACTCCTTGAACATCGTCTATTGCATTAATTTCTTTTTCTGTCAAGGGGTCGGCAACACCTGTTCCAGGAGGTCCGAATCCTCCGCTAGCTATTACAGATAAGATATCTGTTCCTAAGAATCCAAATTGGGAATTTATTGTCTCTCTCAGACCTTCTCCTAATCCTATTAGAGCTACGACTGAGGCTATTCCTATGAATATACCAATCATAGTAAGCCAAGATATTATCTTTCTATGCCTCAGAGTATCTAATGCAAATTTAATGTAATCTTTTACCATTTACCGAAGATTTTCTTTCCTTTCTTTTTCTGTCTCCAGATGTAGACTCCCAGGCCTCCTATGACGATGATAAAGATTATTACTCCTCCAATACTTCTTTCTCTTGATAATCCGTATTTTTTAGCTTCTAAAGAGGAATATTGTCTTAATTCTAGATTTTCTGTTAAGGAATATTTATTGTTGTTTGAGTCCATGTATTCGATTACTAATGGTAGCGGAACTATGTCTTTTCTACTTTTGACATAAAGGTTGAATTCAGCTGTTTCATAATCATCTGAATCAATGTTCCCGATGTAGACTTCTGCAGGAGAGATAATCTCATAATTCTTTGATTCTTTTAATTTGATATTAAGGAATTTTATGTCTGTAACTCCTTTATTTACGAATCTCATCGTCACCTTTCCCCCTTTGTTCACCCCATAGATCTCAGAAGATTCAATTCCTACATATATGTCTGGCTTGTCTCCAACAATCAAACTGATTATATCGCTTTTTTCATATTTTGTTCCGGCTTCATCATAATATGAAACATCTAATGGAATTTTGTATGCTTGTGAGTCAGCATCAGCCATTGCCATTATATCAAAGACTACAACTGTTTCTTCTTTTGAATCAAGTTGATAGATCTTTTTTTCAGTGGTTGATCTTATTGGAACAAATGGAATATCTTCTGAGCTCAGATCTATCTTTACTTTTAAATCTTTGACTAATGAATCAGCCAGATTTCTTATCTTGAATTTAAGTTTTGCTTTTTGTCCAGGTGGCACCATTTCGGGAATGGACTCGACTTCGTCGATTTGCAAAACAATATCATCTGTTCTGACTCTTATCACAAAATCTTCAACATATGTCCATCGATCAGACATTTCTCCAAATTTGTATCTTATGTCAATAAAATTGTCTCCTTCTACTGCATTTTCGTCAACTTTGAGTTCATAGTGAACAATGACGCCTTCGTCTCCCTGCTGGTATGCCTGCATAGAGCCGATATTTTCTTCAGCAGATCCAGTATACATAGAGAACGGATATTCAGGCAGGACTTCAAAGATTATATCTTCTGTTCCTCCTCCGCCTTTGTTCTCTATTTTGAACCTTAGATCAAGAATCCCACCAGGAGATGCTGGATCTGGCTCTTGACTTATCAGGGTTACCTGTAGTCTTGCAGAGTCTGCTACAATTAGTCCATGTGCTATTGAAGCAACCCCCAATGTTATCAATAGGCATAATGCCAATATTGCTAGTTTTTTTGTTTTCATTTCTTACCACCTTTATGTTTAGTTTTGATTATAACACCATCTTTTAGATAATCTACTCTTCCTGCACATTGTACAAGATGAGCATCGTGTGTGACCATGATAATTGTCTTTCCTTCGTCTTTATTAAGTTTGCAAAGGAAATCCATTACTAATCTTCCTGTTTTTGAATCAAGATTTCCTGTTGGTTCGTCTGCTAGGATAACTTCAGGATCATTTGCCAATGATCTTGCTATTGCAACTCTTTGCTGCTGGCCTCCTGACATTTCTGTTGGCTTGTGATCCATTCTGTCTCCTAATTCTACCATTTTCAAAAGCTTTTCAGCTCTTGTTATTCTTTTTTGAATAGGAGTTCCTTGGAACATCATAGGAAGCATTACATTTTCTTTTGCTGAGAGAGTAGGGATAAGGTTGAATTGCTGGAAAATAAAGCCAATTCTTCTTCCTCTAAGATTAGCTAGATTAGATTCACTTAATTTAGAGATATCTTTTCTGTCTAAGAAGATTTTTCCTTTTGTCGGGATGTCTAAGGCACCGATCATGTTTACTGCAGTTGATTTTCCAGAGCCAGAAGGACCCATTATTGCTACAAACTCTCCATCTTTGATCTCAAAATTCATCCCTCTAAGAGCATGAACTTCTACTTCGCCCATCTTGTATGTTTTCCATACATCTACTATCTTGATTATTGTGGGTGCAGTCATTTCTTATCCTCCATTGCCCTTTTTATAAGGAATTCAAAACCATGAGAACGATTAGCAAAGATTTTTTCCTCTATTTTTAAATCTAACCATTTTAGAAGTTCTTTGTCGGTTGTTACTGTTATACGTTCTTTCACTGTGAATACCTATTACATACTTTTACATACTCTTTATGATAATTACTTACTAAGTATGCACTACTATATAAAACTTTCCTTTGATGTTTTTGAAACGATTAGTAATTATAGTAAATTTTATAAGAGGCAACTGATTTTTCTGTTCTATGAAAGAAGAAAAAAAGAAATTAATCATCAGCCTATTTATTGTGTTTATTATGGTCAGCAGTGGTATTGGCTATATGTTTGGTAAAGATGGTGGAGAAAAATATAAATATAATGATCACTCTTTTTTGAAAAGAGGAAATGAATGGGTATTGAAAGTAGATGGAGGAGAATTAGTTTTTAGTTATTTTCCTGAGACTGTTGAGAACATTGATCTAAATTTTGATATTTCTGCTCTTAATGGATTGGTTGAGATTGATACCACTTCTGATCCTGATGATAAATTTAAAGGGAAAATTGCTGAGGCTCAGTATAAGATGCAAGATGTTTTAGGAAAAGCATCAAATACATATATTTTAAATGGAATGACTGATGAAAATGATTTTAATATGCCAATAATTGGTTGTGATAAAGCAACAAGTTTAGTCCCTGTAATATATTTTAAGGAATCAAATGAGACGAAAATAGAGAAAGTTGGAGAATGTATCATTGCAGAGGCAAGATCTGAATTAGATGTTCTTGCATTAAAAGATAGGATATTATATGGTATGCTTGGGATTATAGAACAATAAACTAAAGTAATTGAAAATCAATTACAGGGTTTGCAATTGCTATGCAATGGCAAACTTTAAAAAAACCAAATTCTAAGGTGTATATATATGGGAGAAGAACAACCAAAGCCAGAAGGTGGAGAAGCAAAACCTCCAGAAGGACAACCAGCTCCTGAAGGCGAGGCAAAACCTCCAGAAGCTCCTAAGCCTGAAGAAGGTGGAGGAGAATCAAATCAAGGGGCTGAAACGGCCAGCGGGGGAGAAAAACAAGCAGAACCTCCAAAAGAAGATCCTTCTATTGAAAATAAAGTCAAATTAGATATCATTAAAAAAATATTAGATGACAAACCAAAAGAAGCTCCTCAACCAAGAGTAGAAGTAGTGAATGTTGAAGGAGGAGAAGGACAACCTCAAGGCGAAGCACTAAATCCAGAAGGGCAACCTATGCCTCAAGAAGGAGGACAACCTCCAGAAGGAGGAGATGCAGGGGGAGGACAACCAGCAGGAGAAAAGCCAAATTATAAAGAGATCGCAAAAAAAGTAGGAATTATTGCTGGAATTGTATTAGCTGTTTTTTTAATCATATTTCTTGGAGCAAAAGCATTAAGAGGACCAACAGGAGCCACTATTGAAGAAGTTGAAGTTCAAGAAGAAGATTCAGAAGAACAAGATGTAAAAGAACTTTA
This sequence comes from Candidatus Woesearchaeota archaeon, assembly GCA_036481345.1. Classification (GTDB taxonomy): domain Archaea; phylum Nanobdellota; class Nanobdellia; order Woesearchaeales; family WJKL01; genus JAAOYC01. The sequence goes on from JAZGHU010000012.1 coordinate 31,975, forward strand.
TAATAAATTAAGTGAAAAAGCAGGGTTAGTTGAAGAGGAAGAAGAAGAGCAAGAGGAAGAACCTGAAGAAGAGACAGAGGAAGAAGAAGTTGTTGAAGAAAAAGAATCTTCAGAAGGAATATTAAGTGGAATAAGGGGCATTCTTAATAACTTATTAGGTGGAGATGAAGAGAAAGAGACAGAGGAAGAAGAAACTTCTGAGTCTAAAAGCGGAATATTAGCAGGGTTAACAAAATTAATAGGATAATTATTAAAAACTAATATCTAAGTTGATTTATATGGATAAAAATACTAAGAAGATTTTGGAATTTGTTGTGATAATAATAATAGTATTTGCTTTGACTTTTTTAGCTAGGTATTTTTATGATGATGAAGCAACAACACTAGATGAATTGCATAGAAAAAATTTAGAAGGAGAAAAAGTTGGAACTAATTATGTTTATGATGGATTTTCTTTTGTTTTTGTAGATAATTTATGGTATACGCAGGTTCAAAGAAAAGGCGATACTATCCTGGATATTCCCCTCCATTTTGGACCAAAAGAGTTAGAAAATATTTCTATTATTGGAGAAAATTGGAAGTTGGAGGACCCTGAAGTTTACCTTACATTTGATCCTGATGAAGGAAATAATTTCAAATTTACTACGTTAGCAATTCTTGAATTGAGTTTGAATTTGGCAAAAGGTATGGAAATAAAACCAGTTGCTGCATGCACTAAGAATGAAACTTCTGCTTGTATAGACAGGCCTATTGTTACATGTGCAAGCAAAGATAAAGCTGTTATTTATCTGAAGCAGACTAATGAGAGTGGAAAAGTAAAGCTTAATGGAAATTGTGTTGAATTGAGTGGAGAAGATTGGGAATTGGTCAAGGCAACAGACAGATTCTTGCTTCAGTGGTATGGGGTTATGAAGTAATGGCTACAACTGGTTACGCTCAGTTGACACGCAAAATTAAGTGAGACATTGACTTTGTCAAGTCTCACGAAGAAGATTCAAAAATGACAATAAGCAAGACTGAATGGGAAAAGATGGTCCGAAAGGCTGATTTTAAAGCTCGACAACAAGTGATGCATGAAAGAAATGCCCTCAGAAGATTTGTCAATACATTGAAAAGAGCCCTTACTTTTGAACTTCTCATCGGGTTGATTGCTGCTTTTTCTTTATATGTCTATTTTGGATGGGATGCATTGTTTAAGACCTTATTGAACTGGGTAATAGGTATAACTATGGTCAGTACTGTAATTACAATAATGGTTGATAAATATAAGAAGCTGCTACATTTGAATAAATGATCTGTTGCTAAAAATATTTATATCAAAACAATTTCTAAAAATATATGACTTCACTGATTGCCAGCGTAGGAAGTGGAAAAGGAACATGGTCTCATCTACAGCAAGTGATAGAAAAACAAGAATGGGATAATGTCTATCTTATAACAGATGAATTTGGCAAAGAAAATTTCAAGCCGAACAAGCAGGTTGAATTTATTATGATTAATTCAAACAGTATTCTGGAAAATTTAGTTGAAGATATAAAACAACAATTACAAAACAAAATTCTGGATACAGAAGTTGCAATAAATTTGATATCAGGAACAGGCAAAGAGCATATGGCAATTCTTTCTGCAGTTCTAAAATTAGGATTAGGAATCAGACAAATGGCATTAACACCTGATGGAATTAAGGAAATATAATTAGGGCAAAACTTTTAAATAGTCTTGTCTGTTTTATTTTAATATGAGGGGGAAATTAATTTTATTTGTTTTATTTGCAGTTTTATTTAGTTCTATGACTTTTGCTGAACCTGTTCCTGAACTATATGGGGTTCAAGGAGGGATTGTTGATATTGTATATTTTTATGGAAGCACTTGTCCTCATTGTGCTGATCTTGAAATTTTTCTGGAGGAGTTAGAAGAGAAATATGAACTTAATATTGTTGGATTTGAAGTTTATGGAAATGAGACTAATCGAGATCTTGCTTCTAAGATGGCAGTAGAATATGATGATAGTTTTAGAGGAGTTCCAATGACTTTTATTGGAGACAAATCTTTTGTAGGATTTAGTGATGAAATAGGGGGGAAAATTGAATCTCAGATACAAAATTGTTTAGAGACTTGTTGTGATAGTCCTTTGGAAACTTTGGGAGAATGTGCTGCTGGAGAATCTACTAAAGAAAAATTAACTTTTACATCTGTTGTTGCATTAGCTGCAGCAGATTCTGTTAATCCTTGTGCTTTAGCTATTTTGACAATGGCTTTGATCGCCTTACTTGTTCAAGATCCTAAAAAGAAAAAAAATGTTATCTATGGGGGGTTGGCGTTTACAGCTGCAGTGTTTTTTACTTACATATTTTATGGATTAGTTATTGTACAATTGTTTAAAACAATAGCTGTTTATTTTGCTGCTGCAAGCAAAGTAGTTAGGATTATATTTGCATTGTTAGCAATATTATTAGGATTGATGAATATTAAAGATTATTTCAAATATAAACCTGGAACAATTGGAACTGAGATGCCTATGTTTATGAGGCCGATTGCAAAGAATCTGATTAAGAATATTACAAGACCGCGCGGAGCATTTATTATTGGAATTTTAGTTACTGTATTTTTGCTACCATGCACTATTGGACCTTATATTGTTGTTGGAAATATTTTATCTGGCTTTGATTTAATCAAGTATTTGCCTTGGCTACTTCTTTACAATTTGATATTTGTGCTGCCTATGTTAGGAATAACTTTCTTTGTTTACTTTGGCTATACAACTGTCGAGAAAGTAAGCGGATGGAAAGAAGGCAATGTTAAGAAGATGCACCTTGTAGCTGGAATTGTTTTATTGTTGTTAGGAATAGCTATGCTGTTTGGATGGATCTAGAGTCTTCCTTTTCTAAGATATTCTTCAATATCTCTTTCATTCATGTGTGTTTTATTTGAATTAAATTTTACATTAAAAGTTTTCTTTTCTTTTCTTATAATTTTAGCATAAATTAATCCAAATACGGCTCCTGCTAAATGGGCTGCTACTGCAATATGCGAGAAAACAAAAAAATCTAAGAATGCAAATAGGACAAGAACCTGCCATAAGGGCATTGCAATTGGCAAAAATAAAGGAGATACTTTAAGTTCTGGAACTATTATTATAAGCATCCCAAGAATACCATATATTGCTCCGCTTGCTCCTAATGCTCTTGGATAGAAAAAACTAGCTGCAAGTGCTGCAACAATTCCTGATATAAAATATAAGAAAAGAAATCTTTTTGCCCCTATTCTACTTTCTAATAATGAACCAAACATAAATAAGATATACATATTGAAAAATAAGTGGGCAAGGCCTCCGTGAAGAAACATTGAAGTAAGAAGAATCCAAGGTCTAACTAGGATATCAGATGAAATCAGCATAAATGATTCTGTGAAGCTAGACCCAAGAACAATTTGCAGAATAAATGCTACAATATTAATTGTAATTAATGGAATTACAGCATTTCTAAATTTCATAATTCTTAGAAGTTTAAATAGTTTTAAAACCTTTGCTTTTAAGATTTATTCTGGCTTGCTGCAAGCTATATTTTAGAGTATGTAAATATTTTTATAAACTTCTTCTTCTATTTTTAGAATGAGGGGGGAAGAAATTTTAAAGAAAGTAGTGGATAAATCTAGTGGTGAATTCTATACTCCTCTTCCTGAAGGGTATAAGATTGGGAAGATAAAGTATATCATTGTTGCAGGAAGTGTTATGAGCGGCTCTGGAAAAGGAATATTCTCTTCTTCTCTTGCTAAATTGTTGCAATATGCTGGATTAAAAGTAAGTCCTATTAAAATAGATGGTTATCTTAATCAAGATGCTGGGACATTAAATCCATTCAGGCATGGAGAAGTTTTTGTCTTGGATGATGGTATGGAATGTGACATGGATTTAGGAAGTTATGAGAGATTTTTGGATATGGAATTGAGCAAAGAGAATTACTTGACTGCTGGAATGATTTTTGACAGGATATTGAAAAGAGAGAGAAAAGGGAATTATCTTGGAAGAGATGTACAGTTTATACCTCATGTTACTGGAGAAATTAAAAAAGTTTTGCGTGAATTGGGGATGAAGCAGAAAGCAGATGTTGTCGTAGTTGAGATTGGAGGGACAATTGGAGATTTTGAAAATGCTTATGTGATTGAGGCTATGAGGGAATTGATGTATGAAGAAGGCAAAGGAAATGTCTGTTTTATCAATGTAAGTTATATTGTAGAGCCTTCTAGTTTAGGAGAACAGAAAAGCAAACCAGCACAGTTAGGATTAGAAAGATTAAGAGGATTAGGGATACAGCCAAATATTATGGTCTGTAGATCTGAGAATCCTATCAGTCATAGCATAAGAGAGAAATTAAGTGTTTATTCTAATGTTCCTGTTGAGAATGTAGTTGGATTACATAACACTCCAACTGTTTATGGTGCACCACTTCTTTTGAAAGATATGAAAGTAGATGAAAAAGTGATGAATCTGCTTGGATTATATAGGATGTTTAGCATGGCAAGGCAGAAAAGAGAGATGGTCAAGTGGAAGGAATTTGTTGAACAGTATAGGTCAACTGAAAAGAAAGTTGTTATAGGGATTGCTGGAAAATATACTGGGTTGAATGATTCTTATGCTTCAATTTTAAAAGCTCTTGAACATGCTGCTACTCATAATAATGCCAAGGTTAAGATAAAATATATTGAGACTACTAAAATAGAAGATGGAGAGTTGGATGTTTCTGATGCTCTATCTGATGTTGATGGATTGATTGTTCCTGGTGGTTTTGGGAAAAGAGGAACAGAAGGAAAGATAAAATGTGTTGAATATATCAGAGAGAATAATATTCCTTTCTTAGGATTGTGTTTTGGATTTCAGATGGCTGTGATCGAGTTTATCAGGAATAAATGTGGAATGAAGAATGCACATTCTACTGAGATTGAACCAAGATGCCTATATCCTGTTATTGATATCCTTCCTGAGCAGAAAAAGATTGAAGGATTAGGGGGCAATATGAGATTAGGAGGGCAGGATGTTGAAGTTAAAAAAGGGACTAATGCTTATGATCTTTATGGTGGAGATATTAGACTTCGCTTTAGGCATAGATATGAAGTAAATCCAAAATATATCAAATTGTTAGAGAAGCATGGATTGGTGTTTTCAGGGAAGGCTCCTAACTATGATATAATGCAGATTCTTGAATTGCCTAATTTGAAATATTTCCTGGCAACACAAGCTCATCCTGAATTTAATTCTAGGCCTTTGAAGCCTGAACCTTTGTTTGATGGTTTTATCAAGGCAATATTGGTAAATTGACGAAGGTTTATAAGCAATATTTATTTCTTATTTTGTATGAAAGAGATAATAATCCCTGCAAAATTTACTCAGGTTAATAAAATCGATTATCCTTTTGTAGAGCAAAAACTTCCTTATTTATTGGATGAGAATTTTGAAGTAAATGATCTTGAAGACATAAATAAATTTTTGCAAGAAGATGATGAGATAATTGACCAATATCTAAACAGTAAAGAGTATCCTGGTGGATGTATGGGAATTTCAAAATTAGTTGAATCTCAAATGAAAAAGAAAGGATTACATGCACTAAGAATAGCTGGTCCAGTTTATATGCAAGTGGGATATGAGGAAAACTTCCCTTTTGAATATGTTCTATCTTTTAGTTTTGGCTTGGGCATAGCTGCTTCTGAAACATATCATGA
>JAZGHU010000013.1:0-2853 GCA_036481345.1 Candidatus Woesearchaeota archaeon
GATGAAGTTTATTGCTGTGAGGATTGTATTATATGAAAAAAATTAATGTTGATATCAAAGGCATGCATTGCCAAAGTTGTGTTACTTTAGTAGAAAGAGCTCTAAAGAAACTAGATGGAATAGGCAATGCTGTAGTTAACCTAACAACAGAAAAAGCAACAGTAGACTTTGATAATTCAAAATTAAAACAAGAAGATATTCTTCAGGCAATAACAAAAAAAGGCTATACTTGCTCTTTAGTTCAAGGAAAAACAAATGCAAACAAAGAAGCTAAAAAAAGAAAAGGAGAATTAAACAAATTAAAAAAACTATTTTACTTTAGTTTATTATTTGCAATTCCTGCATTTGTTATTAGTATGATTTTATCTATGTGGTTAAAGATAGACATTCCTTATGAAGGTTATATTCTATGGATTTTAGCAACGCCTGTCCAGTTTATTGTTGGAGCACAGTTCTATAAAGGAATGTGGACTGCTCTGAAAAACAAATCAGCTAATATGGATACATTGATTGCAATTGGAACAAGTGCTGCTTATTTCTACAGTGTTTATGTTGTATTGACTGGAGGAATGGGGCAATATTTTGAAGCATCTGCTATATTAATTACTTTAGTTGTAATGGGGAAATTATTAGAAGCAATTGCAAAAGGAAAAACATCAGAAGCAATAAGAAAATTAATGCATCTTTCTCCTAAAATTGCAACAGTTATAAGAGATGGAGAAGAAGTAAAGATTCCAGTTGATGATGTTAAAGAAGGGGATTTAATAATAGTAAAACCAGGAGAAAAGGTTCCTGTTGATGGAGTTCTTATAGAAGGTCATTCTTCTATTGATGAAAGCATGATTACAGGAGAATCTATTCCAATTGAAAAATCAAAAGGAGATAAAGTAATAGGAGCCACTATTAATAAAACAGGTTCATTTGTATTCAAAGCGGAAAAAGTAGGAGCTAATACAACTTTATCTCAGATAATTAAATTAATAGAAGATGCCCAAGGAAAGAAAGCACCAATTCAAAGATTTGCAGATGTTATCTCTGCTTATTTTGTTCCAGTAGTTATTATAATTGCAATTGGAACATTTTTCACATGGAAATATGTACTTGCTAAAGAGTTTTCATTTGGATTAATTGCAGCAGTATCTGTACTAGTTATAGCATGTCCTTGTTCATTAGGATTAGCTACACCAACTGCTATAATGGTGGGAACAGGAAAAGGAGCAAAAAAAGGAATCTTAATCAAAGGCGGAGATTCATTAGAAACAGCACATAAATTAAAAGCAGTTATATTTGATAAAACAGGAACTATAACAAAAGGAATTCCTTCTGTTACTAATCTTGTTTCATTAAATCCTGGCTCACAAGAGAAATTATTGCAGACAGTTGCTTCTATTGAACAATTGTCAGAACATCCTTTAGCAGAATCAATTGTAAAAGAAGCAAAAGAAAAGAATATTTCTCTAAAAAAAGCAACTAGTTTCAAAGCAATTCCTGGACATGGAGTAACTGCAAAATTAGGAAGGGAAATATTCTATTTTGGAAATGATAAATTAATGAAAAAGTTCAATATAAACATATCTCCAAAAATCAAAAAAGATATAGAAGATATGGAAAATGAAGGAAAAACAGTTATGCTTTTAGGAAGCAATAAAAAATTAAAAGGAATTATAGCAGTAGCAGATACAATCAAAGAAACTTCTAGGGCTGCTGTTAAAAAACTTCAAAAAATGAAGATTTTTGTTTATATGATAACTGGAGATAATGAACGTACTGCTAAGGCAATTGCAAAACAAGCAGGAATTAATCATGTATTTGCAGGAGTTCTTCCAGAAGATAAAGCAAAATATGTTAAAAAGCTTCAGAAAAAAGGAAAAGTCGCAATGGTTGGAGATGGAATCAATGATTCTCCTGCTTTAGCACAAGCAGACATAGGTATTGCTATGGGAAGTGGAACAGATGTTGCAATGGAAGCAGGAAACATTGTTTTAATGAGGAATGATCTTCTTGATGTTCCTAAATCAATCAAATTGAGTAGGATGACTATGTCTAAAATAAGGCAAAATATGTTCTGGGCATTATTTTACAATACATTAGGAATCCCTATTGCAGCTTTAGGATTCTTAAATCCAATGATTGCAGGAGCAGCTATGGCTTTAAGCTCTGTATCAGTCGTATCAAATTCATTACTATTGAAAACAAAAAAACTTTAGGAGGTTAGAAAATGAGAAAAACAATAATTATAGGAATCTTAGCATTTTTTGCTTTAGTTATAGCAGGATGTGGGATAACAGGAAATTCTACTGCAGATGGAGATGTTATAAAAATACCTTTATCTTCAGTTTCAACTGATGTTCAGTTTTATGAATATAATGATGCTGGAACAAGAATAAGTTATTTTGCTGTATTGGGCTCTGATGGAGAAGTGAGAACTGCATTTGATGCTTGTGATGTTTGCGGAGGATATAAAGGATATCAACAGCAAGGAAGTGACATTAAATGCAAGAATTGCGGAAGAGTATTCAGTATTGATGGGTTAGGAACAAAAAACAAAGGATATGGCTGCTGGCCAAGTTATCTTCCTCATGGGATAAAAGGAAATAATGTAGTAATAAAAATCAGTGATATAAAAGGAGGTAAACATAGATTTGTTTAATTAATGGAAAAGATTTAAAAATAGTGAGTTCAATCTATAATAAAAAATAGTGGGGTAAAATAAAAAAATGGAAGAAAACAAAGAAACAATAACAATAAACAAAACAACACTTTGGAAAATAGTAGCAGGAATTTTGGGAGTATTACTTATAATCTCAATATTCACAGGTGGGTTTGGAATTAAATCAGATGGAACAACAGAAA
>JAZGHU010000014.1:0-21015 GCA_036481345.1 Candidatus Woesearchaeota archaeon
AACCATCAACTTCTGTCAATTTTGCTCTAAGCATATTTTGAAGCTCTTTATATCCTGGATGGCTTTCATTAAGCCTGCCTCTGTCAAAAAGTATTGCTTCATCCATATCATTTGCTTTAATAACTCCAACAACTTTTCTTGTCAAAGAAGATCTAAGAGTACTCCAGTCAATTATTGCTTTTGGATCGCCAACTCTCTTGCTATTAACATATACATGAAGACCAGCATTTTCATTTGTTCTACTAAGATAATGAATTTCTCCTTTTACATGCCCCATATGTTTGCCTATTTCATCTACTTTGAAAGTAGTTGCAGTCTCAAGATACCTTGCTTCAATAAACTCTCCATCAATATATTTTTGAAAATTAGGATCTGGAAGAAAACCCCACTGAATTCTACTTTTTAAGTCCTTTATTGTAAAATCTTCGCCTTCTTCAAACTTAAGGTTTATCATTTTGATTGATGTTCCTTGATTATTTGGATCTGTTTCTGAAATTTTGAAAGGGATTTTTTTATTAGAATTTAAGGGCCCATCAAACACTTCATGAACTTCTGTTCTGATTCCGTCTTTTTCAGTAACAAGAACATATTCATGGCAAAGATAATTCAATAAGCTTGTTCCAATACCAAACTTACCTATCATAGGCCTACGGAATATTGGTGTTATCATGCCTTTTGCTTTTGGACTGTCTCCTACTCTATAGAAATCTCTTAGGCCTTCGGGCGTCATTCCTGTTCCATTATCAGAAGCAGTCATAGTTTGTGCTTCAGATTCAAAATCTATCCTGCCTTCTGCTGCATCAGAATCATACATATTTGCAATCAATTCATCTAATGCTGCAAAAAACCCATTTGTCGCTAAATTACAGACTAGATCAAGAATATTAGAACCAATTTCCCTTTTCAACACTATCTTTTCAAGTCCTTTTATATCAATAGTAGCCCTTTTTGCCATTTCCCCTCGAGAACTAGAATGAGATTATTCTTTATAAAGTTTATTAGACTCTATACACTATATGCTTTTATATTCATACTTGCAATATTTCTCAATAGAGCATTCAGAACATTTTGGATTTCTTTTAGAACAAATACTCTGTCCATGCACTACTAGCAATTCATTGACCATCAGCCAATGTTTTTTAGGGATCTTTTTCATCAAATCAAACATTATCTTGTCTGGATTTGTCTCTTTTGTCCAGCCTAATCTGTTTGCAATAACAGCAACGTGAGTGTCTACTGGTATAGCATCAGGCTTGTTAAAAGCATAGACAACAACACAGCCAGCAACCTTATATCCAACTCCTGGTAGAGTAATTAGTTCTTCCATTGTGTCTGGAACTTTGCCTTTGTATTTTTTTAATAAAATCTTGGCTGTTTCAAGAATGTATTTTGTTTTATTATTATAATAAACACACCTTTTGATAATTTTCTTGATATCATCAGGATTAGCTTCTGATAATTTCCTTAAAGTAGGATATTTCTTAAATAATTCTTTAGAAACAGGAATTGTAGCTTTGTCATTAGCTCTTGCTGATAATATAGTTGAGATAAGAATTTTCCAAGCAGGATATTTTCTAAACTGGCCTAGCATAGATATTCCCTGTTGTTTTGCTAGTGTCTTAAGAACTATATCATAATTCATAAATTAAAAAAATAAAACATATTATTTAAATTTACTTCTTTTTCTTTTTACTATGAGCAGCGCATGTATCGCACATAAATATCACCTAATAGAATTATTAGTTATCAACTATAAAAACCTTTCTCAGAACTTATGCTTGTTTCTTCCTCTTGCTTCTACTTGTTTAAGCCTGTCAAAGACAGTAGAATGATCAGAATAAGTTTGTTTATATCCTTTCAAAGCAGATTCAAAACATTTTTCCCAAATAGTATGATGTTTGCTTTCTAGTGCTTGTCTAAGTAAATGCAAATCAACTGCTTTGTCTTCTTCTTTTGCAGAGAAAAATGAAAGTCCAAAATCTATAAATTTAATTTCATTGTCTAAAATCATGTTTGAAGTTGTCAAATCACCATGAATTATGTCATTTGAATGCATTATTCCAATCTTTTTTCCAATTTCTTCTGATAAAGCTAAAGGATTTTGATAAAGAACATCTCTAAGCTTGTTGCCATTAACCATATCCATTCTTATCTGCATTAATTGATCACACATCTGATGCAGTCTAGGAGATGGAAAATTAAGTTCTTCTAATTTATTCAGAACTTTAGCTTCTCTTCTAGTTCTAAACTTTCTAAGTTTATCATCTATTTCTTTTAATCTATAGCTTTTTGCAACTCTATCTTTAAGAACAACATCTTTGTTAACAGAAATTGTTGCTTCAGCTCCTTGGTCTAATTGTTTCATATTAAATAGAATAAATAACTAGTTTAAAAGAGTTATGGTTTAAGCAGATGCTTCTTCTAATTCTTTATTGGCTTTTTTCTTTTTTGCTTCTAATTCGTCTTCAATCTCTTTTTCAAGGGTAGGAGTTAATAATCGAGCTTTGCCTTTTGTTGCCGCAACCATTTTTGTGTGCAACTCAAGAACACCCACATCTCCACGTTTTTCTCCATCGTAGTTATTTAATAAAGTTTTTGCCATATCTAAGCTTACTCCATATTTCTTTAATCTTTTAATTGTATCTGGTTTAACAGCATACTTCAAGATTGGATCAACATGCTCTTCAGTTAAATGATATCCCGCTGCACCCCTAATATCTGCTTTAAATGTTTTCATAAATCCAGTCTTATAACTATCCATAAATTTATCTGGTGTAAAGTTTTCTTTTTCTTTAGACAGAATGTCTCTTAATTCATCTCTTGTTGTTCCGTAATGTGCTCTAGTAGCTAAAGCTTGCTCAAATCTGTCATCTAGTTTTAATTTTTTCTTTAAAGCTGCTTTTGCTGCTTCATCTTTGCCAACTTTCTTTTCTAAGAAATCATCAATACATTTGTCTAGATAAGTATCTGCAAATTTGATCTGATTTTCTGTCTTCTTTAGCTTATCTAAGTCTTTTTGATTTGGTTTTCCTTCTACACCCAATACTTCTTCAGCTGTTGAAGAATAGATTCTCATATGGCTTAAATCCATGCCTGTTACTAGATTTTCAGCTATATCAGAGTGTTTATTATAATCTTTTATTGCTTTATGATACTCTTTTTTCTTTTCATCAGCCATAATTGTATCGATTGTAGAATACATTTTTAAAGTTTTCCATTATGCAGCTCTAGAAAGCTGTGTTTTATATTTTTCATTCAGTTCTTCTATCTGTGGTTTGAAAATATCTCCTTGACCTTCTTTTAGACCAAGAAGATTTATTAAAATTCCCTTATCAAGAGTATCTCTTTTTGATTCAAGTCCTACATAATTAAGTACTTTTGCAGTATCTTTTTCTTTTATCTTTGTTGAAGGTAATGATATCTTAGCTTCTATTCTATCTTTACATAATCCCCAGATATTTTCAAATTTAAGTTCTGATTTTTGCTTAGCAACAACCTGTTCTAATCTGGCTTGATTAAATCCAAATTCTCCATACATCAATGCTTCTGCATGAGTTTCATTCTTTGCTGTAACGTACATTCTTTTTTCAGATGCTTTCACTACTTTGTCTGTCAAAGTTGATAAGTAAACATCAAATATATTGGCATCATTAAGCTTATTCATATCACTCTGTCTTATATCTCCTTCAACACCTAATGCTTCTAATCCTGTTTCAGCATATGCTCTCATCAAATATAATTGCATTCCAATTATTTCATTCTCAATTGTTTTACTTAAGTCAAGATATGCTTTGATTGGATTTGATACTTCTTCTTGAGGCTGTTCTGCTTCTTCTTGAGGTTGCTCTTCTTCAGCTTGAGCAGCTTCTGGTTGTGCTTCTGGAGCTTGTTCTCTAGTTCCATCTTCTCTATCTCCTGCAGCCTCACCTCTATAGTTTTCATCAGTATCAGTAGGTCCTTCATAACGATCATCTAAAGCACCAAGTCTGTCTGCAAGATTTTCTTCATCTCTTGGTCCATCTGCAGGTCCAGGTGTTCCTGGTCTATCATTTTCTACAGCACCATCTCCACCAGCGCCTGCATCACCAGGGGGGTTTCCAGCACCCGGATTTCCTGTACTAACAGTTCCACCAACGCCCACTCCAGCAGGATATTGTCCATTTGTTGGAACTATAACGTGGCCTCTAAGTAATGTTTCTAATAATCTATTAAGATCTTCGCCAGCATAGCTTCTTCCAGCACCAGCTGGATTTCTTTCATATTCTTCAATTTGTCTTCTTAAATCAGTAATTTCCTCTGTTAAGCTCCTAATTTGTCTTTCTTTAATAGCACTTACTCCAATATAAGCTTGCTTATCATCTTGGGTCATTTGCAATTCTTGTTCTTTTTCTTGTAGAATTGAGAATAGTCTCCAATATTCATTTTCTAACTCTTGAGAATTTTCTTCTGAAGCATTAAGTTCTCTTCCTAACTGATCATTTTCTGTAATCAAATCATTAAGATTTGTTTCTTGTTCTGCTATTACTTCTAATTGTTCTGCATTATATCTATTTTGCCTTTGAATAACATCTGCATCTTCTTGTTCACCAATAACATAACTAATAATCTCATTTTCAAGGTCTATAGCATTAGCTTCTTCACTTTGAACAGTTTCATCCAATTCTCCAGAAATCACCGCAACTCTTTCTTGAAGAGCTCTTTCTCCAATTATATAAGAAACAATTTCTTGTTCAAGGTCTGCAGCGTTTGCTTCTTCTCCTTTAGATAGGCCATATAATTCTCCGGCAATAGTTTCAGTTCTTTCTTGAAGGCCTCTTCCTTTTTCTTCTGAAGCATTAAGTTCTCTTCCTAATTGATCATTTTCTCTAGTTAAATCATCAAGATTTGTTTCTTGTTCTTCTATTGTTCTTGCTTGATCTGTAATATATCTTCCTTGTCTTTGGATAACTGCTGCATCATCTTTAGCTCCAATTATATAAGCAACTAATTCTTGTTCAAGGTCTGCAGCGTTTGCTTCTTCTCCTTTAGATAGGCCATATAATTCTCCGGCAATATCTTCAATTCTATCTTGAAATTCTTCTAATTGTTCATTTCTTCCAGCTAATCTTTTATTTTCTTCATCAAGTGCAGTTAATCTTTTAGTATACTGTGCCCCCATCTCAAGTAAACCCTTTTCAAAATCACTAAATTTAAGATATCTGGCTTCAGCTTTTCTTATTTCTCTAACTAAAGTAACTTCAAGTGCGTTTTTAGCAATATCTTTTATTTTATTATTAACACTTTCTCTGATATAACCTGCATTTTCAGCTTGTTCGATCAATACTTCGAATGAAGTTTTTTGATGAACATAATTTTCTTGAGCAAGTATTTTCTTAACATCTTCTTCAAGTGCTTCATACATGCTTTTTCCAAGATATTCTTTTTCTTTATCTTCAAATGTTCCATCTGGGTTTTTTCTTACTAAAATATCTTCAATCATAAGATCTTTAGTTCTTTGAAGAACATCTGGGTCAACTTCATCTATAAATTTAGATCTATACTTTAGTTTGTCTAATTTAGGATTTTTAATCATGCTATTTAATGAAGATCTAGCATTTCTATATATTTGCAATAAAGATTGTTTAAATTTATCTGAAAATTCTTCTCTTTTCGCTTTTTTCTCATTCTCTTTTGTAGCTTTTTCATTACCACTAAGCCTTGAAATTTCTGAATCAATTCTTATAATTTCAGAATAAAGAGCCCTAGCACTTCCAGTATTTTCTTCTATATTATCATAATGTCTATCTAATCTTTCACCAAATGGCTTTGCAAAAGGAGGTGTTTCAGCTAACTTTCTTCCTAACAATGTTCTTTGTCCTTTGTAAGGAAGGTCTGCTTTTTCTGTGGAACCTGTTTTTTGTAATGCTGCAATTTGTTGTTCAAGATTTTCATTTGCTGTTTTTACTTCATCCATCTTTGCTTGAACTCTTACAATCTTTCTATCAACTATACCTTTTTCTCTCTCAGCAATTAAAAGATCTCCTTCTAATTCTGATCTTCTCTGATTAAATACTGCCTCTAAAACAACAGCTTCGGCTTGATATTTATCATCAATACCTTGGAGTTTGGTTCTTAAATCATTTCTTTCTCCTCTAAGTCTATCAATAGTTTTATCTAGACCCATAGTAATTGCTGCTGCTTTAGCTGGATCAGCTTCTTTTGAAGCAAGTTGTTCTTTCAACAGCTCTATGTCGGCTTTAAAAGCTTCAATTTGATCATCGTATCCAAGAGATGCTGTTAAAGCAGTATCATGTGCTTGAACAAGATGGTCAATAATTTCAACATTAGATTTGCTCTCAAGTTCAGATCTATCTAAAAGATATGGGGCAAGAGCAGAATCAATTTCGCCCATTTGGCGTGTATGTTCTAGTTCTGATCCAGCTTTATATCTCTTCAATTCAGAATAATCATTAACTAATGCAAGAACAGCTGAAGTAATAAGATTTCTATCTTGATCAAGACCCTCTTTTGTATATTCTGGATTATCTTTAATATAATTCTTCATAACATTTACTATCTGTGAAAGTCTAAGTTTATTAGCATCATTACTAAGGTCTATCTCTGCAAAAGATTCACTAGTCCTAAGCATAGCTAATATATCTTTTGCTTCTGGTTTATCTAATAGAGAAGGATAATGTTCTTGTACAAATTTTAATAAATCTGGACTTCTTTTAAGATGTCCAAGTGCTCTTCTAAATCCTTCAAAACCTTTGTAAGATTCTTCAAAAGGTTTTAATCTTGCTACATCTCTTTCTGCTCTAGTTCTTTTCCCTGTCTCATCTTTCACTTGAATTTCAAGATCACTTCTTTCTTCTCTTTCATCTGCATACATACCAGCAATTAAAGCAGACCTTTTTGCAATAGCAAGAACAATCTCTTCAGAATTTGGATTTTCAGCAGCTTTAAAATAAGGAGCAAATAATCTTGCTAATTCAGTTTGTTCTTTATATACTTCTAACTCATCTGCTAATTCCTGAGCAGCATGTCTTGTATGATCATCTAATCCTGCAAATTCAAGTAAAGCATTTTCAAAAGCAGCTTCTTCATTTACTAATAAATCAAAATAATCCCCAAAACATTTTATAGGATCTTCTTCTGCTTCTTTTTCTTTCTTACCTTGTTTTTTAGAATCAGTTTCTTCTTCTCCAACATTTCTAGTAGAAATCATAAACTTTCTTCTTGCTTCATGCAAATCTTCAACAGTACGTATTTTGTTTTTCAGTCTACTAACTGAAACATCAGCAGCACCAATTTCAACAAGATAGTCTAGAGATGTGTTAAGCTTTGTTATCAGTTTTTGTGTTTCTCTTTCTTGTGAAGAAATCTTTGATGCAATAAAATTAGATACATATAGAACACTTTGACCTAATCTAGCAACATAAGATCTTGATTTAAGAGCATTTAATTGAGTCTCAATATACTTTATTTTGTTTTCAAACTGGGTTGCTTGTTCAGGTGGAAAAATTCCACTGTCAAGTACATCTTGGCTAACAACTTGAACATCCAATAACAATTGATCAATTTGAATTTCTTGAACAGATTCATCAGAATGATATTTTGCACCTTTTAAAAGATCTTCATGGCCACTTACAGATTCTGCTAATGCTGCCAAGTCTTTTGCATCTTTAACAACAGCAACCTTTTTTCCAGGTCTTTCCCCTTCAACTGGTTCTTCTTCAGATTGATTTCCTGCATATTCATCTACAATGGAGCTTTCGCCTTTATCAAATAAAGGGTCACTATCACTCCTGATAACCTCTTCTTTAGGAGTTTTTTTCTTAGGGCTTTTTTTAGTAGAATCTTTTCTAGTTGTTGCTTTTCTCTTCTTTTTTGCCATTGTTAAAAATTTATTCTATAGATTTTTAACCTTGTTGGTTTTTTTACCAGCAATGTTATAGAATAAACTATAGTAATTTAAGTGTTTTTCTCCTTTATAAACCTTTCGCTTTTTTAACTACTAAAAAGTGACTAAAAATATAGTTGTTTTTATGACGTTTTTGTCTCAGAAGTATATACTATAATACACTAGTTCTTTTAAAAAGGCAAAACTTATAAATGATATAGTGACGTAAAAGTCATATTTGCGAAAAGTCAAACTCGCTAAAACCCGCTCGTTTGGGTACCAGGAGGTAATATTTATGCCAAAATCAACTAAAAAAACTACTAAATCAAAAAAAGATTCAGCGCCTAAAAAAGAAGCAAAGCAAGAAGCTCCTAAAATCTCACCAGAAATGGAGAAAAAACTTAAGACAATCAAGACAAAATTAGACAAATTCTCAAAGCAAATAGTTGAAAAATTTGAAAAATATATTATGGGAGTAGCATTATTGCCGCCACCTAGACCTCAAAAAACACCTGAAGGAAAAGAAGCAAAAGTAGATAAAAATGAAATAAGAGTTCTAGTTTTAGTTGATGATTCTGAACCAACAAAAATGACTAAACAAGAGCTAAAAGAAAAGCTCTCAACTATTATTGATAGTATAGCAAAAGAAATTGATGAAAAAATAAAACCAGATACAATTTTGCTTTCAGAACTATGGCAAAACTGCTATGATGGAAAACATGAACTATTGCAGTTGATAGCATTAGGCGCTCCTATTTATGATGGAGGAATGCTTTCAGCAATTAAGATAGCAGAAGTACATAAGCAGATGATTCTTAAGAAATTTGAAAAATATATTGTTTCATATGTTTTAGCAGGAAGTTTTGTCCAAGGCAAGCCTAATCCAAATGACATTGATGTCTATGTAGTTATAGATGATACTGATGTCAAGAAAATGACTAGAGCAGAGCTTAAAGATAAATTAAGAGCAATTATAATTGGAATGGGGATTGAAGCAGGAGAGATCACAGGAGTTAAGGGAAAACTGCATGTACAAGTTTACATCTTAACAGACTTCTGGGATTCATTAAAAGAAGCTAACCCAGTTATCTTGACTTTCTTAAGAGATGGAGTTCCATTCTATGACAGAGGAGTATTTATGGCTTGGAAATCACTTCTAAAGATGGGAAAGATCAGGCCTTCTTCAGAAGCTATTGATATGTTCATGGGCTCTGGAGATCAAGTATTGAAGAGAGCAAAAGATAAGATCAAAGAGATAGGAATGGAAGATATCTATTATGCGATCCTGACACCATCTCAGGCAGCTATTATGTTGTATGGGCTTCCACCACCAACACCAAGAGAAACACCAGGAGTTTTAAAAGACATATTTGTCAAGAAAGAAAAACTTCTAGAACAAAAATTTGTAGATATTCTACAAAACACATATGATATAAGAAAATCAATTGAATATGGAGAGAAAAAAGATCTGACAGGAAAAGAATTAGATGAGTTATTAATCAATGCAGAGAAATTCCTAAAAAGAGTCAGAAGATTATTTACTCAAATTGAAAAGATGAAGCAGGAAGATTCAATGATCCATATCTATGATTCTGTTGTTTCATTAATAAGGGATGTTCTAAGATTTGAAGGCATTGATAAATTTAGTGATGATAATGTTGTAACAATGTTCAAAGATGCTTTAGTTGATTTGGGAAAAGTTCCTGATAAATATCTAAGAATCTTGCAGGATATTGTGCAAGCTAAAGAAGACTATGATGCTAAGAAACTTACAAAACATGAAGTTGAGAAAGTACAGAAATCTTCAGGAGAATTTATCAAACACATGATTGAATATCTCCAAAGAAAAAGAGGACGTGAACTTGAGAAAACCAAGATCAGAGTTAAACATGGAGAGAAGATTGGAGAAGTTATTTTGCTAGGAGATGTAGCATTCCTTATCCATGATATTGATGCAGAAGAAAAATCAATCTCAAAAGCTCCAATCAATCAGGATGGAAGCTTAGGAGCTCCAAAAACATCAACTCTGCAGGAACTTGAGAAAGCATTGGCAAAAGTGGACATTCCCCACAGAGTATTCATCAAACAACCAATATTTGATGACTTAAAGAAATACTTTGGTAAGGATGTAGAAGTGTTGATAACCTATTAGGTTATTATTTTTCTTTATTTTTTCTTAAGAGTCCTCATCTTACTTCTTCCATTTTCTATACAATAACCTAAAACAGAAAAATAGTTTTCTTTTTCTTGCATATTAAAGTTCTCAGGCGTAATTTTTGATTCCATTAAAGAATGAAAAGAAGGATTCATTGGATCATAATTATAAAATCCAGTTGGCATAACAGCAACACCTTTTAATTGACAGAAAACATAAAGTAAATTCCCTTCTTTAAGAATTACAGGTACATCCTTTGCAGCACCTAGAGGTATAGGCATCACTTCTTCTAATATGAATTTCCTTTCTCCCAAATCTGTTTGAAGAGCATATTCAATTTGCACCATTAAAATCTTCTCAACATCTTTTTTTGATACAAATTCAGGAGAAGCTTCAACACTTTCAAGAAAAGGATCAACAACACCATAATTATGTAGATGTCTTGAAACAAACATTTTTGGATTATGTTTAAAATCAGTATTTAAAATTTTCAAGAATAATTCTCCTGCTCCTTTTGGCATGGCTGTCATAATCCTTCGAGTATGATCAAGAAATTCATCATGAAGTTCTAAAATATTAAAATAAGATTCACCATCTTCTCCCATATAAGCTAATTGTTCATATGCATGATCTTCTGGTTTATTGCTATTAAAATTATCAGCAAATGTTTTAACTAATTCTTCAATCATTTCAAAACCCATTACAGTTCCTACTTTTTTGTTTGCTTCATAAGCACAAATATTACAAGGAGAAGGACACCAATCCATTGGTTGAAATATAGTCATATTCTCCATAAGTTTTTCTATTTGAGAATCAGAAAATCCCTTGAATAAATCATCTAGGGTACTATACTTTGGTTCTTTCATTAATCAGCAAATAGAATATTGCTTAAAAACCTTCGTGAATTAATATCCTCCTTACATAAATGTCTGAAATTACTTTACAATTTCAATACATTTATATACAAATATTCTAATATTTATTAAAAGAATGACATATCCAACAAAAATACAAGTAGAAAAGAATATGATCAGATACAAGGGGCTATTTGATTTTGATGGATTATACAATCTTATTGTTCAGTGGATGAAGTCAAGGAAGTATTGGTTTCATGAACAGAAGTATAAGCACAAGGTTCCATTACCAACTGGGGCTGAGCAGGAAATAACGTTTATTGGGACAAAAAATGTAACTGAATTCTATTCAAACGAAATGAAAGTTGATTTTCATCTATGGGATATGACAGAAGTAGAGATAGAAAAAAATGGAGTAAAAAAAACATTAACTAATGCAAGGATGACAATAACATTAAGCGCAACATTACTTATCGATCCTGAAAAAAGATTTGAAAAAACAGCTTTTTGGCAAAGCATAAGAGACTTCTTCTTAAAATATATCATGAGACAAAATGTTGAAACAATCTGGGCAGATGAATTAAGATATAGAGTGTATAAGCTTCATGCAGTAATAAAAGAATTCTTAGATATGCAGACAAAAGGAAACATATACAAAGGATATATGGGTGAAGCCTAGTGGCAGAAAAAAAATTAGTAATTGACCAATTAAAATTAACTTTTGAGGGGCTTTTTGATCTAAATGGATTGTATAGATCAATAGATGCTTGGTTCTATGAAAAAGGATATGATAAGTTTGAAAAAAAGAATTATGAACAAGTATTGCCAACAGGAAAAGATATTGAGATTGAGTTAATGCCTTGGAAAAAAACAACTGATTATTTTAAAAATATCTTAAGAATAAGAATGAAGTTTACAAATGTAAAAGAGATTGAAGTTGAAAAACAAGGTATTAAACTAAAACTTCAGCAAGGTAGAGTGATGATGATATTTGATGCTTACTTAGAATCAGATTATGAACATAAATGGGATGAAAGACCTATGTTCTTTTTCTTAAGAACATTATTTGATAAATATGTTTTCAAAGGTTATTTTAGGAAAGCTGAAAAATGGCTGGTTAATGATCTGTATCAACTGCATGGAAGAATACAACAATTTTTAAATATACATAGGTATGATAGAAGGATATAAACAATGTCAGAAAAACAATTAGTTATTGATGGACTTGAACTTCACTATGATGGTTTGTTTGATCTAAAAGAACTTCTAAAAGCAATTGACAAGTATACAAGAGCAAAAGGTTATTCTAAATCTGAAAAAAGAAGACAAGAGCTAGTTAAGAAAACAGGGAAAGAATTTAGTATAGAGTTAAGGCCAACAAAATTGAAAACAGAATATTATACTCTGCAAATAAAAATAAGAATAAATATCTCAAATCTAGAAGAAGCAATGGTTGTAAAGGATGATAAAAAGAAAAAATTAAACAAAGGGCATGTTGTAATGATCTTTGATGCATGGGCCATAACTGATTATGAACATAGATGGGCAAAAAAGCCTTATTATTACTTTGGATTAATTCTTGTTGATAGGTTTTTCAAGAAAATGCATTCAGACAAATTCCATGGAGAAGTCATTGATGACACTCACTATATTCATGAAAACATCAAAGCACATTTAAGTCTCTATCGTTATTAAACTTTTTAGAAAAGTTTAATCCACAAACTTCTTTCAGAAGTTCTTGGTATTAGAAGTCACGTACTTTTTTCTGATCTTTATCTTTGAAAGGATCCATATCTTTTTCAAATTCTTTCAAGTGGCTTTTTAATCCAGCCAGTCTCTTATCCAAATCCAAAGCATCTTCGATCAAATCTCTTGATGCAAGAATAGTTTTCTCTTTTTTATCTAATCTACTTCCCCTAACCATACACTATATATGGTAGAACTCCTATTTAATACTTTTGAAATTAATGGTTATATCCTTTTCCCATTGAAAGAGAAAGTACAAAGCTGTCTTTATTAGGATAATTGGGTCTTTGATAAAGAAATCTTTTAAGATCTAATTTAGCTAAAATTCTTTTATTTTCTTCATGCTTTGCAGCAGAAGATAGTATATTGCTTATATCTGTCATTTTAATAATTATAACTGCTGTTCTTTTTTAAAGTTTTTTATCTTCTCAATCATACTTTGAAATTTTTCTTCTTTTGAATCACAAAAGAAATTTCTGCATGATTTAGGCCTGGAAGAATGTATTGAACATTTTTCTTGTTTTAAATAAATACAGCTATTATCTTCTTTCTGTTTTAGGATATTTGCTCCAATTAATTCTGCTTCTTGAAAGTCTGGAACAAATTCATCAAACATTGTTTTGTACTTTTTGGAATTGTATTCTTCTTCAGATAGGTTAATCAAGAATAGTCTACAGCAAACTCCACATTGTGAACAGTTCATATTCTTAATAAAACCAAAGTTTATAAAAACATTCTCATAAAAACAAGAATATGCAAAAGATAAAAGCAGAAAAAGCATTAGAACAAGATGCAATTTTCATTGATACAAGAAGTCCTGCTGAATTTAGTCTAGATCATCTTCCAAATGCAATAAATCTTC
This sequence comes from Candidatus Woesearchaeota archaeon, assembly GCA_036481345.1. GTDB lineage: Archaea > Nanobdellota > Nanobdellia > Woesearchaeales > WJKL01 > JAAOYC01. The sequence continues at coordinate 13,500 of JAZGHU010000014.1, forward strand.
CTATTTTAGACAATAAAGAAAGAAAAACAGTAGGGACATTGTATAAAAAAGATCCAGAGAAAGCAATTGAATTAGGATATAATTATTATGGCAAGAAATTAGATAAGATAAAAGATAAGATAAGAAAGCTTCCTAAAAAGAAAATAATTGTTTATTGCTGGAGAGGAGGTATGCGTTCTGAAACAATAACAAAATTAGTTGAAGATCTTAATCATAATGCATTTCAATTAGAAGGAGGGTATAAAGCTTATAGAAAATATATGAGAGACTTCTTTGGAAGATATAAACCAAAATTTAAATTTATTGTTCTGACAGGAATGGCTGGATGCGGCAAAACAGATTTAATCAAAAAATTAAAGCCTTCATTAGATTTAGAAGGGTTGGCACAACATAGAAGTTCTATATTTGGAGCAATTGGATTAAAGCCAAGAACTCAAAAAGCATTTGAAACTTTGCTTTATGTTGAATTAAAAAAATTAGAAAGTGCAAAACTAGTTTTTGTTGAAGGAGAATCTAAGAAAATTGGCAATGTTTTCATTCCAGCAAATATTTTCAATGCAATGGAAAAAGGAATTATTGTAAAAGTCAATTGTTCAATCAAAAATAGAGCAAAAAGAATAGTAAGAGACTATTTTACTCATGACGAAGACAAAAAAATAAAAGAATTAATCAATCAATTAAGACAGCACTTAACAAATAAAGTAGTAGAAGAGTTATTGATCTTAGTTGATAAAAAAGAATATGAAAAAGTATCTAAAGTTCTATTAGAAGATTATTATGATCTAAGATATAAAATTGAAGATCACAAATATGAAGTAAATAATGATTCTGTTTCTAAGTGTGTTAAAGAATTAGAGAAATTAAAAAACCCTTAAGCTTATATACTCCTGTTTTCTCTAATTTACTATATGGCAGAAGAAAATACTTTTGAAGAATACTCCCAAAAGGGTGGTTCTAGAAGAGGCCCTAGAAGAGGGGGAAGAGATTCTGGTAGAGGCGGCTTTGGAAGAGATAGAGATTCTGGCAGAAGTAGAGGAAATTTTGATAGAAACAAACGTTTCGGCAAAAACAGACGTGATCTTGAAATGACTAAAGTTATTTGTGATGAATGTGGAACTAAATGTGAAGTTCCTTTTAAACCAACTTCAGATAAGCCTATTTATTGCAGCAAATGTTTTGAAAAACATGATAAAAAAGGCGGATCTAGTAGAAGTTCTGGTAAAGATTATGGCAAAGACCTTGAATTAATCAATGAAAAGCTTGACAAAATTATGAAAGCTTTAAAGGTTAAAGCTAAAAAAAAGGTTAAAAGTGAAGAAGAGTAAAAGTTCAAATAATTATTTCTTTAAATTTTATCTAAAAAACCACATATTTTTAAATTACTGACATTTGTAAAAATATATGGATATAAGAAGAGTAAGTGTACTAAGAGAACAGGAAAAAGGCATTGATATCTTAGTTCGTACAATGCATAATGATATAGTACATTATGGAACTTATGGGGGGATAGATTCTAGCAGAGATATAAAAATTATTGACAGTATAGAACTTCCTAATATATTTGATTTAACAAAATACAAAGATGTGCTAAAATATCTAAAAAAAGCAAATCTTGATCAGCACGAAAAAATAAAAAGATATGTTCCTTGTAAAGATTTAGAAGAAGGAAAAGTTAGAGTTTATACACTTAAATAAAAAAGCCTCTGGTGAGTGTCCGCACTTTGTTTGGGACTCACGCAGAGTTTTACTGCGTAAAGCCTCTGGTGAGAATCGAACTCACGATCTCTGCCTTTTTGTTTGATATACCAAGGCAACGCTTTACCACTAAGCCACAGAGGCAATAACAAGAAAAACAAATAATTTCTATATAAATCTATTCGAAATAAGTTGTATTAAGATCAGATTCGTACTTATCAAGATACGCTTTTAAGAAGAAAACCCCTTCTGATTTAGAGATATGAATAACCTTAAATCCGTGATTCCAGATATATTCTGCTGAGTCAGATCCAATATCTCTAAGTCCAACAACATCATATTTTTTGTGTGTGTCTTTCATAAAAGAAACATCTTTTGAAGCAGCGTTTTCTTCTAGATAGTCTTCAACATTCTCATTGACATATTCTCTATACTTAAATATCCAAACAGAAACTTCAACCAGATCTCCATCTTTTTCATATGTTAATTGATAACCTTTATCAAATTCATCTTCAAAAAATATCTCAGGAGTATTTTCTCCTGAAGCTATAGGAACATAGCCATTTATTTCTTCATTAATGAAATATGCAGTATTTTCAAGGCAGTTTACAGGACAGCAAGCATAACTGTCAGATGCTTCTATAACTTCTTTTGGACAACTGTTTGAACTAGTGCAAATATAACCATTTAATTCAGAACAAGTATCTGATGCCTGCACTTCAATACAATCTCCTACACAACAATCTTTTTCATCTAATGTTTCATATTCTTCAGTACAATTCTTTCCTGATTCACATATGGAACCTTGTATACCATCACAACTCTTTAAAGAATGTAGACATTTTCCTGCAATGCAACTATCTTTTGTGTTTATCTTTCCATCATCACAATCAGCTTCAGTTGTACATTCTTTCTGAGCTTCTTGAGCACATCCTAATATAAATAAAGAAATTATTAACAATAACACCACTTTTTTGTTCATAAACTTAAATTTAACAAAGTAAGATATAAATGTTTCGAAAAAGAAAAGTGCGAGGGAAGGGATTTGAACCCTCGAAGGTACTAAACCACAGGATGTCTTAAAATATCATCGGCATAAGCCTCAACACTTAAGTTACTTAAGTCCTGCGCATTTGACCAGACTTTGCTACCCTCGCATTAGGTTAAAAGAGAAATAGTTCATTTATAAACTTTACCTTCAATAAACACTAAAATGTGTTTTTCAACTTTAAACTCTTCAATCTTGGCATCAAATTCTTTTAGCAATTTTTTTAATTCTTTAGCATTATAATGCTTAACTTGATATTTTCTATAGAAATCTTTGTTTGGATTTTTAGTGTTGACTATTATTAATTTGCCATTTTTCTTCAAAACTCTTTTGACTTCTTTGAATAGATTAGGCAGATTCTTCAGATAATCAACAATAAAGACCATTGTAACAGAATCAAAGGCATTTTTGTTGAATGGAAGTTTTCCTTGATCTAGATTAAGGACAATCTTTTTTTTGCCTTTTGCTTTCTTTAACATTTCAGAAGAAAAATCAACTAGAACAGAACTTCCAACATAAGGATGGCTTCCTGATCCTAAACTTAGATTCTTGCCTTTTAAAACTTTTAATTTACTTTTGATTAGATTTCTGATCTTTTTTGGAACTTCTTTTTCCCATCTACTGGAATTAAGATCCCAAAACATCTTTTTATCTAATGAATCTGATTTTTCTTGAAACTTTAAGAAATCCTTAACTTCTTTATCCATACCATGTTTTAATAATCTCTTTATCTTCTTTTGAATTCTTCTCTCAATTCTTTCTTCTTTGTTAAATGACCACATACCCTTTATCAAAAGAAACCTTTTTATATATCTTTCTTAAAAAAAGAATTACGGGCCCTTGGTCTAGCGGCTATGACATCTCGTTGACTGATACAGCTTTGCTGAATCGTTGAAAACGCGAAGCTGTTTTCAAAATCGAGAAGATCCCCAGTTCGATTTGGAACGTTGAAACAATGCTAAGAACGCAAAGCGTTGTACCTGTTTCACGAAAGTCTGGGAGGGCCCATTCTTTTCCTAAAAAATTACATTCGGGCAATTCGTGGTATTGAACATAGTGAAATACCACAAAATAGACCACGGGTATCTATAGGGTGAACACCCTTAGAAATATTAAAAAAATTTATAAACACCAAAGAGAAATTAATCTAAAAGGTGTTTTAAAATCAAAAAAATAAGTCCAAATAAAGTTTTCTATGTAGTGCTATTTGCACTTATTGTGATATTGGCTATTTTATTAGTATATCCTTTTATAATACCATTATTGACTAGTTTGATTCTAGCATATATCTTTTATCCAATTTATACATGGTTAAGAGAAAAAACAAAGAGAAAAAACCTATCTGCATTACTTGTTTCAGTTATCTTGATTCTCATATTGGTAATTCCAATGGGTTTTATCATGTATCAAGTTACTAAAGAAATTAATGTGGGTTATGTCATATTAAAGCAAAAACTAGCTGGATCAACTATTCCTGAATTCTTAAGTGAAGTTACAGGCAGACCAGAAGTTCAATATTATATTGAAGATGGCTTTGCAAAATTATCTTCTAAACTAACAGAAGGCACATTACAATTTGTTTTTACTGTTCCTACAAGATTATTTGAATTGATGCTTACTTTCTTTTTTACATTTTTCTTGTTAAAAGATGGTCCTGCAGTTGTTGCAAAAATAGAAAAAAACATTCCATTAAGAAAAATACAAAAAGAAGAAATCTTGACCCAGATTCATGGAACAGTCTATGCAATTATATTTGGTTTCTTTGTAATGGCTTTAACCCAAGGAATTATTGGGGCAGTTACTTTTAAATTATTTGGGGTCGCTTCTCCGGTGTTTTGGGGTATTGTGATTGCATTCCTTACTTTTGTTCCGTTTATAGGAGGTACAATTATCTGGATACCTGCTGCAATAATACAAGGATTTCATGGACAATGGTTTAATGTTGTTGGGTTGACTGTCGGCGGAATAATCATTACATATGTTGACACCCTTATCAAACCTAAAATGATCGGAGATAAAGCAGATATTCATCCTGCTATAATCTTAATTGGTTTGTTAGGTGGATTAAAATTATTAGGAATAGTTGGTATCATAATAGGTCCGATTATCCTTTCTCTTTTCGTAATGTTTGTGAAGACATTTGTTAGGAAAAAATAAAGAGCGTGATAGATTGAAACTTAAAGTTAAAGACATGGATATAGCTACTGGTGGAGTTCTTATTACAATCTTGAATATTGATGATGCAAGAAAATTAGACTTGTATCCTGAAGATAGGATTGTGCTGAAAAAAGGAAAGAAAATTACAACTGCTGTTGTTGATATTGCAGAAAGCAAAAAGGCAGTACCTCCTGGCAGCATAGGTTTGTTTGAAGAAGTATTAGACAAATTAAATGCTAAAAATGGAAATTTAGTTGATATTGATATACAAGAAAAACCTATTTCTATCTCTTTTATAAAAAAGAAATTAGATGGGAAAAAACTAACTACTCCTGAGATCAATAAAATTGTAAAACATATTGTACAAGGAAGATTAACAGATATTGAATTAGCTTATTACATTGCAGCAAGTTATACAAAACATATGGAATTGAGTGAAACAGTTGCATTAACAAAAGCAATGGCAGAACATGGTGGGAAACTAGACTTTAAATCTCCTGTTGTTATAGATAAGCATTGTACAGGAGGAGTTCCTGGAAATAGAACAACAATGATTGTTGTCCCTATATTAGCTGCTGCTGGCTTGACAGTTCCAAAAACATCTTCAAGATCAATAACATCTCCGGCAGGAACAGCAGATACAATGGAAGTTCTTACTTCAGTATCTTTATCTTTAGATAAAATAAAGAAAGTAGTTAAGAAAACAAATGCCTGCATTGTGTGGGGTGGAGCAGTTGATTTAGCTGCAGCAGATGATAAGATGATCAGAGTAAGGCATTCACTTTCTATAGATCCAGAAGGCATGTTGTTATCTTCAATATTAGCTAAAAAAGCAGCAGTTGGTTCAACACATGTATTTATTGATATTCCTTTGGGCAAGGATACTAAGATCAAGACAGAAAAAGAAGCAAATCATCTAAAAAGAAAATTTATCCAGATTGGAAGAAGATTGGGGATGAAAGTCAAAGTAAAGATAACAAATGGTTCTCATCCAATTGGAAAAGGAATAGGTCCTGTTTTGGAAGCAAGAGATGTACTTTATGTATTAAGAAGAGATCCTAAGAAACCATTAGATCTGGAGATTAAATGCCTGAAAATGGCTGCATCTATACTAAAAATGGCTGGAATTAAAAATGCTAAAGTGAAAGCAAAAGAGATACTTGATTCTGGATCAGCTTATGAAAAGATGAAAGAGATAATAAAAGAGCAGGGAGGGAATCCTAATATTGATCCAGACAAGATGAGGCTTGGAAAGTTCACTTATACTTATAAATCTCCAAAATCAGGAAAAATAAAAGATATTGATAATTTTACTATCAGCAAGATGGCGAGAATTGCAGGTGCTCCTAGAGATAAAGAAGCTGGGCTGTATTTATATAAAAATGAAAGAAGCTATGTAAAAAAAGGAGAACCTATATTTACTCTTTATTCTGACAGCAGAACAAAACTGAATTATGCACTGCATGTTCTAAAAAGATCAGATGGAATCAAGATAGTTTAAAACTGGATTCTTTAATCTAACTCCATCTATACACTAAATTTGGCATTTTCGGTATAGAAAACGTTCTATTCAATTTAAGTTTTTAATTGGGTTCGCCTTCTTGATCTTATTTATATCATCTACCGAAATCCAAGCAGACATTGCTCCAAAACCAGTTTTATCAATATCAAAAGATTTGATCTTCTGCGGATTCTTCAGAAAAATTAACATGCAGTATTTCTTATCTTTAAATAACTTAAAAAATTCTGGAATTTTATCAATACCTAATCCATCAGCTTGACCATACTTATACAAAATCTCTTTAACTTTCTTAGGATTTAAATCAGAAAATTGAATAACTTTAGCAACTTTAGTTTTTATTGTGATAGGTTCACCAGAATCTTTGAAGTAAACAGTTTCTCCTATTTTTATTCTATCCCAAGGAGCATATTTTACTTTATACCATCTTGATTCAATTTTCTTTTGGCTTGATAGAATTTTTTTAGTCAAACCCCAAGACTTCTTCATTATTGCAATATGTTCCATGATTAAGTTAATATAAATTTAAACTTCATCTTCCTCATCAGGATAAGGATCATAACCACAAGAAGGACAAACACCTACATAGTAATCAATGCCTTCTTCTCCATCATCTATCTCCTGGACAACAAATCCACATTGCTGGCATTGTTCTTCTGTCATAATGGATTAATTGATCTTGGAGTATTTAAACTTTTTTATAACAAACTTTTTATTCTCCAAATATATCCTTTATTAAAATGACGCTTTGTGAAATAGTAAAATTAAAAAAAGAAGAGTTTGACAAAAAATATCGTTTTAGAAGGGCTAGACCAGATATAACTAGGGAATCAAAAAATCAGGTTAATTGTGCAAGTTGCGATACTATGTCAGGTGGAACTACTGATGAAGAGCCTGCTCTTTGTGATAATGATGAGAGATTAAGAATAGTAAAGATAGCACAATATTTGAGAGATGGATGGGGCGGAAAAGGAGATAGTAGGAATATTTCTCTTAATAGGGTTTGCGATGCTTATACTAATAAATCTTTGCCAGAAGGAGTTGAGATTCCTGTTCTTCCTGAAAATCACGCAATTCTTTTAGCATCTCAATGGAGA
>JAZGHU010000015.1:0-75899 GCA_036481345.1 Candidatus Woesearchaeota archaeon
TCTTGCTGGGATATTACAATCAGCAGGAACTGACGAATAAAGTGGGTAATTGTTTATTGAAATTGTTAATGGATCAACACTTTCTTCGACGCATTCTGGCAGATATCTAAGTTTTACTTTTTCCATGTTTTCTCTTTCTTCTATGTTAACTAGAAAATTCAATGAACTTTCTTGGGTTTCTTTTTTAACCATGTCTGCTGTAACTAAGACAGATTCAAGTTCATATCTATTTCTTCTCCAGAATAATAACTTAGGAGAAGATGCTTCAATTTCTAAAGTGTTTATCCCCTTGAGCAATTTTCCTTTTAATTCAATTGGATCTATGTTGCCTTGCTCTAACTTTTTATTAAGAAGTTCAGCACCATTTAACTTTATGATCAATTTTCCTCTGTTTTCTTCGACTAAGAAATTAAGTAAAGAATCTTTTATATTATCTAGATCTGAAACATCAAAACTAATAGCTATTTTTCTATTATTAAATATAGTTCTGCTAACTTCAAGAGTATTAATCTCTTTTAGTTTTATCCCCTCTTCACCAACATAGACTGTTATTGCAGAAAATAGTTTTTCAAATCCTCTTTTTTCAGCAGGTAAGAGCCGTTCAGGAGATTCAGATAATAATATTTTTGTTTCCCCTTCTTCTACTCCTCTAAGATCTTCTTCATCCCCTAATATTTTTTCTCTTTCTTCTGGAGGTATGAATAAAATATATAGTATAATTAGAAAAGTTATTACTCCAATCAACGCTGCAGCTGCGCTAGCATCAGCACCGCCTTTTTTATTTTTGAAAAACATGTTTTAACACCTCTTAAAATAGTATTTCTTAGTTTAAGCTGTGCTATATAAAACAATAAAGTATATATAAATGTTTTTCTAAATTCAGTGTAATTATGAAAATATTAAATCAAAATCTGAAAAAAGGAGAAATAAAGATCAAAATTGATAATTTGGATGATTTATGGTATTTGAGCCATATTATTGAACCAAAGGATATTATTAAAGGCCAAACTATAAGAAAAATCAAGATTGGAGATTCTGATCAAAGAAGAAGTGAAGTTGTAAAGAAAAGGATTTTTATTTCAATTTTGGTTGAGAAGCTAGAATTCAAGGATGATATTCTGAGAGTTTCTGGAGTGATACAAGAAGGGCATGAAGATGTGGCCAAAGGAAGCTATCATACTTTTAATTTTGAAGAAGGAACCCAAGCTGTGATAGTTAAAGAGCAATGGCTAAAATTCCAATTAGATAAATTGAAAGAAGCTTCTAGTGCTAAGCAGCCAGCGATTTTAATTTGTATTTTAGATAGGGAAGAAGCAATCTTTGCATTATCAAAAAGCCAAGGATATAAAATTTTGACCAGTTTGCATGGAGAAGTCCAGAAAAAAGAAGAAAGAGTTGTAGCAAAAGGAAGTTTTTATGCTGAGATTATAAAAAGTCTAGGAGAATATACTGGAAGATACAAAGTTGAGCATATTATTGTGGCAAGTCCTGCTTTTTGGAAAGAAGACTTGTTAAAACAAATTAAAGATGAAAATCTGAAAAAGAAAATAACTCCTGCAACCTGCAGTTCTGTAAGTGAGAATGCTATTAATGAAGTTTTGAAGCGTCCTGAAACTAAAGAAGTTCTGATGCAAGATAGGCTTGCAAAAGAATCAAGAGTTGTTGAAGAATTACTTTCTGAGATATCTAAAGATGAATTAGGAGTTTATGGAATAAGAGAAGTTGAGAAAGCTGCAAATGCTGGAGCTGTTAAAACTTTGCTTGTTACTGACAAATTCATCAAGAAGAAAAGAGAAGAAGAAAAATATGAAAAGATTGATGCCATAATGAAGATAGTTGATAATGTCAAAGGAGACATCCATATAATTAATTCTGAGTTTGAAGCTGGAAAGAAATTAGATGGATTAGGGGGAATTGGGGGAATTTTGAGATATAAATTATCCTATTAATGTTTTCCTCTTTCTACTAAAGCTTTCATTGCTAAAGTCGCTTTTTTGATGTCATCGTAATTTGGAATTCCATTGTTTTCTAAAATATATCTGCCGCGCTTACTGAATCTTCCACCCATATATACGCATATTATTGGCTTGTTTGGATATTTTTTTGATAGTTCAATTATTATATTAGCATCTTCTTCTGGGTCTGTCATTGTTTGCATTGTTTGGATGATAATGAGACCAGAGATATAATCTTCTGCTAATAATGTATCAACTGCTGCTTCATATCTTTCTGGCAAAGCGTCTCCAACAATATCAAGAGGATTTGCTCTTGAGTACGCAGGATGCATTTTTTTAGTTGCATCAAGTTTTTTTATTGTTGAAGCTTTTAATTCAACAACATTTATTCCTAATTCAGAACAAAAGTCTGCTGCTAGCACACCACAACCACCACCATTTGTAACAATAGCTATGGAATTTTCTTTAGCAGCTGGTTGGCTAGCTAAAGCTTTTGTTGTGTTGAATAATTCTTCAATTGAATCTGCAATAATTACATTACTTTGTTTGAATGCTGCTTTGTAAATATCATAAGAGCCTGCTAATGAACCTGTATGAGAAGAGATTGCTTTAATGCCAGAGTCAGTTCTTCCTGATTTTAATACAACAATTGGCTTATTTTTGCTTGCTTTTTTTGCAATTTCCATGAATTTTTTTCCATCTTCTAATCCTTCAAGATAGATAGCAATTGCATTTGTCTTTTCATCTTTTTCAAGATATTCTATAAAATCATGCACATCTAAGTCTGCCCTATTTCCATAACTAATTATTGTAGAAAATTTATAGTTATTTTCTATTGCCCAATCAATTATACTATTAGCAATTGCCCCTGATTGTGAAATAAATGCAATGTTGCCTTCTGGAGGCATTGATGGGGCAAAGCTTGCATTAAGGTTTGCTGAAGGTCTTATGACTCCAAGACAGTTTGGTCCTACTAAAGGAATTTTTGCTTTTTGAGCTATATCTTTTATTTGGTCTTGTAGTTTTTTACCTTGTTCTCCTAATTCAGCAAAGCCTGCTGAGATAACAATAATTGCTTTTACTTTTTTAGCTGCACAATCTTTTATTACATCTGGAACAATTTTAGCTGGAACTGCTATTATTGCTAAATCTATATCTTCTTTTATTGATGTAATTTTTGGATATGATTTTACATTTAGAATTTCATCTGCATTTGGATTGATTGCATAGATTCTTCCTTTGAAAGGTTTGCAATATTCATTTTCAAATACACACCCTTTTTGGATATTTTTTAAAATACCATAACCTACTGAGTTATGATTTCTTGAGGCTCCGATTATAGCAACACTTTTTGGATTGAATAATGCATCTAATCTGTTATTTTTCATTTTCTAAAATTCTTATATCAACAATAGCTGCTGAAGTTTCATTTACAATTATTGGATTAAGATCAAGTTCTCTGATTTTTTTATTTTCAATTGCAAGTTTTGAAATTTTTGTCAATATATCAACTAAAGCAGAAATCTTAACTGGAGATGTTCCACGAGTTCCTTTTAAGATTTGATTGGCTTTAATTTCATCTATCATTTCTTCTGCTTGCTGTTTGTCTATTGGAGCAATTCTAAATGAAACATCTTTTAGTACTTCTGTAAAGATTCCACCTAGACCAAACATTAATACAACATCAAATTGAGGATCTCGTTTCATTCCAATGATTACTTCAATTCCTGATTCCATTTTTTGTATTAAGATTCCATCAATCTTTGCTTTTGGAAATTTCTTTTTTGCTTTGGTTAATATAGAATCATAGGAAGAAGAAAGTTCTTTTTCATCTTGGATATTTGTTTTAACTCCCCCTATATCTGTTTTATGGAGAATATCTTTTGAGATTACTTTGAGTGCAACAGGATAACCAATTTTCTTAGCAATCGCTACTGCTTTTTCAGGAGAAGTTGCCAAATCTGATTTTGCAAATGGCAATTTGTATTTTTCTAAAAGTTTTTTTGTCTTTTGAAAGTCAAGTTGTTGCATTTTTATTATGATGGAAGAGGGCGTATTTAAACTTTTTTATAATTTTTAGCAAACCTAAATATTTATATAGGAGTTCTGTTTTTATGACTATTGAGAGATTAACATCACAGTGAAGTGAAAAAAAGTAATGTATTTATAGTGGTGATATTTATTCGTATAAACGAATAGTAAATTTAAAAAAAGAGGGGGGTTTTAAATGATTGTTAAAGAAGAATTTTTAAGCAACTTAAGACGGTATTTCTCATTGAACTTGTACGAGGTAAAGATATGGACTGCACTACTTTCTCGAGGAGTGAGTACTGCTGGAGAACTATCAGATATTGCAAATGTTCCAAGAAGCAGAAGTTATGATGTTCTTGAAAGTTTAGAGAAGAAAGGATTTGTTGTAATGAAGCTGGGAAAACCGATTAAATATATTGCTGTCCCTCCTACAGAAGTTGTTGAAAGAGTTAAGAAAAATATGAAAGAAGAAGCTGATGAGAAAATCAAAAGGCTGGAAAATTTAAAAGCAGGAGATGTAATTGGAGAGTTAAATACTTTACACAACCAAGGAATTGAATTGATTGAGCCGTCTGATTTAAGTGGAAGTTTGAAAGGAAGACATAATCTATATAATCATTTAGAACTTACAATAAGAAATGCTGAAAGGGCTGTAACAATAATGACTACAGACAAGGGATTGATGAGAAAAGTTGAAGGATTGAAACCAGTGTTTGAGAAATTAAAGAAAAGAGGGGTTGCAATTAAGATTGCAGCACCAATCACAAAAGAGAACAAGGGAGTATTGAAAGATGTTTCTTCTGTTGCTGAAGTTAGGAATGTTACAAATCCAAGTGCTAGATTTTGTGTTGTGGATGATACAGATATTATTTTTATGTTAATGGATGACAAAGATGTGCATCCAACTTATGATGTAGGAATTTGGATTAAAAGCCCATTCTTTGCATCGGCGATGAGTAGTTTATTTGACACTGCTTGGAAAGACATGAAGCAAGTCAAATAAATTTTTTATTTCTTTTTTTGATAATCTTTATATAATAATCATGTCTTTTTGAATATAATGATAGATAAATTAATCAATAAATTGCATCCACTGGAAAGAAAAGTTTTACCTGTTTTAGATAAAGTTGATAATTTTGATGATATTGTAAAAGAGAGTGGATTGAAAGATGTAGAAGTTATGCGAGCACTGCAATGGCTTTCTAATAAAGAAGTTCTTAAGATAAAAGAAGATTTAGAAGAAGTTCTTGAGTTAGGAGAGAATGCGAAAGAAGTATTAGATAAAGGTTTGCCTGAGAAAAGATTCCTAGAGATTATTGGGGGGAAATCTGTTAAGGAAGGGGAAGTTAGGAAAGAGCTAAATGCCCAGGAATTTGGAGTTAGTATGGGTATTCTTAAGAAGAATTCTGCTATTATTATTAGCAAGGAAAAAGAAGGAATGGCTTTTAAAGCAACCCCTGCAGCTAAATTTTTATTAAAGAATTTGAAGAAAGTTGAAGATTTTTTATCTAAGAAGTTTCCTATTGCTCTTGCAAATCTTTCTGAAGAAGAAAGAAAGGTATTTGAGGAGTTAAAAGATAGAAGGGGTTTTGTTAAATTAGAAGTAAGAAAAACAAAATCAATAGAATTAACTGAATTAGGAAAGAAATTAATTAAGTCTGGAATAAAAGGAGATGTTGAAGACAAACTAACTGTAGGAATGCTGAAAGATGGCAGCTGGAAGAAAAAGAAATTTAGGGGTTTTGATGTAAGTATAAATGTTCCTGCTATTCTCGGTGGAAGAAAGCAGCATTATAGAAGGTTTTTGGATGAAGTAAGGCAGAAATTTTTATCTTTGGGATTTATTGAAAGAGAAGGCCCAATCGTTGAATCAGATTTTTGGGATATGGATGCTTTGTATATGCCTCAGTTCCATTCTGCAAGAGATATTCATGAAGCTTATTATATTAAGGATCCCGAATATGCTGAGCTCGATGAAAAAATTGTTAATAATGTTAAGAAAGCACATGAAGATGGATTTGGTACTGGAAGTAAAGGGTGGCAGTATAAATTTGATACTCAAAGAACAAAACGAAATGTATTAAGAACACATGATACATCTATTTGTGCTAGAACTTTAGCTTCTAAAGATTTGCAAATTCCTGGAAAATATTTTCAAATAAGCAGGTGTTTTCGATATGATGTTATTGATGCAACTCATCTGCCTGATTTTAATCAAGTTGGAGGATTTGTTATTGAAGAAGGTTTGAATTTAAAACATTTATTTGGATTATTGCAGATGTTTGCAAAAGAATTTGCAGATACAGATGAAATAAAATTAGTTCCTGCTTATTTTCCATTTACAGAACCCTCTGTAGAATTACATGCAAAACATCCTGAATTAGGATGGATTGAATTGGGAGGGGCAGGAATATTTAGACCAGAATTGACAAAACCTTTAGGGGTAAATGTTCCTGTTATTGCTTGGGGATTAGGGGTTGGAAGAGTTGCTATGTTTAAACTAGGATTAAAAGATATTAGAAATTTATACAGTCATGATTTAAATATCTTAAGGAAAACAAAGGTGAATCTATGATAAGATATGTTGGAGCACTGGGAGCAGGAATATTATTGATAGCTTTTGCTCTTTTGGAATTTAGAAAATTATCAAGAGAAAAGCCAACATTTCATTTATTGAATTTAATTGGGGCTATATTGCTTTTTGGTTATGCTTATACAATAAAAAGCTATATTTTTGTTATTTTGAATTTAGCTTGGGCCTTTGTTGCAATATATGAAATACAGAAGGTAAAGAAATAAAATGCCAACAATAACTTTTACATACAAGGATTTGAAGAATTTAGTTGGAAAAGATATCTCTATAGAAGAACTTGCAGATCTGTTAGAATATGGAAAGATTGAATTAGATAGTTATGATGAAGAGACTGATGAAATAAGTGTGACTGCAGGAGACACTAATCTTCCTTATTTATGGAGTGTAGAAGGAATTGCAAGATTATTGAAAGGATTGGTTGGAAAGCAGAAAGGAATTCCACCATTAGAAGTTTTTAAGAAACCAGAACATAAACTTATAGTTGATCAAAGTGTAAAGAAAGTGAGACCGTTTATTGCTGCATTTGTTGCAAAAGGATGCAAAGTTACGGACAATTCTATTAAACAGATGATTGATCTACAAGAGAAGTTTTGCGCTGGTTATGGAAGAAAGAGAAAGAAAGTAGCAATTGGTGTTTATAATTATAAGAAGATTAAATTTCCTATTGTGTATAAAGCAACTGCTCCTGAATCAATTAAATTTACCCCATTAGAATATAAAAAAGAGATGACTCAACAGGAAATCTTAGAAGATCACCCCGCTGGACAAGAATATGCTTGGATTTTAGAAGGAATGAAAAATTATCCCATACTTATTGATGCGAATGAAGAAGTTTTGAGTTTTCCACCAATAATAAACTCTAATTACTCTGGAAAGATTGAGATGGGAGATGAAGACTTATTTTTTGAAGCAACAGGAGAAGATTTAGATTCTGTTTTGCTAGCTGCAAACATATTTGCTCAGGCTTTTTATGAAAGAGGATTTACAATTGAGTCTGTGGATGTAGAATATCCTGATAGGGAACATGATAAGATTATAACTCCTTTCTTGTTTGATGAATCAATGAGGATTTCATTAACTCAGGTTAAGGATATGTTAGGATTGGCTTTGAAGGAAGAGGAAATAAAAAAGTTGCTTGAAAAGATGCAGTATGGATATAGTAAGGGAATTGTTAAGATTCCAAATTATAGAAGAGATATAATGCATCCTGTTGATGTTATTGAAGATATTGCAATTGCTTATGGTTATAAGAACATTGAAATGAAAGCAATGGAATCTTATACAAAAGGAAAAACATTTCCAATTGTAAAATTTGTGGATAAGGTTAGAGAGATGGCTGTTGGATTAGGTTATCAAGAAGTTATGTCAGCAATACTCGCTGATAGGGAAGTTTTGTTTAAAAAGATGAATGTTGATGAATTTAGTTTGATAGAGTTAAAAGAATATATTTCAGAGAGATATTCTGTTTTGAGAAATTGGCTTCTTCCTATACTCATGAATGTACTTAGCAAGAACAAAAGTGTTGAATATCCACAGAAAATATTTGAAGAAGGATTAGTTACAGCCAAAAAAGATGGAAAGGCTGTTGATTATCATAGGATTGCAGTTGTTTCAGCGCATGCTACTGCTGATTATACAGAAGCAAGGCAGGCAATTGACTTTATTTTGAAATCATTTGGAGTTGATTATAAAGTTGTTGAAGTAGAACATTCTAGTTTTATAGAAGGTAGAGTAGGAAGAGTTGTTGTTGAAGGCAAGAAAGTTGCTTATATTGGAGAAATAAGTCCACAAGTTCTTTCTAATTTTGATTTGAATGTTCCTGTATGTGGATTTGAATTGAATTTGACAGAATTGTTTGAAGTAATGAAGAAATAATTATTTTTTAACTTCTTTCTTAGGCGCTGTTTCTTTTTTCTTTGTAGTCTCTTTCTTTTTAGATGAAGAGTCAGACTCCTTCGTCTGGGCATCTGGCTTTACTTTTGCTTTTCTAACTTTTCTTGGCCTTTCTGTAGTATCTTTTGATTTCTTTTCTTTGATATCTATTTTCAGTTTTTTGAATTCAGAAACAATATCAGTATGAGATGCTCCTTTTTTGATCTTGATAGTTTCTTTTAGCGGTTCAATATGTTTGATATTACAGTTTCTTCTTCTTGTTTCACCATCTATTAAGACTGTATTATCATCTATTACATCTACAACTACACATTTCTTTCCTGCGTCTCTTCCTGCAATTTTAATACATAGTCTTCCGATTTCAATCATTTTTCATCCTTTTCGAATCTAAGTTTTATCATCTCTATCAACCAAGTTATTAATGAAATTTTAATCATCTTCTAGCCCCTTTTATTAGTTTTTTTCTTGTACAACTTGAACATAAATAACCTCCAAATAGTCTTGTTGGACGCTTCTTTGTTTTAGGCAGATTTTTCATCTTTGAAACAGATTTGTTTGCTGTTCCTGGAAGAACTTTTCCACAGCCAGCACATTTTGCTTTTCCTGTTTTTTTAGCTTTATAATGTGTAACTGTTCTTCCACCAGGTGTTTTTACGTATTTTAACTTCTTACTCCTAGATTTAAATCTACCATAACGGCCTTCTCTTTGGATTTTTGCTTTTGTTTTTCTTTTTGATCCTACCATGTATATCCCTTAATGCAATTTCATTATTTTTCTTAATGTCATACTAAAGATAATTGAAAATATAATATATGTTCCTAGCCAGCCAATTGGCAGCCCTGGAATTGGTTTTACTTTTTCATTATCAATCTTCAACTGCTGTAATTTGCCTTCTTTTATAACTTTTACGGGTTTTTCGTATGCTTTTTCTTCTGTTATTAGCAGTTCTTGAGTTTCTTTTTGATCATCAAATTCATATTCTAAAAGATAGTTTCCTGTTACACCTTTTAATATCCATTGAGATTCACATATTTCTTTTGAACGAATCCATCCTTTTTCCATACGACATTCAACTTCTTGTGTTGAATCTGAGGTTGTTTCAATTCCTTCTGGTGCAATAAGAGTTATTTCGCCTGAAGTTCCTCTATCAAACATTGCTGTTGTTGTAAATTCTTGATCAGGAAGAATAGGTTCAAATGCTATATTAGCATTTAACCATCCAAATATCAAAATAATTGGAATAAATGTTACTAGAGTTGGCTTCATTGAATGCATCATGTATTTCATGTTTGTTTCCATTGCTCTTTTTTGGACTGCCATGAATTCCTTAGGATTATCTTTAAGTTCTTTCATCTGTTTTTGG
Organism: Candidatus Woesearchaeota archaeon; assembly: GCA_036481345.1. Classification (GTDB taxonomy): domain Archaea; phylum Nanobdellota; class Nanobdellia; order Woesearchaeales; family WJKL01; genus JAAOYC01. The sequence goes on from JAZGHU010000015.1 coordinate 9,837, forward strand.
AACTTTTTGATGTCTTCCTTCAAAGCCCTCATAAGATGCTGATCTGTCATCCATTTGTAAACTAGAGTAATTAATACTGCTACAACTAATGAGATTATTAGAATAGACCAGAATGAAGGTATCCCTAATAATGGTGCCATTATTGGGTTAAGTATAGTTTCAAATGCCATTTTTTTACCTCGAGTATTCCATAAACTTACGTTATGATTTCATATCGAAATCAAAAGGAAAGTTATTCCATAAATTTCCTCATCATTGGATGCATATCATACATATGCTGCTTTGCAATTTCTTCATATAACTTGTAAATGATCATAACAGTCAATAATATTCCAGTCCCCCTACTTAATGCTCCTGATAAGTCTGCCAATGCTGCTATAAATCCAACAGTAATAGCACCCATTACAGTTAAAGGCCAGATGTATCTATTTAATAATCTTTCTAAAACTCTTTGGTCTCTTCTAAAGCCAGGAATTTGCAGGCCGGAGGACATGATTTGTTTTGCCTGGGATTTTGCATCCATTCCAGATGTCTGCACCCAAAATATTGAAAACATTACAGCCCCTCCGATCATAATAAGCATATAAACTAAACCATGGGAAACATCTGCAAATGTCAAGCTGCCTTTGATTAATTTTCCAACAAGATCTGGAGAAAATAACCAAGCAACCAAGCCGGAGGCAGGAGTATTTCCTATAAATGTCCCTAGTATGGGGTGTCCCCAGTTTTGCAAGAGACGCGCCCAGAGCTGAATATTGGCCATCAGCGCGGCAATCAATATAACAGGAATGTTAGATGTATATATGAAACTTAATGGCCACCGCATTCCATGGCCCCTAATTCTACCAAAAGATAAAGGAATCTCAACTTTCATTGCCTGTCCATAAACAGCAATCGCAAATACTAAAATTGTTGATATGACTGCTGCAATCATCAAAGCAGCTGTTATTGGATCTCCTGCTGATAATGATTGGAATAAAGCTGGAATTGCTCCAGTAGCTATCCCTGGATTAGCTGGAGAGGGCAATGGAGAGAGAGCTCTTATGAATATTTGTTCTGAAACACCTGCTGCGATAAATAAGGAGATACCCGAACCAAAACCCCATTTTGATATAACTTCATCCATAAACATAATTAGCATTCCACCAAGGAATAATTGAAATACTAAGATCAATTGTAATTGGAAATAAATACCTGTTCCAGCAAAAGTTGCTGGCGGAGCTAGGCCTCCCATAAAAACATAGATTATTCCTTCAAATATTACAAAGAAGATTGCCAATAGTTTTTGAGTTCCTTGGAATCTTTTTTTGCCTTCATGAGATGTAAGATCAAACTTGATTATCCCTGAACCATTTAATAACTGTAAAACAATAGAAGCTGTTACTAAAGGACCAATTCCTAATGAAATTATTGATCCAAATTTAGCTCCTAAGATTAAAGATAAATATTCAAATTGTTGTAATGCATTTGATCCTAAGCCAAACAAAGGTATTAATCCTAAAATGAAGAATATAGCTAAAGTTATGCCAGTCCATTTTAATTTTTCCTTAAAAGCTAATCTTTTTTGCTCAGGACCCTGGACTTCTGGTAAGTTTGATAATAGATTATCCCACAAACTCATTTTTTAAGTTCCTCAGTCTTTTCAGGAGCAGCTTCTGCTGTTTTCTCTTCTTTGACTTGAGGTTTTTCAGCAGGAGTCGCCTCCTTTTCTGGTTGGATCACTTCTCCACCTGCAGCTTGTATCTTTTCAATTGCTCCTGCAGAAAATAATGGAGAAGTTATTTTGAATTTTTTTGTTATTTTACCATTGCCTAAAACTTTATTGAACCCAAGTTTTTTCACATCTACGATGATAATATCTCCTTGTTGTTCAATTAGTTTTTTTGCTAATAAAGTATTAATTTTTTCTTGAATATAAGAAAGACTAACTGTCTTTATTATCATAAGATTTTTCTTTTTAAATCCGTGCTTTCCAAAGTAGTTTTTATCTTTCCAGATAGATGGCTTTTTTGCATCTCCTCTTTTGCCTGTTCCAGCCATACCTTTTCCTCCCCTGTTTCCAGCTCCCCTATGTTTTTTCATAGAGCCCCATCCATGGGAAGTGGATCCACGCCTTCTGGAAAATCTTTTACGTTTGTTTACTACCATTTTAAATCATCCTTTTGATTAAATCATTAATTTTAGTTCCTCTTGGTCCTAATGCTCCACCTTGTTTGAATGGAATTTTTATTCCTTTTCTTTCAAATCCCTTTCTTGGTGGATGTAATCTGAAATATTTTTTATCTTTTTCTTGTCTTTTTTCTTTTAATAATGAGGCAGTTTCTTCGTCAACTTCTCCCCAAGTTATGTAAGATTGTACTTTTTTGATCATACCAAGCATACTTGGAGATGCATTAACAATAACACATGAATTTTGTTTGTAAAGTTTTAACATGTTAAGAGTATCTTTTACTTCTTTTTTGAGTTTAACAGATCCTCTAATTCTAACTATTGCAATCTTTTTGTATTGCTTCTTTTCTTCTTTTTGTATCTCTTGGTTTTCTTCTGCCATTTTATTTAGATTTCTTTTTTTCTTTGGCTTTTTCTTCTTCTCCTTCTTCCTTTTGCGTAGAGTCAGACTCCTTCGTCGTCTGAGTACCTGCTTTAATCACTTCAGCAAAATCTTCCTCTCTTGGCCCTTCTTTTGCATTCATCTTTCCTTCAACAATACCAAGTGCTGCAATGTCTTGCTCTTTTATTTTGATTTGCATCAAATTTTTCAAAGCAGCAACACAAGCATAAACTAAGTTAAGTTTTGTACTTGTTTTACCTAATGTTTTGGACCATACATCTTTGATTCCAGCCATTTTAAGGATTTTTCCTACTTCCCCTTCTACTTTCAGGCCTGTTCCCTTAGGTGCTGGGATAAGTTTAAGTATTACAGAACCACACTTGCCCTCTACTTTGTAAGGGATTGTATGAGATTCTTTACAACCGCACTGCCATGAACCGCAGCCACGTTTAATCTTGATTATATTTAGTTTAGAGTTTCTTATGGATTTTTCTCTTGCTGGAACTGTTTCTTTGCTCTTTCCATAACCTATTCCAACATATCCATTTTCATTTCCTGCAACAGCAACAGTTGCGAATTTTGGTTTGTTTCCTTCTCTTGTTTTCTTTTGTGTTTGTCTAAATATCCTTCTGGCACCCCCGCCAAACTTACCTTTTGATTGTCCTATTAGTAAAAGGTCAACTTGAATGTTTGGAAGCAAAACATCAACTATCTCAGCTTCAAGTATATTAAGTCCATTATCAAGGATAAGATCTATGTCTTTTATTTCTCCTGATTTTACTTTTTTACCTATTTCTGTTTTTGGTTTCCAAGCTTCTTTATCGAATTCTTTACCAAATCCTTTCTTTCTTTCTTTCCTTGCTTCTTTTTCTTTTGGTTTTTGAGATTTTTCTACAGCAGCTTTTGATTTCTGCTCAGCTTCTGGAAGTTTCTTTTTTGCGTTTGGCATTATTCGTTCACCTTGATTTTGTTTTTGATTTCATCAAATATTTGTGTAATTTCAGCAGCTTCTTTTTTGTATTTAGCTATGTGGCTGCCATTGATTCTGGTTTCATCTGGAAATATTTCCCCATCATGAGGGATATTCAATCCAGCGTCAACAGCCCCTTTTAAACAAGCATATATTCTTGAGCCTTTTGTTGGCTTTGCCAATCCTGTATCAAGGATAGCTTCTTTAACTCCTGCTTTGACTGCTTTTGTTCCTGCTAATAATCCAGTCAAATAAGCAGCTGGAACATTTCCTTTACTAAATTTCCAACCTAGTGCTTCTAGTTCTCTAGAAGTCGCTGCCACGATAATTTTATCCCCTTCTGGACTATATTCTACTATTTGAGCATAAGTATTTTTTAGGAAAGTTCTTACTATTAATCTTGGTTTATCAGATAGTAATAGCTTTAACCTTTTCTTGTAATTTGTCTTTCCTTGTCTCTTTCTTCTGAATTGGACAGTTGCTTTTTTTGATTTCATTGTTTTTTCTCTTGTATAAGTTTATGTTCTTCTAAGTATAGTTTAATGTGACGTTTGCTTCTGAAAAATCCTCCCTTGGATTTTCTGTAAAGTCCGTGATAATTAGATTTGCTTATAAATTCCTTGTCACGCAATTCTTTAAGGAATCTTCTTTGGATTCTTATTTTTCCAATCCACGCTTTCTTTTTTGGAAGTCTTGCTGTTTTTTTACCTTTTGTTGAGCCAGGACCTTTTCTCTTACCTTTGCTCTTCTGAATTGTTATTTTTCTAGCTCTTACTCTTGAAACCCCTTTGACTGGCTTACGTTTAATAGCTTCTCCTGAGATTAGAGATTTTATATCTAATTTTGTTATTGCTTCTTTAATATCCTCTAATTTATCTTGATCAAAGACAATCCTTTTTTCAGAACATTTCAATATGTCTGATGCAAGTCTTTTTTGGAGTTTAAGTTGAGTCATTTTTATTCCTTCTTAGTCAAGAGTTTATCCTTTTCCTTTTTTTCTTGTTCTTTCTTTTCGTCTTCAGATTTCTCTTCTTTAACTTCTTCTTTTGCTTTTTCTTCTTTTTTAGCTTCTTTTTTCTTCTTAGCTTCTTTTTTCTCAGTTTTCTTTGTCTTTGCTTCTTTTTTCTTCTTTCGCAATTCTTCGATTTTCTTTAAATAATTATCAGGATCTTTTATGTTGAGGATTTTTATTCCAACTTCTTGTGCTTTTTTTATTATTTCAATTCTCTTTTTTCCACCAACTGCAGAAGCAATAACAATTCCTTCTGATTCTTTGTTGATTTTTTCTAGTTGAGATAATGAGCTTATTCTTATTGGAGCTAGTCCAGATGGATCTAAGCTATAAACTGATTTCGGTGAGCCATAACCAGGCCTTACTGTTTTTCTGTAGCCTCTCTTGTTTAGCCTTATCTTTGACTGCCAACCTTTTGGACGCTGCCATCTAGCCCTTATTCTTATCCTTTTATGGGAGTCTTGACTAACAAAAGTTGGCTTCTTTGCCTTGATTTTTTTTCTCAATGCTAATTTTTCTTTATTCATTTTTCAAAATTTTTTTGGATTTTGTGATTATATATATTCCATCTTGGAAAATTCTTCTATCTCTTTTTGTTATTCTGCAAACTTGTTCAATAGATGCTGCTGTTTGACCAGCTGCCTCTTTATCGACACTTTCTACCATAATATCCTGACCTTCTATTTTTACTTCAGCATCTTTTTGAATTTTACATTTTCTTGGAATTTTTTCCCCTAAAAAGTTTTGAACAACAAATTCACCATTTTCTATTGCAACAGTCATTGGAAAGTGTGTTGAACAAACTTTTAGTTTGTATGAATGTCCTTCAGTAACTCCTTGAATCATGTTAACAAGGTGTGATTTGAAAGTAAAAATTATTCTTTTTTCTCTTTTTGTTGCTTTTTTTGAGGAGATTGTTAATTTGTTATCTTTAACGTCAACAGATACTTTTGGATATGCTAATCTTCTAGAAATTTCTCCTTTTGGACCTTTTGCTGAGATTAGTCCTGAGTCTATCTTAACTTCTACTCCTTCTGGAATTTCTATCTGTTCTGTCAAGTCTAGTTTCATTTTTTAATAACAGTAAGCTAATAATACTCCTCCACTATTTTTTTCAGCAGCTTCTTGCTGAGTCATTATTCCCTGCGGTGTTGAAACAATTATAATACCAAAGTTTTTAGCAGGAAGATATCTTTTTTCGAATTTTTCAAATCCATCTTGTTTAGCTGAGTAGTGGGGTTTGATCACTCCACAATTATTGATTTTACCAATCAATTCTATTTTTATTATGCCCCCTTTGCCATTATCAGTTTCTTTAAATTCTCCAATGAATTTATTTTCCTGCATTATTCTAAATACTTCTTTGATAACTTTTGAGCTTGGAGCTATTGAACATGAGTTTTTTCCTAATTTTTCTGCATTTTTTATTTTTGATAATGCATTTGCGAGTGGATCATTTAACATATTTTTTCACCTTAACTGTATTTTTTAAATCCTATTTTATTTGCTATCTCTCTGAAGCATTGTCTGCATAAATCTAGACCATATTTGCTTATGTGGCCTCCTCGTCTCCCACATCTGCTGCATTTTTTTAGATTTCTGCCGCAAGTTCTTTTTTTAGGAGCATTATGTTTTCTAAATTTGATTAATTTAGCTGGTTTTGCTTTCAATTGTTTGTAAACCTTTTTGTGGTCTGATGCAGTCATTCTTCTTCCCCCACTTTAACATTAAATTGTTTAGATATGAAGTCTATCGCTTCTTCTTTTGTTATTTTGTGTTTTGTTGGAATCTTTTTTTGTTTCAATTTCCTTTTTTTAATTCTAAATCCTGCACGTTCTAATGTAACACAAACTTCTAGACCCATTATTCCAATATCTGGATCATAGTTTGCTTCAGGAATATCTATATATTCAGGAATACCAAATGCAAGATTGCCATTAGAGTCAAATTGATTAGGAGATAATTGATTGTCTTTTGATTCTAATAATCTGATAAGCACTTCTTTTGCAGCTTTTTTTCTTAGAGTTAATTTACAGCCAATAGGTAGGCCAAGTCTTAAGCCCCATCCAGGAATTCTTTTTGTTGATACTGTTTTAATAGGACTAATCCCAGTTATCATCTTTAATAGTTTCATACCCTTCTCTAATCTAGCCTGCTCTTTTCCTGTTCCTATATTTAGGGTGATTTTCTCTATCCTTAAATTCCTCATTGGATTCATTTTTTTATTCTTGTAATTGTATCAATGATTTTTCTTTTCCGATTACAAAAGCATATTTCTTTAGAGTTTCAACCTTGTCTTTGCCGCTTTTGTATGATATTTTGTTTTCTTTTATATCTTCTATTACTCCGGTTCCACCTATGTGTTTTCCACCAACAAGGTAAATAGTAGCTCCTTTTTCAAATTTGATTATCTGTTTGATTTTTTGAGAAGGAAGTTCTATTATTGCTGTATCTCCTACTTTTGCTTCTTTTTTATCTGATAGGATATTTTTCCCATCGAATAAGTTTAATTGTAATTTACCTTTTTTGATAATAGATTTGCCATTTATTTTGCTTGGCTTTATGTTAGCATCATTTTTTATTGGAAATGCTATGAGGTATCCTTTTTTATTAAGTAGAATTCTGAAGTTTTCTTTTGTTTTTGGAATTGAGATAACATCCATCAATCCAACAAGGAATCTATGATTCGTTCTTCTGATCCCATCAACAAGGATTTCTTGATTTTGAAGGATATTTTTTACTTCTTTTGTAGTTCTTGCATATTCTAGAACATCTCTTAGTAATACATTTAGAGGCATACCTAGTTTTAAAGAATGCGGGCCTGGATGTGGGCGAGTAACCCACTTAATTCCTTTTCTTTTTATTTTCCAAGATTTAGGCATTGCCAGTCTTGATAAGTGTCTTTGTATTTTTTCTCCCATTGTTATTTCCTCTCTAAACTCTTAGCTCGTTTTTTATCACTAAGATTTAATTCAATAATCATTAAGTTAGATGGATTGAACGGATAGAATGTCTTTGTTCCATCCTTTTTTGTCGATTCAATTCCTTGAATATAGACTTTTGTTGATTTCAAGTTGACTCTGTCAATTTTTCCTGTTTTTCCCTTGAATTGTCCTCTTAAAATCTTAACAGTATCGCCTTTTCTAACTGTGATGTTTCTTTTTTTGTGTTTTTCTTTAAGTTCTTTTGACAGATGAACTGACATGAACTTATTTCTAATATGTAATGGAGCATTATATCTATATTTACGCTGCTTTCTAGGCGCTTTGCTTTTAATCCATTCTTTTGAAAATCTTTTCATTTTTTCATACCACGATATTTGCTAATTTTGAAATTGCAGGCCATCTATCACAAGCTTCTTTTGCAATAGCACCTTTGAAAATTGTCCCTTTTGGATTTCCTTTATCATCTTTTAATACAACTGCTGCATTATCTTCAAATTTGATTCTTGTTCCATCTGGACGCCTGTATTCTTTTCTTTGTCTTACAATAACAGCATAAACAACTGTTTTTCTAATGTCTGGCTTGCCTGATTTTACAGAAGTGACTACTAAATCTCCAACTCCTGCTGCAGGCATTCTGCCTTTTACTCCTTTGTAGCATTTTACACCAAATATTTTTAATATTTTGGCTCCGGAATTATCACAAGTTTTGATTAAAGTTCCTGTTGGCAATCCTCTTGTAACTCTTGCTTTTACTGCTTTCATTCCTCTTTAGCCTCCTTTTCTTCAACTTTTTCTTTAGGCTCTTCCTTCTCTTCTGATTTTTCTTCTTTTTTTGACTCTTCAACCTTAGGAGTTTCTTCAACTTTTGGCTCTTCTTCTTTAACTGTTGATTCTCCTTTTGGTTCTGCTTTTTGTGCTCCTTCTACTGTTGCTTCTTCTCTTGCAGATAATTCTTCTATGAATCCTTTTTTCTTACCTAAATTTTCAACAATAACAAATGTTTTTGTTTTTGATAAAGGACGAGTTTCAGCAATTCTTACTACATCTGCAACATCAGCATCGATACATGAAGGATTATGAGCGTGAATTTTTGTTCTTCTTGTTTCAGTTCTTTCATATTTTGGAACAGCAATTGAATAAGACCACTCTATTGTTGCTGTTTTATGGGCATCTTTAGCTAAAACTACTCCTGTGAATATCTTTCCTCTTGGTTTTACATTTCCATGGAAAGGACATTTTTTGTCTTCACATGCTTTCTTTGGTGCTTTTACATCAATTCCTATGTTTTTCGCTTTCATTTTGCTTGACTTTCCTCGTTATTCGTTTTTTCCTCGTAAATTCGGCATCACTTATCGTGATTTTATCCTGTCTTTTGGTTTTCCTTGCAATGTTTTTCCTTTGATTATTTGATTGTTAATTTTGAGTGTGATATTGTTTTTGAATAATCTTTTTTTGTTTTTTTTATGTTGAATTATGATTGTGTTTTTTGTTTCATCAATGATATTTCCTTTGATTCCAATGTTGCCCTTATTTTTAGAGTCAACAACTTCTGTTGTCAAGCCTATTATCTCTCTTTTGATGATGTCTTCTGACTTCATTCTATTTCCGTTGTTTTAATCGAGTTTATCTAACTTCGATTGTCTCTGGAGCAAAACCAAATTTGATTAAACTTTCTTTGATGTTTTGTTTGTGGTTTCCTTGCAACTCAATCTTACCTTCTTTTGCTGTTCCTCCGCAAGCAAACTGGCTTTTCAGCTTCTTTGCTAGGTCTCTGAGGTTGATTTCTTTTTCGTCAATGCCTCTGATAACTGTATTAATTTTTCCGAATGCTTTTTTTACTGTTGTTACAGTTATCTTTTGGCTTTCTTTTGCAATAGTTTCACAAACACAAAGTTCTTTTGGTAGCCCACAGTCTGGACAAACTTCAGCCATTATTTTTTTCCTCGTTTTTAGGAGCTTCTTTAGTTTCCTTAGGCTTAGCATCTTCTTTTACTTCTGCCTTAGGTACTTCGGAAGTTTCCTTTTGTTTACTTGAAACTCTTTGAGTTCCAACTATAGTCAATATCTTGGCTATAGTCTTTTTAGTTTCTCTAACTTGCCCGGGACTTTTTGGTGTAGTCCCTGTAGAGATTTGAGCATTATGTTTAATCATTTCTTTTCTTAATTCTTCTAACTTTGAATTAAGATCTGACTTGGACAGTGAACGTAAATCTTTTGCCTTCATTCTTTATTTTCCTCTGATTTTTCTTCAGATTTCTTTTCTTTAACGTCTTCTTTCTTTTTCTTTTCAACTTTTTTAGAAGACTTTTCTTCCTTTGCTTTTTTAGTATCTTCTTTACTTTCATCTGATGTTTCAGATTCTTCTTTTTTATCTTCTTCTACTTCTTCAACAATTTCTTGTTTTTCTTCTATTAATTCAATATGATCTGGAAGCTTTGTTTCTGGAGGCATTATTCTAACTTGGATTCCAACAACACCTGATTTTAGTTTTGCAGCTGCATAAGCTGTATCAACCCCAGTTATAGCAATATCTCCACATTTCTTTAGATAGCCTTGATAGAATCTCCAAGACTTTGCTCTTGAACTTGGAACTTTTCCTGAAATTATTATCTCAATACCTAAAGCACCAGCACCCATAGCATCTGCCATTACTTTATGACCTATGCCTTTGAATCTGCTTGAACCGAATCTTTCTAAAGATGAAGCGATTCTTTCTGCAACAATATTTGCATCAAGATTTATTTTTTCAACTTCAGCAATTTCGATTTGAGGATTTTCTAATTTGAATTTCTTTTTTAAAGCTAATGTTAGATTTTTGATATTTTTACCTTCTCTTCCAACAACAAGTCCTGGACGTGAAGCATGAATTATTATTTTTTCTCCTAATGGAGTACGCTGCATTCTTGTCTTTGAGTGGCCTACATTACTTAAAGTGGAAACTACAAATTCTTGAATTTGGAATTCTTTCTTCTTTTGTTTTACAAAATCTCTTTCAATCATTTTTTCTTTTCCTCGGATTTTTCTTCTGATTTTGATTCTTTTTGAATATTATCTTTATTTTCTTCTTTTGCTTCAGTAGCTTTTGGTTCTGGTTGTTTTTCCTCAACTTTAGGTTGCTCTTTTTTTTCTTCAACTTTTGGGGCCTCTTGTTTTACTTCTTTTACTTTTGCATCTTTCTTCTCTTCTTGTTTCTTTTCAGCCTTTTCTTGAACAACAACTTCAATATGTGTTCTTTTCATATTTCTTCCACGTTGTCTCCCATATCTTGGTTGATTTCTTGCTTTGTGGGCACAGATATGAGTTATTACAAGAATGCCTGTGTTTAGCCCCTTGAATTGAGCATTTGCTTCTACTGATTCTAAAATTGAAAGTATTCCTTTTGATGATTTTATTGGATATCTTCCTACTGAAAGTTTTCCTTTTTTATGGCCCATACCCCTGTCATATCTTTTGTATGGAACTGGTATTTTTTCTGCAATTACATCACTAAGGATTTGTTTTGCTTTTTGCAGATTCTTATTTCTAAGCAAATTACAGATTTCTACTGATTGTTTTGTAGATATTGCTAGAGTTCTACCTAACGCTTTTGCAGAGTTTTCTGCATCCAAATCCTTTGTTGCATATTTGTGTTGACTCATTGTCTATTTTATTTAACTGACATTGCTGCAGATGACCTTGTAGCACCAATTCCTGGGGCAGAGTGTGAAACTCCTTTTCTTGTTCCTGCAAATTCTCCAAGATAATGTCCAATCATCTCAGGCAAAATAATTATTTTTATGAATGCCTTGCCATTATAGACACTTATTGTTTTGTCCATCATTTCAGGCAAGATTATCATGTTTCTGCAATGTGTTTCTATATTGCTTTCTCCTTTCTTTATTTTTTTAAGTAGTATTTGTTGTGGATCTGTCAAGCCACGTTTAAGAGATCTTCTTACTCTTGCTGGAGCTATTTCTGCGAATTCATTTAAACTTAAATTCTTTAATTCATCCAATGTTTTTCCATAATATGTGAATTCTTTTTTAGCCATTGTTTTTACCTCTTGTGACCAGATCTTCTAGGAGCAATATTTCCAACTTTTCTTCCAGGTGGAGAATGTCTAGATGCTTGAGTAGGCCTTCCTTTAATATGAGAGCTCTTACTTCCAAATGGATGTGCAACAGCATTCATAGATATTCCCAATACGTGAGGATATATCTTGTTCTTTGCTCTCATAGCATAAAATTTATTTCCTGCTTTTAGGAATGGTTTTTCTAGTCTTCCAGAGCCTGCAATAATTCCAACATTTGCTCTGCAATTAGGGTTGAATATTTTTTTCTTGCTTGATGGAAGTACAATAGTAATGCCTGCATCTGTTTTTCCAGCTATTTTTGCAGTGGTTCCAGATGATTTAACGAATTTTCCACCATCACCAGGGTTTATTTCTATATTATAAATAGAAGTTCCTGGGGGAATATTTTTTAATGGAAGTATGTTTCCTGTTTTTGCTTTAGCTTCTGGACCGGACTGTATTGAATCTCCAACTCTTACTCCCTCTGGAGCAATCATCAATGTTTTTTCTCCGTTTTCATATTGAATCTTAGCTAAAGGAGCTGAATGTCCTTGACATGTTATTAAGTCTAGGATCTTACCTTTTAGAGTTTTATCTGTTAATTTGTTGTGAGTAGTTGCGCCTTTATATCTAAAGCTTGGAGCTCTAAATGTAGCTGTTCCTCTTCCACGTCTTTGTTGAATTAATCTTTTTCCCATGTTATATCAATCCTAATTGAGTTGCAATATCTATAGCAGGAGTGTCCATTGAAAATTGAACATATGCTCTTTTTTCTCCATCTTGTGTTACAAAAGTGTTGACTTTTCTTACTTTTGCTTTGAATAATTTTTCAACAGCTGTTTTTATATCTTTTTTTGTTGCTTTTTTATTTACAACAAAGATTAGCTTGTTCTCTGATTCCATTAATCTGATTGATTTTTCAGTGGATAATGGGTTTTTGACTATTGAGTATGGATTCATTTTCTTTTTACATGAATAATTTATCTTTTTCTAGTTTTTCTATTGCAGCTTCTGTGAACAATGTTAAACGTCCTGGAACTGTTCCTGGAGCTAAAAGTTCTGCATTTATGCTGCTAATCATTGTAATATCTAATCCTGGAATATTTCTTGCAGCTTTGTTTAGATTGCAATCTTTTTCAACTACAATCAATATCCCTTTCTTTTTTCTGTATTTTCTTCCTCTTCCCTTGCCTTTTCCTGCTCTTATTATCTTTTTTGAGCTTCTTGTTAACTCATCTTTTAAGCCAAGAGCAACTAAAGCTGTCTTGATTTCTTTTGTTTTTGATAATGATTCAAATGAATTGTCAATTATGAATGGATAAGCTTCTGGCAAAATATGGCCATGCTCTTTTACTATTTTCTTATCAGTTGTAGCTGCTAGAGCTGATCTTATTGCTTTTCTATTTTCTTTTTTGTTTATTTTCTTGTCCCAATTCTTGTCTGCTTTTGGAGGGTGAGCTCTTCTACCGCCTACTGTTTGAGGTGCGAATGCTCCAACATAGTTCAATCTTGTCCCTCTTCTTGACATAACTTTTCTAGGAGTTCTAGATTGTCCTATCCCATATGTTCCTCTGTATTTTCTTCTTCTTTTTGATAGATTAGCTGAAGCTCTTATTCCTGCTTCTTTTGACGCGCCGTATTTTTGACGCTTGTTAGATTGTAATGTTAAAACAGCTCTTGCGATTAAATCAGGCCTTACTTTTTCCTTAAATTGAGCTGGCAAGGATTTCTTTCCTTTTTCTTCTGCTTTTGGTGATAGTATTTTTAATTCCATTTTAACTTATTATTTCAGATACTACAGGAGCTTCTGTAGGATGTTTTTTATCTGGCCTTATTGGTGCTGTTAATGTAATCAGTCTTTTTTTTGCTCCTCCAATAGAACCTTTAAGTAGAATATATTGATTTTTTATGATTCCATATCTTCTAAATCCTGCTTTTGAATTTGCTTCTTCTGGTTTGTCGCTTATTTTTAGAAGCCATTTGTTTAGTTCTGTTCTTTGTTGATAACCTAATTGGCCTGCTTTAGCAACTCTCCATTGTCTTGAACCAGTCCATGCTCCCAAGCTTCCGGGATTTCTTATGCTTTTTTCAGATTTATGAGATCTTTTTGCAATACCAAATCTTTTCATTGGGCCAGCTAGTCCTTTTCCTTTTGTTATTGATTTGATATCAACATGTTGACCTTCTGTGAATATATCTTGAATGTTAATTTCTTTTCCTAAATTTTCTTTTCCCCAGTTGTATTTTTCCTCTATTTTTCCACCAAGGCCTAATTCAAATAATTCTGGTTTTTTCTTGCCAATAGTTGTTAGTTTTGGCTGTGTATAAACTAAAATTCTAATATCATCATATTCTTCAGGCTTGAAATCTTCTATTTTCTTTTTGATGTTCTTTGCTGGAATTATTTTTCTAGCTAATTCCTTATCAAGTTTTTGTGCAAGAACAGCAGAAGAAGCTCGTAAGCCATATGGTGTTTTTTTGTAAAAAATGATAGAAGCAGTTTTTAGTGGCGGACATTCAATGATCGTGACTGGCATTGAGATGTCTTGACCTTTTGTCATTGCGTTAGCTCTGTTGTCTGTAAATATTACATGAGCCATACCCACTTTATAGCCTGCAAACCCTAGTGGCTTAACATCTTTTGCTTCTGGCCAAGAGCTTACTCTAGCATAAGCTCTTTTGGCTCTTTTTCTTGGCCAAAATTGCAATGATCCGCTTCTTGGTTTATGTCCTTTTGCCATGCTTAATCTTTCTCGTTATTTTTTCAGAGACTAATCTCTCTATCTTTCTCTTTTATTGAAAGTAACCTTTTAGTAAGACCTTTTTTAGAAAATAGTTTCATCAACCATTTGTACTGAAAAAGTCTTTTTTCAGGCTATTGGTGTACTATATGTGTTTAAACACCCTTTAAACACTGTATCGAGGATATGGAGAAACGATGGGGGCTTTATAAAGCTTGCGAAATTATGTTTATTTTCATGAAAATGTGTAATCTTTAAGGGTATTTCTTAATAATTCGTTGAATTCTTCATCAATAGATATCTTGTAGTCATGACTGTCTCCTTGAGGTAATTTGAATATTTTATTAGACTTTGAAATTGAAGCCACGCCCATCCCTGTTACTATATATCTTTCTTCTTCACTTCCTAAAGAAGGCATGGTTAATGCTTCATCACCAGGTATAGGAATTTTAGAATATTCTATATCCTTGCTCAATAAAAAAGAAGCTAAAAGATCTCGATGATACATTTCTTCTTGGTCTGGACGACCACAAAGTAAATAAGGTTTGTTATCTAAATAAAGTTGGACTACTTTGAATATTCCTTCTTCTGGAAGTCTTATAATTTCTACTGTTTGATCAATTGTCATTTTTCTTTTGTGTTTTATTATTATTTAAGAAATAAGTCTTTCTTTTTGAGTATTGCACTGGATTTTTTATACGATTGCAGAGATTATCTGGATGGCATGCATTGAAATCCTTGTAGTACATAGAGTTTTGGCAATTGGGGGGGAGAATCTTCTTTTTCTGTTGTTTTCTATATCTTAGCTGGCCTAGAAGAATTACTTCTCTTAGGGGTTCTTTGTTAGCTTTGTTCCATTCTTTTAATCTGGGTTCTATTTTATCATATTCCCAGCCAACAGAAGATAGGAAATTGTTTAGTATAAATAGGGCACGTTTTCTTCCATCTTCTAATCCTGACAGCATATGCTTGACACAAGGAGGGAAGAACTGCTCTGGAATTGCTTCTTGAGGTATATCTTCTTTATATTCTGTTTCTTTATGTTCAAATTCTTCTTTGCTTTTCTTTACCACCATCATTTCTGTTGCTTTATCAAACAGTTCTTTTGCTTGATTTGGCTGGATGTTTTCTCTATTTAGGAATCCTAATTTTTTATCTATTTTTACAGTTGATGGAAGAGCTTGTTCTTTTTCAAATTCCATTACTTTGTTTGGATCAATTGGGATTGAACATAATCCTGATTTTTCATGTAATGAGTATGGTGCTCTGTACAAGTGCCTTCCAGAGATAAGAATTGTGTCAATATCAATCATCTTTTCTGGGTCAACCTTTCCTCCTACTGAGAGTTTTTCTAAAGTTTTTTTCAGGTTGGATGCTATTTTTTCTATATTATTGTTTTCCATTTCAAGGACTTTTTTTAAGAAGACATTTTTTATCATCTCTTTTAGGTATAAAGCGAGCAATCTTATGTAATCAGGAAACATTTTGCTTGTTTCGTTTTCTCCTATTTTTTGAGGGAATGCCTCAAATGGAACACCTATATGAAATCCTTTGTTTCCTGAGAATTTTACACTGACTGCTTCAATATTATAATGTTTTAATGCTTTTATAACTAAATCAGTGATTAGTTTAGAGTATGGCCAATAAGGACAGTCAATGTCTATAACTAAATCCCATCCAATCCTTAATGCTTCTATTTCTTGTTTTTTTAGTAAGGGATCTAGCTGTAGAGGATTGCTCCAAATTTCTTCTGAAGCATGAAAAGAAGTTATTCCTTGCTTTACTAATTCTAGAACATCTCTTGGATAAGTTAGAGTATCTGGCCGTTTAGCATAACCTTCTCCTTTGAAACTGCCAACTAATTCTTTGTTTTTCGAATGAAGAACTAGTTCATTCTGGATATCTTCTCTTTTATAATGTCTTAAGACAGTTCCTATATCAATCATGTTCCCCCATTATGGTGTAAAGAAGTCTTATATAAAAATTTTCACTACATTTTGTCTAATGCAGTTATTCTTTGGTCTATTGGTGGATGGGTTGCAAAGAGTTTTACCATAAAACTCTGTTTTTTTCTAAAAGGAGTTGAAATAAATAAATGTGCTGTTGCTTTGTTTGCATAGTCTACTAATGGATCTGGATCTTTTTTTATCTTTCTTAATGCATCTGCCAGCCCTTTTGGGTATCTTGTTAATAATGCTCCATCTGCATCTGCTAGGAATTCTCTTTTTCTGCTTATTGCTAATTTTATTGCTTCTCCGATTAAAGGGGAGAGTATTGCTAATACAAATCCAGTTACTATTAATATCACTGTCAATCGATTGTTACCGCTCCTCCTCCTGCCTGAACCCCAGAAGAAACTTCTTAATAAGAAATCTGATAACAATACAGTTAAGCCAACCATGACTGCTGCAAGCATCATGATCCTAATATCAAAATTTTTTATATGGGACATTTCATGAGCAATAACTCCTTCTAATTCTAATCTGTTCATTTTGTTAAGTAATCCTGTTGTGACTGTTATTGAAGCATGTTCTGGATCTCTTCCAGTTGCAAAAGCGTTCAATGCATCATCATCAATAACATATGTTTTGGGCATGGGGATTCCTGCTGCGATTGATAATCCTTCAACTGTATGGACTAAATGGGGATATTGTTTTTTATCTACTGCTTTTGCTTTTGTCATTGCTAAAATCATAGAATCTCCTGAATAATAACTAACCAAGAAATATAATGTACCTATGATCAAAGCTAGAATTGGGCCAAAGTAGATATTACCATAATATAATCCTATAACTAATCCAATAATAATTACTAAAATAAAGAAAAGAAAAATTAAAAAAAAGCTTTTCCTCTTGTTTGAATCAATCTGTTCGTAAATTCCCATTTAAAATTCAACATTAACTGGTTCTTTTTCTTTACCTGATGTTTTGAAGTAATCTTCTTTTTTGAATCCAAACATCTTTGCAAAGAGATTTTTTGGGAATACTTGAATAGCTTCATTCAATTTCATTACAGAGTCGTTGTAGAATTGTCTTGAGTAAGCTATCTTTGATTCTGTTCCTGCTAATTCTTCCTGCAGTAATTTGAAATTTTCATTTGCTTTTAACTGAGGATAATTTTCAGCTACTGCAAAGATTGATTTCAGAGCTTTTGTTAGGCCATCTGATGCTTTTGTCCTGTCTTCTAATGAGCCTGATACTAATGAGGATCTCATCTTTGTTACATTTTCTAGAACAGTTTTTTCGTGTTTAACATAGCCTTTTACTGTCTTTACTAAGTTTGGAATCAAATCATACCTTCTTTTTAACTGTACATCTATCTGAGCCAGAGCATTCTTCATCCTAACTCTTAGTTTTATTAGACTGTTATAGATGTAGACAACAAACAATACAACTACTACTGCAATTATAATCCATATTGTGCTTGCACTTACCATTTTAGGTTCACCCCAAGAATAGCAATTAGAAGATGTATATAAACTTTATTAAAACTTAAGATAAATTTATATAGTTTTGAGTCAATAAAAACAAAATGAGAATAATAATAATTGGAATGATAATTTTGAGTGTTTTACTTATTTCTGGTTGCCAAAAGGATATGCCTCCAGAAGAATTAATGAAATGTGATGTTGATGAAGATTGTATTGTTGTAGAAGAAAGGGGCTGTTGTGGATGTCCTGCTGTTATTAATAAACAGCACGAGGACTGGTGGAACAATAGAAAAGTTGTAGAATCATGTCCTGGAAGAGAGTGTGAGCTTTGTGCCCAATATTATGAACCAGCAAGATGTGAAGATAATGTTTGCACAGCAAATTATGGAAGAAATCCATGTGATAATGAAGGTTATTGTTTATCTTCTGAAACACAAGAATGTGAAGTATGGCATGTAAATGCAGGAGCTGGAATATGTGGTTGTTCTGAATCAGAATCTTGGTGTGCTAAATTAAAGTAGATAATCGCTATCAACTACTTTTCTGATCTCTTTTGCTTTCTTTTCTCCTATTTTTGATACTTTTTTTAGCTGTTCTTCTTTTGCATTTACTATTTTCTTTATTGTTTTGAATTTCTTAAGAAGTTCTTTTGCTAAGGAAGGACCTACTAATGGCAAAGAAGAGACAACATATTCCTGCTGTTCTTTAATTGATAATGGTTTTTTGTCAGCATGCATTGAGAATTCGTTTGATGAAGAATCTTGTTCTCTTTTTGCAATTGTATGAATCAGTTCTGCTGATTCTTTTGAGTTTTTTGTGAAAAGGACAGGGATTTTATAGGAGATTGCGATTGTTGCTAACATTCCTCTGATTGCATTTGGATGTATGTTTCTTGCTGAATAAATATCTGTTTCCCCTTCAACAATTACCAAAGGGCATTCAAAGTTTCTTTTTAATTGTTTTATTTGTTCAAGTAATCTGCCATCTATGATTGACTGTGCAAAATCTTCAACTTTTTTGAATTCAACACCGCAACGGCTGCTTAGGATGTAATCAGCTGAATCTAGTTTATCTAATTTAATTGAAACGTCTTTATCTATCAATTCTTTTATTATTCCAGAAGCTTTTTCTCTGTGATCTGCAAAGACTTTTATTTCTTGTTTTTTCTCATATTTTGCAACTGTAGATCTTGGAGATTTGATAGTTTCTAATGTCTGTTGTTTTAATGATAATTTTGATTTTAAGTCAGTGAGAATTCTATACATTCTTTTTTCTTTATGATGTGCAGACCACCTATACCCTTCATCTCTTGTGTTTTGAGTCATCAATATAGTACATTTCCCTTTTTCTAATCTCCCAGTACGCCCTCTACGCTGAATATGACGAATTGCAGATGGAATTGGCTCATAAAATATAACTGAATCTACTTTTGGAATATCTAGGCCTTCTTCTCCAACAGATGTTGCAACAAGAATATTGAATTCATTATTTCTGAATTGTTCAAGCATTTCTTTTTGCTGTTTTTGAGACAATCCAGATTCTCCTTTTTTCTGCTGTCCTACAAAAAGATTTGCTTTGATGTTTTTGAGTTTGTTTAGTTCATCAACAATGTTTTTTGCATTATCACGATACTGGTTAAATATCATTATTTTTACTCCTGGTTTAATCTCTTTTTCAACTAATTTTTGCAATTCAATCAGTTTTGGATGTTGGATTCCATCTTCAAACATCTTTTCTGTCTTGATAAATGCAGATCTGAAATTCAAGTCTGCAATGATATTTTTTACTGCTTTTGTTTTTCCTGAATAACCATCATTTTTTAGTTTTGTCAGGTATCCATGTAAAGCAACAACTCCTTGTGTTTCTAATAATTCTAAACCATGCTGAACTTTCATAATTTCTGCTAGAACTGAAATTGCTGTCCAAAGAGTAAAATCTTTTTCTCCAGAAGCTGCACGGCCCCTTAATTGTGCCTGGAGCTTTAGTAAATCTGTTTTACTTACGAAATTAATATCTTTTCTTTGGAGAATTCCCCATTTTTTCAATTTTTGAGTTCTATCTTGGATAATATTCTTCAAAAATCTTTGAACCTGTTCAAATGGGGGAGTTAGATCAACTTTTATCCAATTGAGTTCTACTTCTTGTATGTATGGCTTAACATCTGGATCATTATCTGTTCTTACTTCAACTTCTTCTATGAAAAGATTTGAAGTAACTTCTCTTATTTTTTCTAGATCAGACCCAGGAGAGGCTGTTAAAGCAAGGATTCTTGGAAAATCTGCTTTTTTATGATATTGTTTTGCCACAAACACATAAGCATATTCTCCAACTGCCCTGTGTGCTTCATCAAAAACTATCAATGAAACTTCTTCTAAGTTGATTCTTCCTGTTATGATGTCATTTTCAAGACCTTGAGGGGTTGAAAAGATAACTTTTGCTGTTTTCCAAAGTTCTGCTCGTTTTTCAGGCTTGATCATTCCTGTGAATACTGAAAAAGATTCTTCTGGAAGCTCCATATATTGCTTGAATGTTTCAATGTGCTGCTCTACTAATGGTCTTGTTGGAGCTAAAATCAGAACTTTTGAATTAGGGTATTGCTTGAATCTTTGCACTGCAAGCATCATAGATACTGCTGTTTTGCCCATTCCAGTTGGAAGCACAACTAATGTGTTGCTTTGAACTGCTGTTGCAAGTATTGTTTCTTGATATAATCTTGGAGTAAAATCTTTAAGCATTGTTTTGATTAGGCAGAATTCTTTTAAATAGTTTATGGGGTGGTGTCCAGTGACCAGTGGGTAGTGTAAATTCACACTCACTACATTCGTGCAGGCACCTAACCTATCTTCTTATTAACATTAATTTTTGTTTGTCTTGCTATTTCTTCTACACTATCTTTTAAATATTCAATTTCAGTCTTTAATTTACCAAGTTCTTCTATCATTAGATCTCTAAATGACTCTACTTCTGCAATGAATTGACCGAATTCTTCTTTTGTGACCATAGAAAGTAAAGAAAGAAGTTGCCATTAATATATTTTATTAAACTCGAATATAGCCATTTTTGTGCACTTGATGACTTGTTATCCAGCTGGCAATGAATAATATGACAACAACAATCCTGTTGCCAACAACAGAACCAAGAGCATATCCCAGCATAAAACCAATTATTATCAGGAAGAATGGAAATAAAGGCTGTCTGCCAATTTTAGTGTAATAATATCTCCCTGCTAAGAATCCTGATAAGATTACAACTATGTAAAGCAAAATAGCACTGCTTATTGATAAGGATAATAGAAGTCCAATTACTAATAGTGATAGTGCGAGGAATTCTCCCCAATTTTCCAAAACTGATTCTCCAACTGTCATCCGTACCAAACCTTTCTTTCAAATCCAACATAATATATTAGCCAAATCAAACCGCCTGCAAGCAAAGCAAAGATCCACGAATAAAATGTGAATACTAGGGCCAATATAACATATGTAAATATGGTTCCAAATAAAAATGAATATGTTAGTCTTGATGCATAAAACAGATAATGCCCATCTAATGGTGGAATAGGCAATAGCTGACAAACTGCATATGCCAAATTAAATATAAAAATGTTGTGAAAAATAACTGAAGAGCTTGCAAAAAACCAGATATCTATCTGTTTGAAGATTGTAGCAAGGACAATTGATGCAACAGGGCCTATCAAGCTGATAACACCCATTGCTTCATAATTCAATCCATATCTAAATTTTCCTAGTCTTAATCCAGCCAGCAATGAAAATGTAAGGCCTCCTGGAATAATCAACCACCAGAGAGTTCCATTTGAGATAAAAACAAATATCAACGGAATGATTAGGCCAACCCACCATACTTTGAATTCAGCTTTATAGCCATAATGCAAAGCAGCGATTTTTTGAGCAGTTATATGGAATAATACACTTAGTCCTGCTATTAATATTGATACGAATAAATTTGGGACACTCCATTGCCTGAAAGCAAAAACAAAGCCAAAGAGCAATGCTGCAATAGCCAGTTCAAGAAATTCTTCTTTAGTAAAACTGAGATATGTTTTGGCTCTTTCAAATAACTCATTCATCTTTTATTCACATTTATCTTTATTGTTTATAAACATTTCTTATATTAAAAGAGTATGTTATTTCATGAGAGGATTTGATTAGATTTAGGATTTCTTGCTCGTGTCCTGCTCCGATAACTGCAATGATTTTTTTATCTGGATATTTTTCCATAATCTGTCTTAGATTGTGCGCCATTACTTTATTTCTTTCATCTACTAGAACTCTGTATAATCCAGGATAACGCTTTTTCATTATTCCTATTAGTTTTTTGATTAATTTTTTAGGAGGAACTTTTGTAAGATCCAAATTTTTAATTCCTAATTTCCTCATTTCAGATTTTTTAAATAGAAGGCCCTTGAAGATATCTATAACAAAACGAAGTCTTTCTTTTCTTGTCAGTTCTGCTGAGATTCTTCTTAGTGTCAATTCAATATCCTGGTCAATCAAGGCTAGTTTTATTTTGTATTTTTTTGCAAGTTTGATTGCAGTCACCATTTCAGAGCCAGGCTTAACTCCAACCATTTTGCCTACTTTTTCTTCAATCCATGCTCCGATTATATTGAACAAGAATCCTTTAACACCCACTCTTTTTATATCACTGATCCTTGTTTTTCTTTTTACATTATGCGTGAGAGCATAGAACCGTTTTTGATCTAATTCCAATGCAATAATATCAGGATGCTGCTTTTCAATTACATCAGTTACCTCTTTTAAGGATTCCTTGGCGACGTGAGATGTGCCTATCAATGTTAGATTTTTATGACGCATTCTTCTATTGAGATTAATATAGTTTATATACTTTTGCATGTGTAATTGATAACAGAAAAATATATAAATAAAGGAATTACAGGTAAGATATAATAATTAACGGGTGATGTTAAATGCTTAAAATGAAAAAAGTGTCTGAAACTTATGAAATGAAAGTGTTCACTGATACTGGTGAATATTTTGGTGATATTGAAGAAAGCATAATGACTTCTACTAAGGTATTTGGATGGAAGGTTAAAGCTACTAAAGGATCTTTCTTGAATAAAGTCCTTGGATCTGCTAAAGGTGTTATTGTTCCACATCAATTAGTTAAAGCTGTGGGAGATATCTTGATTATAAGCAAAACAGCAGTGCCATCTTACTCTCCTGAAGAAGCTGGTGGAGAAGAAGCATCTGAAGGAGCTTTAGAATAAATGAACTGCAAGCAGATGTATCAAGATCTGGTAGTTACTAATTATTTTCTTTTTAAATATAATGTTTGCATAGAAGAGTCTGAAGATTTTTCTGAATTAGAAATTCCTAATTAATCATCTGATGTAAAAGTTTTAGTAATCTTCTTTATAAGCTTTTTTCCACTGTAAAGTTCTAGGTTTAATTCGTGGGATTGATCAACATTATTAAATCCAAAAGCAAATTTTGATTCTGTCAATGTAAGAGTTTCTCCTGCTTCTAATTCATCATAAATAATTATTTTTTCATCTTCTCCACCATATTCAGTGAGGTAGGCAACAACCTTAGGTATAATATCTTTATCTTGATTTTTGATTGTGAATTCAACTGAACTTACTTTTGCATAGTCATCTATTTTTGGTTTTGGATCAAGATTTAGCTTGTCAAGTGTAAATATTATTTCTCCTGTTATTGGAAGTGTTTCATCTTCTGGCTCTGGTTCTTCCTCTGAAGAATTGGTTTCTGTCTGATTAATTGTTTTGTTTTCTCCTGCTTTGATTATAGTGATTCCTGAAGAAGTGTTATCTTGTTCTTCTTCATCTTCAGTATCTATTACTTTTGTTGCAGCACCAACTGCATCTCTAGCTGGAATTACTCCATAATGCTGCAATGAAATAACTAATATTAAAAGGAGAATTACAAGAATATATATAGCATGTTTTAGATGCCCTGTATTAAGTTTGAACTTAATAGTAATCTCTTTCTTAGGTTTCTCTTTTTCAAACCATTCTTTTTTAACCATATTTAATATAAGAAACAAAAATTATTTTTAAAGTTTATGGTTTTTAGTCGTTTTCAACCCTAGGAGCTAAAATAAATGACAACATAACTTTATCCACTGCTTTGTATTCTATCTTTAAAGGATAGTCTTTGTTGAACCTTATTGTCACATTAGGAGCTAGCTTTGACCCAGCAATCATCTTTTTTAAATATTCAATTGAATATTTTGATTTTATTGAGCTAGAACCTTCTGTTTGGATCTTGGTTTCATCTGATTCATTTATTTCAATGTTAGCATGGGATAAATCTCCTTCTGCTTGTACTGTGAATTTTTTGGGTTCTACCATCAATGAAACAGAGTCAGCAACAATATCTACATCTTCAACAGCATCATTTAAGATAGCTGAAGTTGTCTCTATTGATAATGGAAATGTTAGATCTGGAACTTTTTGTTCTTTTTCATCTAATTCTATGATTGGAAGAGAAAAAGTCCTTGTTGAATTTCCTTTTAATTGAATTTTTAACTTATTATCTTGAACTTCCATATTTAGCATATCGTCGGGTTTGGCTCTTCTTAGGATCTGTTTTAGATTTCCTAAGTTGATAGCTAGTTCTGTTTCTTCTTTAACATCATATTCTGTAAAAGATGATGATAGAAGTTTAAAGATAACCATTGCTACGTTTGCAGGGTCCATTGCTACTAATTCCACTGCATTTGGAGTTATCTTAAATCTAGCCTCATTAACTAGTTCTGATATGATAGAAACACTATCTTTAAAGTATTTAGGTTCTGCTAAGCTTAATTTCATTTTAAAAATCCCCCTCGTAATGTTTATTATTCTAAAGTAACTACTTATTTATAAATTTTTTTATTTAAAGAAAAAATATTCAAAAAACCACCATGGTTCTTGGCAATACAACGAAAATTAGAAATGCGATAATTGCAACAGATAGTATTGCGATTAAACCCCAAATCAGATGCTTCCTGTCTTTTGTTTTATAATATTTAATCAAAAGATAAATTCCTAGTGCTACTACAATTAATGGAATGATAATTAATATAGCTAAAATAATTGTTTTAATCATAAAATACAAGAGTGAATGCTATTATATATAATTGCCCATAATTTTGGGTGTTCTATATAGAAATCCTATTTCCGTCGTTAGAAAGATGTACTTTGTTTTTATCATAGCCTATTTCTAGTGCTAAATCTAATAATGCTTCTCTCATTTCTAGATTGCCATGGGCAGGAATTATATGTTTTGGGTTAACCATGTTGATTAAGTCTCTTAAGTCTTCTCTTGCAGCATGTCCTGATACGTGAACATCTCTGAAGATTCTTGCTCCTTGACTTTTGATGTTATTTTCTAGTTTTTCTCTATTGTCAATATTTATTTTTGTGGGGATTACTGAAGATGAGAAAATAACTTGATCTTCTTTTTGAAGAAGGAATGGAAATTCTTTTTTCGCTATTCTTGAAAGTACTGCTTTTGGCTCTCCTTGATGGCCTGTTACAACTAACAAATATTTGCCTCTGTTTTTTTCAACTTGTTTTAATTTGTCATAAATCTGTCTTTTGAATCTTAGTATTTGAGCAGAATCTGAAAATTTTATTATTTTAATATCTTGACCTGCATAAACATATTTTGATAATGATCTTCCTATCAATAGAATCTTTCTGTTCATCTTTTTTCCAAATTCTATTATTGATTTTAGTCTTGCTAAATGTGAAGAGAATGTTGTTACAATAACTGCTTTATCTGTTGAATCTGTTCCTAACATCACTTCTTTTAACATTTCTTTTGCAACTGCTTCAGATGGTGTTTTTGCTCTTAGTGGAGCATAAGTTGAATCACAGATTAAAGCAAGAATTCCTTTTTCTCCTAATTCTTTTAGTCTTTTGAAGTTTGGTTTTTTCCCTAGAGTCGGAGTTGAGTCAAATTTGAAATCATTGCAGTAAAGAATAGTCCCATATTTTGTGTGGATTGCAAGCATTGCTGTCTGTGGAGTTGAGTGAGTCATATTTATGAACTCAATTTTTATGTTTTTTGTCAGTTGATAGATAGAATTTGGGCTTAATGTTTTAATTGAATTAGGAATAGACATTTTTTCATCTTTGAGAATTGCTTGGATAACTTGAATAGTGTAAGGAGTTCCTAATAATTCAGCTTTTTTGAATTTTTTTGCTAAAAAAGGAATTCCTGCAATATGATCTAAGTGAGCATGGGTTGGAATGATTGCCTTTACTTTCTTTTTCCAATCTGCTATTTTTGAAATGTCTGGAATAGCCCCTACTTGCATCATTTGATCTGTAGAGATATTGATAATATCTTCATCTTCTGTCAACTTAATATACGGTTCTAAGAAAACCCCCATATCACAAAGGATTACTTCATCATCTACTTTGATTGCAGTGCAATTTTTTCCGATTTCATTATAGCCACCCAATGTGCATATTTCTATTGGCATGGTTTTTATTTTGGAGAAATGCTATATAAATGTTTGTTAAAAGAAAGTAGCAAGGTATGCAGGGTTTGTTATTATTCCCATTAGGATTCCTATCAATACAGCATGTTTTGACTCTATTTTCCACATCTTTTTTCCAACTATGAAATAGCATAGGAAGATTACTGGAAAAGATACCAATCCAAATGTTAGATATCCTCCAAATGTCCAAGGCTGTATAAGAGAGACTATCAATATTTCTAGAACAAACATTATTGGTGTTATAATCAAGAGTCCTTTTGCAATTGGTTTTGCTTTGATTTTTGTTATTAAGTTAGATAAAGGCCAACAGATAATGAAGTTTACACCATAATTTACAAGAATAGCAAGAAAACCAATCATACCATACACTGTTAATCGCATAGAAAAAGGGGGAGCGATTACATCAGCAAAAACTATTGGTGACAATAAAATTAAAAAAATTAAAGAGAGATTGATTGTTTTCATAGAATTTAGAATATTAAGCAGTTATTTAAATGTTTTCTAGACTTTAAATTGAGTTGAAGTCAATGTAAGAAAAAATATTATAATTTTATGATATTCATTGTATAATCTTAATAAGTTCAGGTTCTTTTGGTTTGTGATATCCAGAAGATGTACGCAAAACTGCTAATTCTCTTTCTAATTGAATATTTGCCCACCTTGAATCAACAATTGGATGGTCCTTAATTTCATTCATTTTAGAACACCATTCATCCATAGAATAAGCATAGTTAGAATAAAAATGATATGAGCGACCAGATAAAAGAATAAACCCCGGATTTAATTTGTTCTCTTTTATGAAATTTTGAACTTCTTTTAAATTTTCATCACTGCAAGGAACTTTAAAATCTACTAAAAGTAAATGTTCCTCTAATCCATCATTTAGTAAGACCTTAGATCCAATTCCAGCGTAATAATCATCAAAAGCATTTTCATAATCAGCATTATACCGCATTCTTTCAACTTGTCCTAATTCTTTTTCTATTGTTGAAACCGGATGAAAATCTTCATAAATTAGTCTATAATCTATCTTCCCTAAGTCAAACGAATCGTCTATAAATTTATACACAATCAAACAGAAATCTTTGATATTGTTACCTTCTGCTATTGATCTTAGGATCTCACTCAGTTTTTTGGGTTCCATGTTTATAAGAAATAAATATTTTTTAAAAAGCTTATGAAGAAAAATATTTATAGTGAAGATATATTCTTTTTAGCTATGGACCCAAACAAAGCTCATTATGTTGTTGTAACTGGTATTATTGTTAAAGATGATAAATTCTTAATTGCAAAAAGATCTCCGAATGAACATGCATTTCCTAATCTTTGGACAGTTCCTGGAGGGAAATTAGAATCAAAAGATTATGAACATAGAGATGCAGATACTACAGCAGGACAATGGTATAATGTTTGTGAAACTTTATTAAGAAGAGAAGTTATGGAAGAAGTTGGATTAGAAATTAAAAAAATTAATTATTTAGCAAGTTTAGTTTTCAAAAGACCAGATGGAATTCCTACTGTTGTAATTAGTCTTTATGCAGACCATCATAGTGGAGATGTTAAATTATGTGATGATTTAACAGACCATGCTTGGGTTACTTTAGAAGAAGCAAAGAATTATGAGTTGATTGATGGGATCTATGAAGAACTAGAAATGCTTGATCAAGTTATGAAAGGCCAGAAAATTGGAGAATGGTCTAAGAATTCTGAATAAAAAATAAATGCGGAGGAAGGGTTTCGAACCCTCGTAGGCACTAAGCCAATAGATGACTTACAAATGGTCGTTTCATCGCACTCTTGACGAGCACTCATCACTCAAATGCCTTGAGTCTATCCCGTTTGACCACTCCGGCACCTCCGCATAAGCTAAAGAAGAAAATAGATGTTTTTAAAGATTACTAAAAATAAAGAAATAATTAAGACAGTTTTGTTAATCTGCCTTCGATTTCACTAAGCTCTGCTTCAAGTTTTTCAAGCTCTGACATTTCTCTTGGCTTTTCCACTTCTATTGGAGGAGCCACTTCTTTCGGAGCTTCTTTTTTTGCAGCAGTCTTTTTGGGCTTTGGCGCTGCTTTATGGGGCTTAGCTCTTAGGCCTGATTTTGGAAGCTCTGTTTTAAGCTTTCTTACTAATGCCAGGATATCTTTCATAGCTTCTTTTAATTTTATTATCTCTGCTTCTTTCTCTTTTCTCACTTCTTTGAATCTTTCAAATCTTTGAAGATATTGAAGAGCTTCTTTAGAAGATTCTAGCAGAGATCTTCTTATTTCTATTGGATCTTTCATTCCAACATAAAACATTGATTCTTCTTTTTCTTTAGGCATTTTCTAACCTCTAAAGAGTAGTTGGTTCAAATAATGTTTTGTCTACAAAGACTACTTTTCTTTCTACTTCTTCTAGACCTGTGTGCCAAAGTTCAAGCTCTGCATCTTCTTCATTTTTTAGCTCGTTGATCTTAGCTAATGTTTCTTTAGCATCTTCTATCTTATTCCTTATCATGTTCATTACGTCTAGAACATCTTTGTATTCTTCAATTCTTACATAAACAGGCATTTCTTCCATACTATCGACCTCTTTTTATTTTTGTGCTGCAAATAATGCTTTATCAGCATATAGTAATTTTCTTTGGATATCCTTTAATTGAGATTCCCATTTGTTGAACTCTTTATCTTGATCTTCTTTGAATTCAGAGACTCTTGATAAGCTATCTGAACCTTCTTTCAGAGTATTTTGAATTGAGCTAACTTCATTCATCAATTCTCTGTATGATTCAAGGTAAACAAAGATTGGTTTTTTCAATCTAAGATCATCTCTTTCTTCTAATTCATCCCTTGTTTTTTGTATTGCATAATCTTCAGCTCTTTCAGTGGGGCTTGGTCCTTTTGGGACATCTGGAAGCTCTAAGTCAGGAGCTTTTTGTTTTTTGAATTCAGGAATCTCTCCTGGAGAAGGAAAGGTAGGCAGTTCATCTTTTGATGGAGGAGCTGCTGGTACTTCTAATCCTCTTTTTTCTGGTATAGCTTTCTTTCTTGTTTTAAATAAATCTGTAAATCTCATAATAATTACACCTCCCCAATAACTAATCTATGAATTCTGACATTATTTAAACTTTCGTTAGTATTCTAAAATAGTGACAAAATAAAAGAAATGTTTTTATCTATTCTAGATTTAGTTTACCTTATGAAGGAAGCAAAGCATTATAAGAAATTGCAAGGAAAGAAAATTCAGTGTGAGATGTGTCCTAGAAAATGCATAGTTAAAAATGGAGAGAAAGGATTTTGCAAAGCAAGAGAAAATAAAGAAGGGAAATTTTATAGTTTAGTTTATGCTGCGCCATGTTCTGTTAATGTGGATCCAATTGAGAAAAAACCGTTATTTCATTTTTTATCAGGCACTAAAACTTATTCTGTTGGAACAACAGGCTGCAATCTAAGATGTAAGTTTTGCCAGAATTGGCAGATCAGTCAAGCTGTTCCAGAGGATGTTCCTTTTCTTGATTTAAGTCCTGCTTCTGTTGTCGGGGATGCAATTGTAAAAGGATGTGAAAGTATTTCTTATACATATACTGAACCATCAATATTTTTTGAATATGTTTTGGACACAGCAAAGCTTGCTAGAAAAAAAGGATTAAAAAATATTATTGTATCAAATGGTTTTGTCAATCAAAAACCACTGAAAGAAATGTGCAAAGTTATTGATGCTGCTAATATTGATTTGAAATCTTTTTCAAATGAATTTTACAAGAAATATACTGGGGCTTGGTTAAAGCCTGTGCTTGAAAGTTTGAAGACAATTAAGAAAGAAGGTGTTTGGCTGGAGATAACTAATCTTTTGATTAATAGATTGAATGATGGTCCTGTTGAGATTAAGAAAATGTGCAAGTGGATTAAAGAAGAATTAGGAGAGGAAGTTCCAATACATTTTTCTAGATTTTTCCCTAATTATTTGATGCAAGATATAAGTCCAACTGATAAAGATAAATTGTATGAGGCAGAGAAGATTGCTAAAGAAGTTGGATTAAAGTATGTTTATTTAGGCAATATTTAAAAAAACTAGTGCTTTATGGAGTTTGTTTGGTGATAGGGGGGCTTTATGCACAAACTTGTTTTGTGTTTGATTGTATTTTGTTTTATTGAGATAGCAATGGCTGATATTGTTATAACTGAAGTGATGTATAATCCTGGGCAATGTGATGATTATGATTGTGAGTGGATTGAATTATATAATACGGATTCTATTAGTGTGAATTTAACTGGTTGGATATTAGATGGTGAGTCCTTAGATGGAATAGTTATCAGTGCTCACGAATATATTGTATTAGCTGATGAATTAATAGACGGCAATGACGCAGATAATGAAAGCTTTGAATCATATTGGGGAAATAATGATGGAGTATGGAATCCCTTGGATGGCAACTTCGATGCTTATGATATATCTCTTTCTTTAAAAAATACAGAAGACAGCATTATTCTTACAGATAGCACATATACAGATACTTTAAACTATAGTTCTAGCTGGGGTGCAAATGGGAATGACTATACATTAGAGAAAATAAATCCAGATGGGGCAAATACACAAGAGAATTGGGCGGTTGGTTTTGTTATGAATGGTACTCCAGGGATGCAAAATAGTATTTATGGAACTGGAGAAATTGATTATAGTGTAATAACTATCAATGAATTTTTACCAGATCCACATGGAGATGATAATGCGCCAATGCCTCAAGGGGAATGGATTGAGCTTTATAATTCTGGAAGCCAAAACATTAATCTAAAGTGGGCTTTTTTAGAAGATTTACAAGGACATAAAGTTTATATTGCAGATACTACAACAGTTGATACAACAATTATCCCTGCTAATGGATTTTTAGTTATCTATACAAATGGATTTTCTGGACTTTTGAATAATGGAGGGATAGAAGAATTAAGATTTTATGATAAGGAAGACAACCTAATTGATTCTGTGAGCTATGAAGGGTCTGATGAGGGCAGTTCTTGGGCAAATGTTATTGATAATTGGCAGAGAACAATGCCCACTCCTGAAGGGGAGAACATGGATTACACAAAAGTAAAGGATTCTAAATTTGATATAGATACAATTTATGATCTTGGTTCAGATGATGTAGCTAAATTTGGACAGACAATAAGAGTTAAAGTCAACCTCTATAAAGGAGATGAAACCAAAAGCGTTTTAAGAATGTGGATAGCAGATGGAGATGAAAAGATAAGCAAAGAGTCGAAGATAACAATTTCCACAAAATATACTAATGTTTCATTAGCAGTGCCTATTCAGCTTTATCCAAATTGCAATGAAAAATATGATGATGGAGATTATGATATTTTTATTGGATGGACAAGCGAGGATTTTGAAGAGGATTCATTTCCGTTAGAAGTAGAAGATATTACAGATTCCTTGTGTGAAATAGTAAAGGTAGAGAAAAGCAGCACAACAAGCGCAAAGAAATTTGAATATAACCTTGTTTCAAATCCAGATGAAATTAAAAGTGGGGAAGAGTTTGACATTAGAGTTGAATTAAATAATCATGATGATGAAGATTATGATATTGATATCTGGAGTTATGTCTATAAGGGGAATAAAGCTTATAGTGGTGGAAGAGAGGATAATAAGAAATCTTTTGTTTTAGAAAAAGGAAGTTCTGAAACAATTAAGTTAAGGAATACAGTTGATGCTGCTCCTGGAGATTATAATCTTAAAATCAAGATAATAAAGAATAATCAGAAGACAGCAAAAGAGATAACAAATACATTGAGAGTCATAGAAGAAGTCAGTGAAGGGGGATATGCTGAAGGAATTGTTGGAAAAGCTTCTGGAATCTTAAAATGGAGAGAAGCTTTTGTTTATGAATCAACTTCTTTCAAAGCAAAAAACTTGGTTCCTTTGTTGTTTATTATTTTATTGAGTTTATTTGTGATTATATTGATATTTACTAAGAATTAGCGAAAAATAAGTTGTTCTACAACACATCCGAAAAAGTTATTGCCTAAACCAAACAATAAAAATATTATCAAAGAGATAAGGAAATATATTATTGTAGTTTTCCAAGATTGGATTGTTTTTGATGGTCTTTTGAAGATAAAAGGCAGTGCTGACAAAAAGAATGGTATGAAAATTGCCTGGATTACAGCAAATGTACACCAGATTGAAGTTAAATCATAACATATGTTTACTGATAGGAATAAAGAACCAAATAAAAGATATAATACAGCAAGTATAAAGGATATATCCATAATTGCAAGAAGGAACCAGAGAATTGTTTTTCTAGATTTTTGATCTTTTAATTTGCTTCTTGCTGTGAATGCACAGATATGGATATAGATAAAAATAAAAAACCAGAGTGCAGTCCAAAGTTTAGGGGAATAATGTCTGATATAAAAACTAACTACCTCGAAAGATACAGGAATGAAAATCTGGACAATACCTACTGCAGCAATTAACCACAAGACAATTTTGCTGCGAAGATTTCTATTGAGCAAGACTTCCATTGCTCTTAATCCAAAATAAGGGGCGAGTAGTGAAATAATTAGTCCTGTTTTGTAGATAATCTGATTGTTTGTTATTAAAGATAAAAATTCAAAAAATTGATGCCCCCCTATAAATGCAAAAGCAATGATTACATTACTGAGAAAAGGCATTAGCCATTTTTTCTTGGTTTTAGCATATCTTTTCGAATAAAAGAAATAAAAGAATATACACGAAAGAAAAATAATAAGTGCAGTTAGTAATTGTACTTCTTTACTATAACACATAATCATGAAATAACGCCTTTAGTTTATATTATTTGCTATTCACGAAAACTTTTTAAAGGACTTTATTCTTATTTTGAGTATGGTAGATGTTAAAGAAAGATTAGAACAAGGATATATTCAATCAAAAGTGATTGTTGAATTAGTTGGAAAGCCCAAAGAATATGTTGAGAAAACACTTAATGAATATGTAGATCATCTTAAGAAAAGAGAAAATGTAGATATAGTTTCAGTTGATTTTAATGAGCCAAAAGAAGTTGAAGGAGAGCAGCAGGGATTGTTTGCTGCTTTTGTTGAAATTGAATTATTAACCAAGGATATTCCTGCATTGATTCTATTTTGTTTTGATTATATGCCAAGTTCTATTGAGATTATTGCTCCTGAAGAATTTAGGATGAAGAGTAGGGATATAACTAACATCATGAATGATCTGCAAGGCAAATTGCATAAACTAGATATGGGTGTTAAGCAGCTGACTAATGAGAATCAGTTTTTGAAGAAGAACATTTATTCTTTGTCAACAAATATTGTTTCATTAGCATTGAAGGTTGGAGTCAAAAAAGTTAAAGGTTTGGCTAAATTAACTGGAATGCCTGAGAAACATATGGAAGATTTCTTGGAAAGCTTGATTAAGAAAAAATTTGTAAAAAAAGAAGGTGAGGATTACATTTGGATTAAAGATGAACGAAAAGAATAGAATTGAAGCATTACTGTTTACTGTTGCAAAGAGGATAAGTTTAGATGAGATTTCTAAAATTACTGGAATAAGAGATATTGATAAGATCAAGAATGCTTTGAATGAATTGAAGATGGATTATGAAGCTAAAGGCAGTTCTATGACTTTGAATGATGAAGGAGAAGGTTATTGGAAGATGACTGTCAAAGACCATTATATGCCAATGGTGAGGAAAGTTGTTAGTCAAATGGAGATAGACCGGCCTTTGATGGAGACTCTTGCTGTTATTGCATGGAAATATCCAGTACTACAGGCAGATGTTGTTAAGATAAGGCATAACAAAGCATATGATCATTTGAAAAGACTTGAAGAATTAGGATTTATTACAAGAGTTAAGTATGGAAGAACTAACAAGTTGACTTTGACTTCTAAGTTTTTTGAGTATTTTGATTTGCCTTCAAAAGAGCAGGCAAAAGAAGTGTTTAAGAATGTTGTTCCTGAAAAGATTAGAGAGAAGGTAGAGAAAACTGAAGCAGAGATTGATGAGGCTGAGAAAAAGTTAGAAGAAGCTAAGAGAAAGAAAGAAGAGATGAAGAAAGAAGCTGATAAAAGCAAAACAGAAGGACCTCCTGTTGATCCTACAAGTCAAGATCCTGAGCCCAAACCAGATGAAGGCCCGGCACCAGTTCCTGAAGTTGAAGAATTAAAAGAAATGCAAAAGGAAGAAGATAAAGAATTAGAGAAAACAGAGAAAGCAGTTGAAGATTTGGATAAAGAAGAAGATAAAAAATTTTATGATTAAGATGTTTCTAATTAAATGCCCTAAATGCAAACAGAATATGAAGTATCAAGTGATGAAAGGATTGGTTGCAGGGAAAAGTAAAAGATGTGTTTATTGCGGCAGAAGTTTTCAGGTTAAAGAGAATATTGTTAAGAAAGTCAAAAATTAGCTAAAATTGCGAATTCTGGTAGTACAGGGGCTGAGAAGGTCGAATTCATGCGAAAGGTTTATAAAGGAAGATAGTTTCTTTTTAATAGGAAATTCTCGTCAGAATGGAAGAAAAAAAACAAACAAACGAAAAGCGAGACTCTTCGATGCCTCAGAAATCTGAAAAGATTTCAGAGAAACCAAAAGAAAGAGTCATCCAGCAAGTTATTGAGGATGAGATGAAGAAGTCTTATCTAGATTATTCTATGTCTGTTATTGTTGGGAGGGCTTTGCCTGATGTTAGAGATGGATTGAAGCCAGTTCATAGAAGAATTCTTTATGCTATGCATAAGATGGGAATGTTTCACAACAAGGCTTCTAAGAAATCCGCAAGAATTGTTGGAGAAGTTTTAGGAAAGTATCATCCACATGGTGATACTGCTGTTTATGATTCTTTAGTTAGGATGGCTCAGCCTTGGAGCCTTCGTTATCCTTTGATCAATGGCCAAGGAAATTTTGGAAGTGTTGATGGTGATAGGGCTGCTGCAATGAGATATACTGAAGCTAAACTTAAGAAGTTAGCTGAAGAGATGCTGAAAGATATTGATAAGAAGACTGTAAAGTTTGTTCCTAATTTTGATGGAAGTTTGAAAGAGCCTTTTTATCTTCCTGCTAAAGTTCCTAATTTGTTGGTAAACGGAAGTTCTGGAATTGCAGTTGGAATGGCTACTAATATTCCACCGCATAATTTGAAAGAAGTTGCTGATGCTTGTGTTTATTTAATTGATAATCCTGAAGCTGCTGTTGACGAACTAATGAGATATGTTAAAGGTCCTGATTTTCCAACAGCGGGAATTATTTCTGGAGTTAGTGGAATTAAAAGTGCTTATACAACTGGAAGAGGAAGAGTTATTATCAAGGCTAAGACGCATATTGAAGAAGGAAAGAATCGGAACAAGATTGTTGTTACAGAAATTCCCTATATGGTTAACAAATCTATGTTAGTTGAGGAGATTGCTAATCTTGTTAATGCTGGAAAAGTAAAAGGGATTTCAGATTTAAGAGATGAAAGTTCTAGAAAAGGTATGCGTGTTGTTATTACTCTTAGAAAAGATGCTAATCAAGATATTGTATTGAATCAGTTGATGAAACATACAAGATTAAAAACAACTTTTGGAATTATAATGCTGGCTTTAGTTGGTGGAGAACCAAAAGTTTTGAATTTAAAAGATTTGATTCATAATTATATTATTCATAGACAAAGAGTTGTTAGGAGAAGAACTAAGTTTGATTTGAATAAAGCAGAAGATAGAGCGCATATTTTAGAAGGTTTACTAATTGCATTAAAAGATATTGATTCTACTGTTAAGATGATCAAGGAGAGTTCTAATGCTGAAGAAGCGAGGAAAGTTTTGATCAGTAAATTACAGATAACTGAGAAGCAGGCTGTTGCTATCTTAGAAATGAGACTTCAGAGATTGACTGGATTAGAGCAAGAGAAAATAAAGACAGAACATACAGAATTATTGAAATTAATTGAAGAGTTAAAAACAATACTTGCTGATGAAAATAGAATCTTAAAGATTATTAAGAAAGAATTAGAAGAAATTAAAGAAAATTATGGGGATGAAAGGAGAACAGTAATTATTGAAAAAGAAGAAGAAGATGTTGTTGCTGAAGATCTGATCAAGCCAGAGAATGTTGTTATCTCAATTACTCATTCAGGATATATTAAAAGACTGCCAATTGATACATATAAATCTCAGAGAAGAGGGGGCAGAGGAGTGATTGCAGCAACTACAAAAGAAGAAGATTTTGTTGAAGACTTGTTTATTGCAAATACTCATAGCTATGTATTGTTCTTTACAAATAAAGGAAAATTGAAATGGATGAAAGTTTATGAAATTCCTGAAGCAGGAAGAACTGCAAAAGGAGTTGCTATTGTTAATTTACTTCGTTTAGGAGAGGGAGAGAAGGTAACTGCTTATATCCCTGTAAAAAGTTTAGAAGAAGGATATTTGTTTATGGCAACTAAGAAAGGAATTGTTAAGAAAACAGCAATGAAAGAATTTTCAAAGCCAAGAAAAGGAGGAATTATTGCTATAGGATTAAAGGAAAATGACGAATTAATAAGTGTTAAAAGAACAACTGGAGAAAGTGTGATATTGTTAGCTACTAAAAATGGACAATCTGTTAAATTTGATGAAAAACATGTTAGAAATATGGGAAGAAGTGCTAAAGGTGTTAGAGGAATCAAATTGAAAGTGGATGATGCTGTTGTTGGAATGGAGATTGCAAGAGATGAAAGAACATTGTTTACAATTACTGAAAATGGTTATGGTAAGAGAACTTTAATATCTGAATATAGATTGATTAATAGAGGAGGAAGTGGAGTAAAAAATATTATTTGTTCAGAAAGAAATGGAAAAGTTGTTGGAGTTAAATCTGTTAAAGATGAAGATGAATTGATGCTGATAAGCCAGAAAGGCGTTGGAATAAGAGTTCCTGCAAAAGGCATTTCTGTTATAGGCAGAGCAACACAAGGAGTTAGAATAATGAAGTTAGGAGAAGGAGATAAAGTTGCTGCTGTTGCTAAGGTAGTTGGTTAAAGAATAATTTCATCAATAGATTTTCTTTTTAGTGGTTTTGGTTCTTGTGCCGCATAACCTACAGTAATTACATAAGGAACAACATAATCTTTTGGAATATTTAGTACATCTTTGATTTTATTTTTTTCCATCCATCCAACCCAACAAGTTCCTAATCCAAGTTCTGTGGCTCTTAATACCAAATGATCAGTTGCAATTGTTAAATCTCTGGCAGCTCTTGATTCATAAGAATCATCAAAACCTTCTTCGAATTTTGCTTTTGGGTATGCTTCTGGATTTGCACAGCAGACTATAATTACTGGCGCTTCATATACAAATTCTTGTTTAAATATTTCATTCTCTCGAAGTTTTTCTTTTTGCTGAGAATCTTTTATTACTTTGTATAACCAAGGTTGAGCATTATTTCCAGAAGGAGCTAATCTCGCTGCTTCTAACATTTCCTTGATAAATTCTTCTGGAACTTCTTTATCTTGATATTTTCTTATACTTCTTCTTTCTTCAATTGCTTGTTTAACATCCATGAATGTGATTAATATTACATTGTTTAAAAACCTAACTTTTTTATAGACTGTTAAGTTGTTTTTTCTTATGAAAGCATTAGCTATAAGTTATTCTGGAATGGAAGATATTACTCAGCTTGAGATAAAAGAGTTAATTGGGAAAGAAAGTGAAGTTAAAGAGAGTTGTGTTGTGTTTGAATGTTCTGAAGAAGAGTTAGCAAAGTATTGTTATAAATGTCAGGGGGCTAATAGGGTAATTTTGTTATTAGATGAGTTTAAGATTTCTAAAATTGAAGATTTGGAAAGGATTTCTAAAATTGATTTTTCTAAGTGGTTAGATAAAAAGAGTTTTGCTGCTCGAAGTTGGGTTGTTGAGAATGAACTTGAAAATTCTGATGTTCAGAAAACAACTGGAGATTATGTTGAAGGAAAAGTTGATCTGAAGAATCCAGATGTGACTGTTTTTGTTTATATTTATTCTAATGATTGTTATGTTGGAATTGATTTTTCAGGAGAAATCAGCAAAAGAGATTATAAGATCCGGCTTTGTAGAGATGATTTGAAAGGAACTATTGCTTATGCTTTGGTTAGATTAAGTGGTTATAGTTCTGAAAAGAGTTTTTTGAATTTGAATTCTAAAACAGGGACAATTGCAATTGAAGCAGCACTGTTTGGAAGTGGTAAGAGTGTTAATTATTATGATAAAAAGAAATTTCCTTTTTTGAAATTCATGGATTATGAATTTGAAGATTCTGATTTGAAAGAAGTTAATGTTTATGCTTCTGATTCTCCTGGTTATTTGAAAGTTATTTCTACTAATGCAAAAGTTGCTGGTGTTAATATTAAATTTGAAGAAGTTAAAGCAGATTGTGTTGTTAAATACGAAAGAGGGAAAGCAGAAGTTTCTGGGTTGAAAGAATCAAGAGAAATTAAGCATGGAAAAGAAGTTTTGAAAATAGTAAGTTTTATATCTTAAGTTAATTTATTTCTTAATATGAAATCATGGCTTAAAGGCGGATTGATCACTCTATCTATCTTTGCAATTTGTGCTATAATAACATATGTTGGCACCCTTACTTGTGGGTGGAATCCTGTTGAAGGAAGTGTAGTTAAAGGGGATCTTTGTAAAAATTTAGTTTTAATGGTGGTGCTTTATTTTATTCCAGGAGTCATTGCATTAATTCTGGGTGGCTTTATGCTTTTGCTGACTGATATTATTGGTTTTTATCCTTCTGTAATATCATCATTAATTATATCTTTTTTAATAGGGGCTTTAATAGGCTTAATTGTCGATAAAACAAAATCTAAAAAATAGTAACGTTTTTAAAGCCATAAAAATTGATAATTCTTAGGTAGGGGCGTACTTAACTGACGGTGATTTATATCGCTGAGGAAAGTCCACCCACTGAGTATGTGTCACTGCTGTTATGGCAGATGGGTAATACCATGGCAATGGGTCAGAAATACACGTCCATGTATCGGGATGAAAATGGCGAAGTTTGTTGCGAAGCAAACGAGTTAACCCAAAGACTATGTTGCGTGGGAACGGTGAAACCCGAATCCTGACTGGTGCAAGTGTCGTTGAACACGCTAAGTAGAATGTTA
Organism: Candidatus Woesearchaeota archaeon; assembly: GCA_036481345.1. GTDB lineage: Archaea > Nanobdellota > Nanobdellia > Woesearchaeales > WJKL01 > JAAOYC01. The sequence goes on from JAZGHU010000015.1 coordinate 49,109, forward strand.
AGACAGTCTGCCCATAGCTTTTAGTTGTGGAGACTGACAAAAGGTGGCTTATCACGCTTCTACCTACTTTATTATTAAGGTGAAAAAACAATGGCTGAAAAGATGAGAATGCCTAGCGGCATGGGAGGATTAGTAAGGTATTTTGATGAAGTTAAAAGTAAATTTAATTTTAAGCCTGGGTTAGTTATAGTTCTTTGTGTTGTTGTGATTATAATCATGATTCTTTTGCATTTGTTTGGCAATAAATTGTTAGGAATATAATCTAAACTATTTTTTCTAAGACATAAATATTTTTATATTCTTTTTATTTGGCAAAAATATGTATCCAATATCTGTTGATGAATTAGTGGATGTAACTTTTTGGGGGGCTTTTTTCAGAGATCCTAAACATGTTGAAGCAGATCTTAAAGAAGCCCGAGCTGATAATGTAAGGCACCCTGGTGCTCTAGATGCCCATTACAAAAATAGAGGAGTTTTTGATGACCCTTATAAGTTCACTTTTGTTATTGGTGATTATAATCCTGAAACAGGGTTATATACAGCTACAATTGATGATTTCTTTGGAGAGTCTAAAGGTGTTGGGGGGATTTTGCTTAAAGATAGATGGGATAATACGATTAAGTTTGCAAAAGTGTATTCTATAGGTTCTGATCCTCATGCGAGTTTAACAGCAAACCCTAGTTTGTTCCATGATTCACAAAATTTTAGAGTGATTGAATGTTCTGGAACTATAGACAAAGAACAAGAAACATCAAACAAAATCGCTGCTCAAGGCAAATATATCTATGGCGCTCCTTGTATGGCTGGATTTTGGTATATGAGCAATCAAGAAGAAGATGAATTTAGGGATGGGATTATGCAAGGTCTTGTAAAAAAACTTTAATGTTAGTTCTTAGAAACCTTTTTATACAACTTTAAATTCTTATGATTAAAATGATGCCTGGAATGAATCCAAGAAAGATGCAGCAGATGATGAAGAAGATGGGTATTGCCCAGACTGAGTTAGATGCTACTGAAGTTATTATTAAATGCGAAGATAAAGAGATTGTTATTACAAATCCTTCTGTTGCAATAGTTAAAGCAATGGGATCAGAACAATATACCATTAGTGGCGATGTTGAAGAAAGAGAATTAGCAGCAGAAGCTCCTGAAATCAATGAAGAAGATGTCAAGACTGTGATGGAACAAGCTAATGTTGATGAAGAAAAAGCAAAAGAAGCATTAGAAGCTGCAGAAGGAGATATTGCAAAGGCTATAATGGATTTGCAGGGATAATTACACAAATTTTTTAAATCAAGTTCTATTAGTGTTTTTTGGGGCAATGGAAAGATTTCAAGAACATAGTCAGAAAGCTAAAAGAAACATCAAGATAGCAGATCATATGCTATTGGTTACTTTTCCTTTGATTAAGGATACAAAGCTGTTATTGGCAGTGATTGAAAATATCTTCTTAGGATATACAAATGCTGTTGCTGCTATCTTGCATTATGAAAGGCTGTTTAAGAGGATTCCTCCTTTTCAGGATACTTTTGAAAGCAAAATGAATATGTTTAAGGAGAAAATAGTATTGAAACATAGTATTGATAAGAGCTATGTAGCTGAGGTGCATGATATACGGGATGTCATAATCCAGCACAGAAAAAGCCCTGTTGAGTTCAAAAGAGGCGATAAGTTTGTTATTTGCTCTGAAAACTATAGAATCAAGACAGTTTCAGCAAATGACATCAGAAAATACTTGGATAAGGCAAAGGTATTTATAGAAGTAATGGATAATATTGTGAGAAAAGATGAAGGATTATTTAGACAAACTTAAATCAGAGCTTAAAAGAGCAGACCATTTGTTCTATGTAAGTCTAAAATACACAAGAACTGTTGATGTAATTAGAAGTGTAATTGAAAGACTGATTAATGCTTTTGATGTAGGCATGGAAGGATTATTGCAGAAAGTAAAGAGAAGAAGGAAGACATTAGAAGTTCCAGAACAGCCAAGGAAACGAGCAGAAGTTACAAAAGAAGTGTTTGCTGATGATCCTCAACTAATCAAGTTTATTGATTTTTATTTAGGATTAAGAGATATAATCCAAGCAAGGTATGATAAGGCGAAAGAGTATAGAAGAAATGTCAGAATGATAACTTATTTGAATCTTGAAACACCTATGGATGTTAATATTGATTTAGTATTGGAATTTTTTGAAGAAACAAAAAAGTTTGAAGAGTATGTTATAGAAAAATTAGGATGACAAGATTTATTGCAATTGTTTCTGGAAAAGGAGGGGTAGGAAAAACAACAACCGCAATTAATTTAGGTGCAGCATTAGCCAATCTTGGAAATGATTCACTTGTTCTTGATGGAAACTTAACAACTCCACATATTGGACTATATCTTGGATTTGCAAATCCCCCTATTACATTGCATGAAGTTATCAAAGGAAATTCTAATCTTCAAGAAGCAACTTATTTGCATGCATCTGGAATGAAAGTTATTCCAGGGAGCATAAGATATGATATTTTAGATGACCTAAATTTGAGCAGGATAAAAGGAGTGTTTAAAAAATTAAAAGGTTATGGAGAATCAATCCTTATCGATACTGGTGCAGGATTTACAGCAGAGAACCAAGCTGTGATGAATGTAGCTGATGAAATTTTAGTTGTTACAAATCCAGAGTTTGCAGCTGTGACTGACGCATTAAAAGTAATAAAGCATGCAGAAAAACAGAATAAATTAGTTCTCGGAGTTGTGTTGAACAAAGTTGGAGAATTTGATGAGATGTCTGTTGAAAATATAGAAGCAATGCTAAATGTGCCAATAATTGGAATGGTTCCTAAAAGTGATGCTGTTAAGAAATCTCAAATAGCTAAACACCCTGTTGTTTATTCTGATCCTGATTCAGATGCTGCTGTTGAGTTTAAGAAGATTGCAGAAAGGCTTAAATAGATAATATACTAAAAAAATAAAATGAAAAAAGAGAGCAAAGTGGAGTTAATGAAAAAAGGATGGAGTAAAGATGATATTACAAAAGCAGAAGCGATAATTGGCGGAAGAAATGTTCATGATAAAAGCAAATCAGCCAGTTATATTGATAGAGTTCTATTTTGGGGCATGATCTTAGTTATGATTGTTGGAAATGCATTGATTGCATTTATTTTGATTCCATTATTACTTGTTTTTGATAAATTGGCTGCAGATATTTTTGTGATGGTTATTGGATTTGTAGTTGGAGTATTATTTAATTTCTTAATCTGGGATATGGAAGAAAGATTGACTGTAAAACATCATGTGATTGCAGCAACAACTATCCCAGTACTTGCAATTTTTAATTTGTATATAATTGTAAGAATGTCAAATGCAATCAATGTTGTTTTTGATATAAGTGAAGTAAGAGGGGATCCTTTAACAATTAGTGCATTGTATGTTATTGCTTTCTTGCTGCCTTATCTTTGGACTCTGTTTGTTAAGAAGAAGATAAAAAAGTATTAAGACTTAATTACTTTAACACTTTTTATTCCTTGTTTTGTTACACTCTCTACTTCAATTACAACATTTTTTAACTGAATTTTTTCTCCTTTTTTAGGTATTCTTTGGAGTTTATGTTCAATGAATCCAGCTAATGTATCAAAGTGCTCTCCTTTGAGACCTAACTGGAGCATCTTGTTTATCTCTTCAACTGATGCTCTTGCATCTACTCTTATCAGTTTAGGATGGACTTTTTTGACATAGACACTTCTCCTTTCACTTCTATCAAATATGTCTCCTACAATCTCTTCTAGAATATCTTCAACTGTCACTAATCCTGAAACATTTCCATATTCATTAACTACAATTGCTAAGGGGGCCTTTTTAGTCTCAAATTCAGAAAGCAAAGCATCGATTTTCTTGGATCTTGGGACAAAGAATGGTTTTTTTGAGATGTTTTTTACTTTCACATCTAATCTTTTGTTTTTTGCATATTTCAAAACATCATCTACATCTAGAATACCGACAATATTGTCTCTTGTGTTCATATAAACAGGATATCTAGAATAAGGAGATTTTACAACAAAGTCAATTATTTCTTTTAATTTTTTATTTCCATCAACCATATCTATATTTGCTTTTGGAGTCATTATGCTTATGACTTTAGTTCCTTCGAATTCCAGAACATTGTGTATCATTGCTCCAGCTTCTTTATTTAGAATTCCTTCTTTAACACCCATTGTTACAATTGTTTTAAGTTCTTCTTCTGAAATCTTTTTTTGTTTCTTTTCTCCAAATAATCTTGAAATCCCTCTTGACATCATTTCAAAGACATATACAATAGGAAGTAGAGCAAGCGATAATAGTTCAATAGGTCTTGCAACAATTAATGATATTTTTTTGGCATGCTGTGTTGCTAATGTTTTTGGAGTTATTTCTCCAAATATCAAAATTAGAAATGTCATTACCCCTGTTGCTATTCCAACTCCTTTTGAACCGAATAAATCTGTGAAAATAACAGTTGCAAGAGCTGCAGCCCCAATATTAACTAAATTGTTTCCAATTAAGATTGTAATCAGTAGTCTGTAGGGGTTTTGCTTTAGTCTATGCAGTGATTTTGAGCCAAGTTTTTTTTGTCTAAGCAATGTATTAACTTTAATCCTACTTAATGACATCAAAGCTGTTTCTATTCCTGAGAAAAAAGCTGAGAAAATTATTAAGACAACTAGTATTATAATCTGAGTTTGTAATGTCATTATTTACCTCTTTTTTAATATTTTTGGATTAAAAGTTTTTAAATATATCGAATAATTTGATTAATAGCAATCTTTATAAGGAATAATAGAATTTAATTTATTTAATGGCGATCGTAGTTTAATGGTAGAATATAAGGTTGTGGTCCTTATGGCGCGAGTTCGATTTGGTCAAACGGTTCGTTTGGCAACGAAAGTCTCGCCGATCGCCCTCTTATCATAATAAAAGCGCAAGGTTTTTAAATCAACCAGCGTTTTCCTAATAAATCAGCCCGAGTTCATTATGAGCGCACAGGGTAGTCATAATAGACTTCTTGGGCTTATACACAATGGAACAAAAAAAAGAATTTAAACATTTAGTAAGAATCGCAAATACTGATTTGCCAGGAGAAAAACCAATAGGCTTTGCTCTGAAAAGGATTAAAGGTGTTAATTTTCAATTAGCAAATGCTATTTGCAATATAGCTAATATGGACAAGCAGAAGAAAACAGGAGAACTTTCTGATGAAGAAATTAACAAATTAGATGCAATAGTCAAAGATCCTTTAAAATCAGGGGCGCCTGTTTGGATGGTTAACAGAAGAAAGGATTCTGAAACAGGAGAAGATAGACATATTATAACTAATGATTTGATATTCACAAAAGATAATGATATTAAATTAATGAGAAAGATCAAATCTTACAAAGGAGTGAGACATTCTGCAGGAGCTCCAGTAAGAGGACAAAGAACTAAATCTAATTTTAGAAAATCAAAAGGAAAAGTAATGGGTGTTAAGAGAAAAGCAGGAGCTAAATCAGGTAGAACTTAAAAATGGGAGATCCAAAAAAGCACAGAAAAACCTTTTCAACGCCAAAAAAGGCATGGGAAAAGGAAAGAATTGACGAAGAAAAAGAATTAATTAGAGAATATCATTTTAAAAACAAACAGGAAATCTGGAAGCTGAATTCTAAGTTGAGGAATTTTGCAAGACAAGCAAAAAAACTTATTGCATCAACTACAGAACAGTCTGAAAAAGAAGAGATACAATTATTGACTAAATTAAAAAAACTAGGATTGCTGCCTGAATCGGGAGATCTGGATGATGTTCTAGGAATTTCTACTAAAAATATTATTGAAAGAAGACTTCAAAGTATTGCTTTTAAGAATGGATTAGCAAGAACAATGAAGCAAGCAAGACAATTTATTGTTCATGGTCATATTTTGGTTGATGGGAAAAAAGTTACTTCACCAAATTATTTGGTTCCTAAGGATAAAGAAGGAAGAGTTGAATTTTATCAAGGTTCTGCTTTGATTGATCCAATGCATCCTGAGAGAAAACAAGAAGAAAAACTTCCTAAGAAACCAGTTAAGGAAGAGAAAAAAGTACCTAAGAAAAATAAAGCTGAAGAAAAGAAAGTAGCTCCAAAGAAAGTGGAGAAAAAAGAAGTAAAAAAGGCTGAATAAAATGGAAAGACCGCAAAGAAATCAAGGAAGAGGACAAAGACCTCAAGGACGTCAAGGGCCCCCACGATATAGTGGAAATATAAGATGGGGAATAGCTCATATTTATTCTAGTTATAATAATACAATAATTCATATTACAGATATTACTGGAACAGAAACTCTTGCAATTGCATCTGGCGGACAAGTTGTTAAAGCTGATAGATTAGAAAGCAGCCCAACAGCCGCAATGACTGCTGCTAAAAAAGCTGCAGAGACTGCTAAAGAAAAAGGAATACAAGGAATTCATGTTAAGATTAAAGCTCCGGGCGGGCATAATGGTCCAGCAAACCCAGGACCAGGAGCACAGGCAGCTGTAAGAGCATTATCAAGAGTAGGATTAAGAATAGGAATAATTGAGGATGTAACTCCAATTCCACATGATGGATGTAGGAAGAAAGGAGGAAAAAGAGGTAGGAGGGTATAAGATGGAAGTCAAATTATTAAAGCAGGATAAGGAAAAGAAAAAACTTTCTTTTGTTATAAAAAATTCAACCCCTGTATTTGTTAATACTTTAAGAAGAACCATTATAGAAGAAGTTCCAACTTTAGCTATAGAAGATGTTGAAATTAGAGATAATAGTTCTGCACTTTATGATGAAATGGTTGCTCATAGATTAGGATTAATTCCAATAAAGACTGATTTGAAATCATATGATCTGCCTAGTGAATGTTCATGCAAAGGAAAAGGATGTTCAAAATGCACATTAAAGTTGACTTTAGTTGGAAAAAGCCAAGGATATGTATATTCAAGAGATCTTAAGAGCAAGGATCCTAAATGTGGTTCTGTATATCCAAATATGCCTATTACTAAGTTATTGAAAGGACAAAAAATAGAGTTAATAGCAACAGCTGTTTTAGGACAAGGAAAAGAACATGCTAAATGGTCTCCTGGAGTTGTGACTTATAAAAATTATCCAATAATTGAGATCAATGAAAAAGGAGAAAGCTGTGAAGAAGCATCAATAAAATGTCCTACAAAAGTATTTGAGTTTACTAAAGGGAAATTAACTGTAGCAAATTTAGAAAAATGTACTTTTTGTAATGCTTGTATAGAAGCATGCCCTGATGGAATAAAAGTAAGTGAAAATAAAACAGATTTTATATTTACAATCGAAAGCTGGGGTCAATTAGATCCTAGAGAAATGATTAAAGAAGCAGTTAAAAGATTTCAAAAGAAAACAGACGAGTTTGTTAAGCTCCTCAAGTAAGTCGCTTTCGTAGATATGCGAGGGTGGCAGAGTGGCCAAATGCGCAAGGTTGAGGGCCTTGTTCCTTAGTGGATGCGCGAGTTCGAATCTCGTTCCTCGCATAATAATTATATAAAATGGCAAAACGTACAGGTTCAACAAACCCTTTATTAAAGGGATTGATTCAGGAATTGAGGAAAAAAGCCAATGAACATGGCTGTAATATTTGGAAAAGAGTAGCTGATGATCTAGAAAAACCTTCAAGACAAAGAAGAATTGTTAATCTGTATAAGATAAATAAGTTTACAAAAGAGAATGAAACTGTGATTGTTCCTGGAAAAGTGCTTTCAGTTGGAGATCTTGATCATAATGTTACTGTAGCAGCATTCACATTTTCAGGATCTGCTTTAGACAAGATCAACAAAAAAGGAAAAGCAGTTACAATCAATGAATTAATACAAGAAGATCCAAAAGGAAAGAGGATAAGAATATTAGGATAAAAAATGATAATCAATGCTGAAAATTTAATTGTTGGAAGAATAGGAACTGTTGCTGCTAAGAAAGCTTTAATGGGAGAAAAAGTAAATATTGTTAATTGTGAAAAAGCAATAATGACTGGAAACAAAAAAGAAATAATAGCAAGATATAAAGAAAAAAGGCAGATGGGGCAAGTATACCATGGACCTTATATCTTAAGAAGACCTGATATGTTTGTTAAGAGAGCAATAAGAGGAATGCTGCCATATAAGCAAGATAAAGGAAGAAACGCATTTGAAAGAATAAGATGCTATCTTGGTGTGCCTGAAGAATTTAAAGATAAGGAAATGGAAACAATAAAAAAAGCAAATATTGGAAAAGTTCCTAGTTTAAGATATACTACTGTTAAAGAAATTTGTAAGTCAATGGGGGGAGTTAAATAAAAATGCCAAAGCTAGTACATATGTCAGGAAAGAGAAAAAGAGCAGTAGCAAGAGCTACATTAAAGCCAGGAGTAGGCAAAGTTAGAATTAATAATAAGATGATTGATGTTTATGGAACTAAGCTTGCTAGATTGAGAATAAAAGAACCATTGATTTTAGCAGGAGAGATTGCTGCTGGAGTTGATATTATTGTCAGAGTAAATGGTGGAGGATCAAATTCACAAGCAGAGGCAGCAAGATTGGCAATAGCAAGAGCTTTGGCAAAATATAGCAAAAAATTAGAGAAAGTATTTTTGAATTATGATAGGCATATGCTGGTTGCAGATGTTAGAAGAAAAGAACCAGCTAAACCAAATAGACATGGAAAAGCTAGAGCAAAAAGGCAAAAATCTTACAGATAAAGGTGATAATAAAATGATAATTCCAATAAGATGTTTCAGTTGCGGCAAACCAGTAGGTCATTTATGGGAAGAGTTTAAAGAAAGATCTAGTGCAGGAGAGCCTAAGAAAAGAGTTATGGATGAATTAGGACTGGAAAGATATTGCTGCAGAGCTTTGTTCATGGGACATGTTGATCTGATCGATACTGCTGGTAGGTTTAAGAAATTTTAATTTATTTCTTTAAATAAATTCTTTGTATTTTTCTATATATTCTTTATCTTCAAAAATAATTTTTTTGAATATTTCTTGAAATTTTTTTAATTGCATTCTATGAGCAAGATGATCAAGATCATAATGATATGTTCCATCATATCCTAATTTAATTAACATATAATTAACTTGAATCATAAATAGAGAATTATTGATATAAGAAAAAGGGCGTGCATTTATAGCATAAAAATAATATGATGCAATCTTCTTTATGGGATGTGAAGAGTTATCTTCAATTTCTTTTTTCAAATCTATTAAATGTTTATGACATTCTTTTAAATATAATTCTAGATACACACTTCTTGGATAAATATGGAATCCATTTTTTTTACTATGTGGCCACCCTTGTTTAGGTATCTTATGAATTTTGATGAATCTATCTGATTTTGAAGACCCAAAGTATTCTGCTAATTTTTGTTTTTTTAATCTTGTTGATCTAACTCTTACATTATCTTTTCTAAAATCAAAAGGTTTATTTTTGAACCATTTTTTATATAATCTTGAATCAATTTTTCTATAAGGGCCATTATCATTTTTTCCTAATGCAATTATTTTTCTCATATTTTTTAACATGCTTTTATATTCTTTATATTCTATTTTTTTTGAATTATACCATTTATCGAAGAATTCAAAAGCGCCTATACAATTTCTAATATATATTTCATTAGCATCCTTTAAAAGATGAGGATATCTTATGAATATATTGTTATTTTTTAATGGAGTTTGTGTTTTCATTCTAGGATTTTTTTCATTTTAAATTTTAACTGCAACATCTTTAATAAATTTTTTGATGAATACCAATATTTTTAAATGAGAATAATAAAACATTAAAAATGAAGGTATTATTTATATATCCTAATTTGAAGGGAAATGATGTTAATATAGGTATTAGTCTACTTTCAGCAATTTTAAAAGAAAAGTCACATGAAGTAAAAGTAATACATATCAATGAATCGTTGGGAATCCCTTTTGATTTTGAATTAATAAAAAAAGAAATAATCTCTTTTAATCCTGATTTGATAGGAATTTCTGCAAATACTACTCATTTTTCTATGGGCATTAAAATTGCAAAATTCATTAAGGATAAAATGACAGAAGAAGTCCCCATTGTTTTTGGTGGTGTTCATACAACCCTTAATCCAGACGAAATTTTAAAATTTGATTGTATTGATATGTTGGTAGTTGGAGAAGGAGAGGAAGCAATAGTTGAATTAGTAGAAAAACTTGGAAAAAAAGAAGACATTTCAGAAATTCAGAATTTATGGCTGAAAAAAAATGACAAAATTATCAAGAATCCATTAAGAAGATTCATACCTTTAGATAAGCTGCCTCCAATGGATGTCAGTATCTGGGATTTTCAGAAAGTTATTGATTCCAAAAAGGGATGGGTTAATGTTAGTTTAAATAGGGGGTGCCTTAATAATTGCACGTATTGTTTTAATAAATCATATAAAACTATTTATTCCAAATATTGTATTAACAAAACAGATAATTATTTGAGGATTGGGGATTACACTACAAAAATCAAAGAAATTAAAGATATTTTAAATTCTTATGAAGGGGTAAAGATTATACGTTTTGTTGATGATGATTTTTTACTGAATGATTCAATTATTGAATTCATGAATATATTCAAAAAAGAGATAAATTTACCTTTTGTAATTAATGCCCATATAAACTCTGTCAATGAAGAGAAATTAATAGCACTCAAAAAAAATAATTGTCATCTTTTAGGAATTGGAGTAGAATGTGCTAATGAAAATATTCGTAAAGAAATTTTAAATAGGCATATGTCAAATCAACAAATTAGAGAAAAAATAAAATTAATAAAAAAAATAGGAGTAAGATTAATGAATTATATTATGTTTGGTTTTCCTACTGAAACAAAACAAAATGTAATTGAAACCTTAAAATTAAATTCTGAATCTCAACCAGATATTGTAAGAAGCAGCATATTTTTTCCGTGTGAAGGAACTGAATTGTATTCTATATGTGAAAAACTTGAGCTTATATCTCATTCAAAGGATCAGAATCTTTTTACTTATTTTGAAAAAAGCGTGTTAAATTTTAATGATGATTTCAAATTATTTTTAGAAAAAGTTCAAAAATATCTTGATTGTTATTTGAATTATTATAATGAAAATCTTTCTTCAAAATATGGTGCTCTTATTGCTATGATTAATAATTTATCTAGGGAACAATGGGGTGATGAAGAAGTTCATAAAGAAATTCAAAAAATGAGGGAGTCTATATCTCAAGATTTATGTTCAAAAAAAACATTTCATTATGCTATGAGATTCACATCTTATTTTGCAGTAAGAATAAATTAGTTCTATAATTGATCAAATATAACCTAGTAGTTTTTTATTATATGTGCTATAGATTTTCTAAGACTGTATTCATCATCAAAACCCCCTTTTACTTTAAAATTTCCCCCAATAGGAGAAGGAGCATCTTTTAATTCGTTTCCTTTTTCAGTAGCCCAACCAAAATCAATTAATTTAATAATGCCATCTTTTACAAGCAAATTATCTGGTTTAATATCTCTATGAACTATTTTTTTGTTGTTTAATTTTAATAATATTTCTTTTATTTGTTCATTATAATTATTAGGAAGATTCTTTTTTGTTAATGGGATTCCGGAATATTCAATAATTATTTTAGAATCATTTACATCTTCAATTAATTTCGGAAAATGAATTGAATCTAATTTTTTTAACGCATTGACTTCATATTTTTTACATCTTAGTAAATTAGAATAATTACTATTTTTATTAAAATAAGATTTCATTATTTTATTTTTTGATATTCTACTAACTTTAGATGTTTCTCCTTTGAAATTTAATAAGGGTTTAGTACATTCAAAAATTAGCTTTTTTGAATTCTTTCCCTGTTGATATTTGCTCAATTCAATTTTTGTAAAACAGGTATTATTAATTAAGAAATTTTTAATACCTTCTATATCCCGTATACCCATCTCTTCCATTTCTTCTTGAAGAGAGGTTTCAAAAAATAACATTCTATTAATTTTTTTAGTAAATTTATACATAAAATTTAATGCATCTTCCTTTCCAAGAGTTTTTAATAATCTATTAAATTCACCAAACCAAACACAATAATTTATATTGTTTAAATTTTGCAAAATGCTTTTTGTTAATGGTCTATTAGAAAAGATTGCATTCTTTTTTTTTATTTCTTCTATTACCATATTGTTATTCCAATGACTTTTATATCTTATAATGTACTTATTTGCGATCTTCATACGCAACCTACCAAATTTTTCTTTAAATTTATTACAATCAATCCATTTTTCAAATAAGATCAAAGTCTTCTTATCTAATTTATGGTAATCTATTGTAAAATTAATCTCGGTATCTAAACCTTCCCACATATTTAAAGGAAGATATTTTTTTAGATTCATTTTTTTTAGAATATCTCTTTTATATTTACCAATACTAGAATTCCAACCCCTTTTATTCAAAGAAAAGGCAATGCTTCTTTCTTTATACTCATTAAAAACTATATCAAATAAGTGAGGATTTACAATTTCACAAGAGTGTGACAACAAAAGTATATTTTTATAACTGGTTTTATTATATGCTGTGTAAATGGCGCCAAATTCAAATGAGTTTGTATTAATTTTTTCAATAGTGATTGGAAGTTCTTTAAATTTATTTTGAATTTCTAAAAATTGATTAAATTCTCTTTTTTTATACTCATTAATTACTATTAAGATAGGATATTTAATATACCCTTTGAATGATTTTAGAAGATTTTCTAGGAATTTAATTCCTGATATGTGGGTAGATATAACAATAACATTATTCATTTCTTTATCAAATTGGTGAATTTAATTAATATTATAAATAATTCTCTTTTTTCATAACTTTTATAAACATCACTTATTACTTTTCTTTAATATGGCAGACTTCAAAAAGATACAAGCCAAATGGCAGAAAAAATGGGCAGAGAAAAAAGTCTTTAAGGTAAAAGAAGATCCAAAGATGCCTAAGTATTACTGTTTAGAGATGTTTCCATATCCTTCTGGAAGTGGGCTACATATGGGGCATGCTTTTAATTATTCTATTGGGGATAGTTATGCTAGATTCAAGAGGATGAGTGGATTTAATGTTCTTTATCCAATGGGTTATGATAGTTTTGGATTGCCTGCTGAGAATGCTGCTATCAAAGCTAAGATTCATCCAAGAAAACATACTGAGAAAACAATTAAAAGATTTATAGAACAGCAGAAAGAGCTTGGATTAAGTTATGATTGGGATAGAATGCTTAGTACTTGCGAGCCTGAATATTATAAATGGAATCAATATTTCTTTTTGAAATTTATGGAAAAAGGATTGGTATACAGGAAAGAAGCTCCTGTTAATTGGTGTCCTAAATGCAAGACTGTTTTGGCTAATGAGCAGGTGCATGATGGAAAGTGCTGGAGACATGAAGATACTGAAGTTGACCAGAAGATGTTAGAACAATGGTTTATCAAGACAACAGAATATGCTGATGAATTGTTTGAAGATATTCCTAAACTGCAATGGCCTGATAGAATTAAGACTATGCAGAAGAACTGGATTGGTAAAAGTCATGGGCTTATGGAAGAATGGCCAGTAGAAGGGATGAATTTGAAGTTGAAAACATTTACAACAGAGCCACACACTACTTATGGTGCTTCTTTTATGGTCTTAGCTCCTGAACATCCTCTTGTTTTAGAATTAGTAAAAGGCACTAAATATGAAAAAGAAGCTAAAAATTTCATAAAAAAGTGTAAACGTTTTAGAATCGAAGATCCAACAAATACAGAAAAACAAAAAGAAGGATTTTTCATAGGAAAATATGTTTTGAATCATCTAAATAGAAGAAAAATGCCCCTTTATATTGCTAATTTTGCAATTATGGATTATGGAACTGGCATTGTAAAATGTACTCCTACACATGATCAAAGAGATTATGAATTTGCAAAGAAATATGATTTAGGATTCTATCCTGTTATTGAACCACCAAATGAAAAACTAGATCCAAAGAAAATGAAACAGGCTTATACTGATCTAACTGTTGGAAAAATGGTTGATGCTGGAAAATTTACAGGTATGGATGCTAAAGAAGCAAAAATAGCTGTTGCAGATTATACTGTTAAGATAGGACATGGAGAGAAGACAGTTAATTACAAATTAAGAGATTGGCTTGTTTCAAGACAGAGATATTGGGGAACTCCAATTCCTGTTATTCATTGTGCAAAATGTGGGTTAGTCCCTGTTTCTGAAAAAGATCTTCCTATATTGTTGCCAGAGAAAGTTAAATTTGGAGAAGGCAATCCATTGCTTTCTAGCAAAGAATTTGTTGAGGTTAAATGTCCTACGTGTAAAGGAGATGCAAGAAGAGAGACAGATACAATGGATACTTTTTATGATTCTTCATGGTATTTCTTAAGATATTGTGATAACAAGAATAAGAAAGCTCCTTTTGACAAGAAGAAAGTAAAGTACTGGATGCCTGTTGACCAATATATTGGAGGAGCAGAGCATGCTTGCATGCATCTTATCTATGCAAGATTTTTTACAAAAGCTTTGAGAGATTTGAAATATGTGAATTTTGATGAACCTTTTACTAAATTGTTTAATCAAGGCATGCTGCATGGTGATGATGGGCATGTTATGAGCAAGTCAAGGGGGAACGTTGTATTGCCTGAAGAAGTTGGTGATAAATATGGAATTGATACTGCAAGATTCTTTTTGATGAGCATTGCTTCTCCTGATAAAGACCTGGAATGGAGCGATCAAGGAATAGAAGGCAGTGCAAGATTCATGAAAAGATTATTTGCTTATTTTGATTCAGTAAAGATTGGCAAATCTTCGAAGAAAGTTGAGAGCAAACTAAACAAAGCAATAAAAGGAGTAACAGAAGATATTGAAGAATTTAGATATAATCTTGCAATCATAAAGATAAGAGAATTATTTGATGCTCTTGAAGAAGAAGTGAGCAAAAAGACTCTTGAAAATTTCTTAAAGTTATTACATCCTTTCTGTCCACATTTTACAGAAGAGTTTTGGGAAAAGATAGGAAATAAACCTTTTATTACATTGGCTGGCTGGCCAAAGTATGATGAATCAAAGATTGATCTGAAAGCAGAAGAGATTGAGAAATTTATTGAGGGTGTTGTTGGAGATGTAAGAAGAGTTTTGAAACTTGTCGGGAATGATAAGCCTGAAGAAATTATTTTATTTGTTTCAAATGAATGGAAGTACAAGTTTATGGATAAGATCAAGCAGGAAATGGAAAAAACAAGGAATATTGGAGAATTGATTAAGAAGACAATGGACAAGAAGCATGGAAAAGATATTTCTGCAATGATTCCTAGACTAGTCAAGGATCCTGCTAAGATTCCAGAAATTGTATTGGACCAGAAAACCGAAGTTGATGCTTTGAAAAAGAATTTAACGATATTGAAGAAAGAATTTGGAACAGAGAATATTGCTGTGTTTACAGCTGATGAGAGTCATGAACCAAAGGCAAAGCAAGCAATGCCTGGCAAGCCTGCTATATTGATAAAATGAATAAAGAAGGAATAAAAAAAAGTCTTAAGAATCCTTATTTTAATTGGGGATTGGTTGTTGCTTATGCTGCATTGATATTTTATATGTCTAGTCTGCCAAGATTGATTCCTCCAAGTTTAGAAGGAGGATTAATTGATCTGATTGCAAATTATTCTATCCATATTGGATTAGCTCATTTTATTGAATATGCAATCTTAAGTTTGTTGTTGTTCAGAGCATTGTATGTTAGTAAAGTGAAAAATCCTGCTGTTTATGCTGTTGTTATTGCTATTGTTTATGGAATTACAGATGAATTTCATCAATTGTTTATTCCAAACAGAATGTTTGATGTAATAGATTTATTTTTCAATACAATCGGAGCAATAGCTGTTCAGTTTATTGGGAAAATTAAAACTTGGTTAATTGTCATTTCTTAGAATTAAATTTAACATCTTCTCTGTTGCTTTGACAGCTGCAAATGTCTGGTCTGTTTCAACTCCTTCTGTGTTCAGACTGTTATCGTCTTTTTTCCAGCCGACAAATGCTTGGGTTAGGGCAGATGTTCTTCCTCCTGGAGGGATGTCGATTCTATAATCAACTAATTCAGGGATCTCTATATTTTTTTCTTTGAATATGTATCTTAATGCATTCATAAATGCATCATATTGGCCGTCTCCTTTTGCATTTGCTGTTAATATCTCCCCTTTGTAATCTAGTTTAACATGTGCTTTTCTTTCTCCATTAAGGTCTGCGTCTATTTTGCATTCCAGGATCCTTAGTGGGACCATTTCAGGCTGTTCAAACAAATCTGCTATCAAGAATAATAGGTCTGCTTGGGTTATCTGTTCTTTTCTCTGGCCAAGTTCTGCTATTTCATCCCTTAGAGTTTTGATTTGTTCTAGTGTCAAGTCTATTCCCAGTTCTTTTAGATTCATTTCAATGCTGGCTTTGCCTACGTTTTTGCCTAGAGCGTATCTTGTAGTTTCTTTGCCAAATCTTCCAGGGGCTGTTAGTTTTGTTTGATAGAGTCCTGCTTTTTTGTCTCCGTCTGCATGAACCCCACAGGTTTGAGTCATTACATTATCCCCCACTATTGGAGCATTGTAAGGAAGTCGTTTTCCTGAGAATTCTCCTACTAATTCACTGAGTTCTTGATAGCTTAATTCATCTAATTTGAGATCAATATTATACAGGTCTTTTAATACAACAGCGATTTCTATTAATGAAGTGTTTCCTGTCCTTTCTCCTAGGGTGTTTATTGTTGTGTGGATTCCATTGACTCCTGCAAGAACTGCTTGAACTGTGTTTGCTGTTGCTAATCCATAATCATTGTGTGCATGGAAATCATATTTTCCTGGAAAGTGCTTTTTTATCTCTTTGATAAATGTGTATGTTTGCTCTGGTGATAAGATTCCTAATGTATCTGGAAGCATTATTCTTTCTATCCCCTGTTCTTGTATCTCTTTGAGCATATAATAAACATAATCTTTTGAATCTATCATCCCATTTGACCAATCTTCTAAATAGACATTGACCTTTATGCCTTTTGATTTTGCATATTGGATTGTTCTTTTGATATCTTCTAGATGCTGCTCTTTTGTTTTCTTTAATTGTTTTTCTGTGTGTTTTAAAGAGCCCTTGCATAGGAGGTTTGCTGTTCTGCAGCCTGTTTCATAGATCCAATCAATGCTTTGCTCATTAACAAAAGCCAGAACCTCAATACTTTCTAAATAATTGTTTTCCTTAGCCCAACTGCAGATTGATTTAACTGCTTCGGATTCTTTTGTTGTTGTTCCTGCTGAGGCTATTTCTATTCTATGGACTCCTAATTCTAACAGCTTTTTAGCAATTGCTAGTTTTTCCTGCTTTGGAAAAGCCACACCTTCTGTTTGTTCCCCATCTCTTAGGGTTGTGTCAAGTATTTCCATGTAATCTTCCTCTAAGGTGGAAATATTATTTTCTTTATAAAGTGTCGCTATTTTATTTTCTAGTTTCATATTAACCTCTCATCTACTAATTGAAATTTGCAAGTCCAGAATTAGTAGATTATTGTGGACTTTACAGTATAATAATGATAATAAAAAACGAAATTGTCTTTAATTTCTTAAGCTTATTCCTGGAGGATTTGTTCTGCTTTATCATATCCTTGTGGGACTATGTGGCCTACTAAAAAGTATGGTTTGTCACATATAGTTATATTGCACTCTGCTGTTTTTATTTCCTTTCCTGCTTCTTTTGCTCTTTGTTCTAATGATCCATTAGTTGAAGCTTCAATTCTGTCTTCAAATCTTATGTATTTATCTCCTGGATTTAACCAGTAAGCTATGTTCCTGATTCCATCTTCTGTTGGTTGCTGAAATCTACCTATATAGATATTTTCTTCCATTTTATCTCCTCCATCTTTTATGTAGCAAGGGTTACAACTAACAAGACAAGCTCCTTCTTCCTCTATTATTTTGCATTGTAACATTTTGCTAATATATTTCTAGAACTCTGACAAGAATAAATTTTCATGCAAAGCCCAGAAACAATATTTTTTTGGCTCTACAGTGCTTTAATAACTAGCACTAAGACTACTAAAATCAGTTTCAATAGTTTTTGTGTACTAGTTTGATTCATTTTAACGAGTTATGATATAAGGGGTATATAAAGATTATCTTTTTCAGGCGGGGAACATGAAAAGTAGGCAAGCACGCCCTGAAATGGACAAAGACTACAACTATTAGTTAACCTTATCCTTTTCTCGACTTCGCGACCCTCAAAGCACCAATGTTAAAATTTAAAGCTGCTCGGTTCCCCGCCTGACTTGATTCATTAAAACATCAGTCCATGAGGACAAAGTGTCAACGTCCAGGATAAGACTAATAACCATAATCAATGCCTCTTCCAAGACTTCGACTCCACCATAAAGCCCGTTTGTGGTAACAGTACAGGGCTAATGCACCAGTCTAGCTTGCCCGCTATTGGGATGTAATAAGGGTTTTTAAACGTTTGGTTTTTTTGAGTTTTAACTACTCCAAAACAATAAAATTTATAATAAGATATTATTTACTTAGTTCTATTGGGGGTAAAATGATAAATAAGATTACTTTTCTAGGGACTGCTGGAGATAGTTATGTTGCTGGAAAGCAGATAAGAGCTTCTGGCGGCCTTATTGTACGAATGGGAGAAATACAACTCCATATTGATCCTGGACCTGGTGCTTTGACTAGAGCAAATGAATATGGAATCAATATCAGAGCAAATACTGCTGTTCTTGTGAGCAATTCTAGTTTATTGCATTCAAATGATACAAATGCTGTCATTGACGCAATGACTTATGGGGGAATAGATAAAAAAGGAGTTTTGGTTGCAAACAAGAGTGTTGTTGATGGAACAGAATCAGAAAAACCAATTATAACTAATCTTCATAAATCATTTGTTGAAAGAATAGTAGTTATGGATAAAGGGCAGAGATTAGGAATAGAAAATGTAGAGATTCATGCTTTACCTGCAATAGGTGCTGATCCTAATGGGATTGGATTTAAGCTTTTGGCTCCTGATTTTACTTTAGTCTATAGTTCTGATACAAAGTATTCTAAAGATCTGATCAAAGAGTATCATGGAGCAGATATTTTGATATTAAATATCCCTGAACCAGGAGAAGAAAAAGTAGAGCATCAATTAAATTCTGAATCAGCTATTAAATTAATCAAAGGTGTGAATCCTAAACTGGTTATTATAAATCATTTTGGAATAAAGATGATCAAAGCTGATCCTTTATATGAAGGAAGAGAGATACAGAAAGCTACTGGTGTGCAGGTGATAATCGCAAAAGATGGATTAACTATCAGTCCTGGATCTTATTCTGCAAAATCTGATCAAAAAAGATTAAACACTTATAAGGATCATGATACAGGAGAAGTTACAGAAACACCTGAACAAGAAGAAGTAAAATCTGTTCCAGAGGAAGTTCAAGTTGAAAGTTCTGAAGAAGTCAAAGATGAACAACCTGTTGAAGAAATAAAAGAAGAGATCGAAGAAGAAAAATCTGAGGTTGAAGCGAAACCTGAAGAAAAGCATAAAGAAGAACACCAAGAACACTTAGAATTTTAGCGAAAAGTCACACTCAATTCTTTCATGCGGTTACCCAATTAAATTAACTAATAGTAATACTATGTATCCTGCAAAACAACCAGCTGTTAAGAAAGGCATTGCTGGATAGAATTTGTTTTTCTCACTTTTTACTAACAGCCATAATAATGCTATTGATGTAAATATAGGGATGATCAATGCTTTTAAGAATCCGAGCCATTGAGGATGGGTGATCATAAGCCCCTTCATTATAACTCCTGCAAAGATTAGTGGGAATCCTATGTCTCCTCCGCCAAGGACTGCTGTATTTACTTTGACTTTTTTTAACTGAGATTTTGGAATATTTTTTAGAGATTTAGGTTTGTTATAAGGTATTAATAATCCTGCAAAGACTTTTGATTTTGTTTGGAATTTTGCAAGTTTTATCATGTGCCCTGATTTCCAGACAGCGATCATATCATATATTGAGATTAAGATTAAAAGCATAATAACAGAGAATACATTCATTATTGGAACAAAGATTGCTGCTAAGCCCCCATAGATAAAGAGTTCTGTTATATTATGAAGATAAACATTTGGTTTGAATATTTTGTAGCTTGCAAGGATCAAAGCAAGAAGCCCTGCCAATACTTGGGGCATGAATGAATTAAATGCAACTACTAAAGTGACAGTAACTGCAAGGAAGAACCATATTTTCCACCAAAGCATTTTTCCAAATTTGATAATAAGGAAAATCAATAAGGTTCCTAATAAGATTGCGGCGATTATAAAGATAAATGAAGAAGATTCTTCTACTTCTGGGCGGGCAATGTCGTAAGGCAGAGCAGACCATGTTACATTTCCTGTTTCAGATGTTACATCATGATCAATATATTCATTTGTTATAGCTAGTCCAATTACTTGTGAAAAGAGAAAAGCTAAGGCAAGAATTATTGTTATCTTTAAAGTATGCTTCATAGTTTTTAAATTTAGTAAATATTATATAAACTTTGCCATTAGTTTTGGATATGAAGATAGCAAATTCAATAAGGATTAAAGTGTATATCAAGGAAGAAGAAGATTTTGATAAGATAAAGAAAAGTTTGCTGGAATTAATTCCATTTGATTTAGAGAAAGAGAAGGTAGAATTAAAAGAAGAGCTAGTTCAGGGATTTGATGAAAAAGAGATAAAAATTTTGAGATTTGTTCTTGATAAAAATAGACATATTGAAGCTTTCTTAAACAATCTTAATGAAAAACTATTTGAAGAGACCAAAGAAAGGATATTAAGCTATGCAGAATCTAGATTAGATGATGATTGTAACTTCTTTTTAAGATTTAGTAAAGAAAAATGGGTCGAAGAAAAATTGTTATGGCTGACTGACCAAGGAAATTGTTTTCATATCAAGATGAATGTTGCTGCTTTTCCGAAAAAGAAAGAAATTGCAATGAAAATAATTAGAAACATATTCAAGGGATAACCCCTTGAGACTTTCCAATTTTAAGGAATAGGAAAGTATTTAAAGTTTCAGAGCAGGATTGGTTAATATGACAAAGAAATTTATTGTAACACCATGGGCAGTTTCTGGGGATGTAGATTATAAAAGATTAGTAAGGGAATTTGGTATTAAAGAGATAGATGATGCTTTATTGAAAAGAATTGAAAAAGTTACAGGAGAATTACATCCTTTCTTAAGAAGAAAAATATTCTTTGCTCATAGGGATATGAATTGGATAATGGATGAGTATGAAAAAGGAAATAAGTTCTTTCTTTATACTGGGAGAGCACCATCAGGACATACTCATTTAGGGCATTTAGTTCCTTGGATGTTTACAAAATGGCTGCAAGATAAGTTTAAGGTTGAATTGTGGTTCCAGTTTCCTGATGAAGAGAAATTTCTTTTTAAAGATAATTTAACTTTAGAAGATACTGAAAATTATACTAAAGAAAATATGCTTGATATTATTGCATTAGGTTTTGATCCAAAGAAAACAAAGTTTTTGGTCGATACAAAAAATGCAGACTTGATGTATAGAGAAGCCTTGAAAGTTGCTAAGAAGATAACTTTCTCAAATGTTAAGGCTGCTTTTGGAATGACTAATAATGTAAATATTGGAAGTATATTTTATACAGCAATGCAGGCTGTCCCAGCATTTTTACCTTCTGTTCTAGCTGGAAAGAACATTCCCTGCTTGATTCCACATGCAGTTGATCAAGATCCTCATTTTAGATTGTCAAGAGATGTTGTTGGAAAGCTGGGATATTATAAGCCAGCTTCAATTCAGTGCAGATTCCTTCCTGCTTTGCAAGGCAGCAGTGGAAAAATGTCAGCTTCTGCTGAAGAAACAGCTGTATATACTGTGGATGATGAGAAAACTGTTGCTAAGAAGATAAACAAATATGCTTTTTCAGGTGGAAGAGATACTATGGAAGAACATAGAAAACTTGGCGGGCAACCTGAAATTGATGTTTCATATCAATGGTTGAATTTTTTTGAAGATGATGATAAGAAGTTAGAGAAAATTTATAATGATTATAAATCAGGAAAATTATTAAGTGGAGAGATAAAAGCGATATTAATAGATAAATTAAATAAGATGCTAAAGAAGCATCAAGTAGCAAGAGAAAAAGCAAAGTCTCAAGTTGATAAGTTTTTAATAAAGAGGTGAATAAAATGGCTAAATTTTTTGGAAAGGTTGCTCCGTTGCCTGGATCTTTTATGATGGCGAGCATAATTGGATTTTTAGTATCTGCTTATTTGATAACAGATATTTCTTGGAAGTTTACAATGCTGTTATTTTTTGCAGTGATGTTTATTGCTAGTTTTATATCAATGACACAGGCACCAGTTATTGAAGAGAAAAAGAAATAATCAGAATTCAAACTCTTTTTCTTCTTTTTCTATTGCTATAGGGGCTTCTCCGCCATGCCAAGTAAATCTTGGACGCATCTGGATTGGATATAGCTTTTCGTTCAAGTCATCAAAGACAATTGCTGCTCCTTTTACTCTTGGAAGTTTATTCAATTCTTCATCTAAGCCATGCCTCATATAAGACTGCATCAATTTTCCCAATGCATCTACATCTATTTTTGCTGTTAAACGGTGAGAGAGAACAGTATCTGCCTGGGTCATAACATCTGTGTGGATTTTTCCTGGCTGCTGTGATGCTAGGATTAAAGAAACACCTGGCTGCCTTCCTTCTCTTAGGATTGTGATCAAGGCATTTGTTGCAGCTGTCTTTCCTTTGAATGGAAGAAATTCATGAGCTTCATCAATCATTATCCAGATTAATGGTGTTTTTATCGCAATTTTCTTTTTTTCTTCTTTAATATATGATGTTTTTTCTTTTAGAAGTGTGTGTTCTTCTGTTTTTCTTGCTGCCATCCTTTCTAAGAAAACCCTTTGGCAGATGATTCCAATAACCAATGATTTGATGCCCCATGTTCCTGCTTGTGTTGCATATGGAGAAAGGTCAACAATAATTGTTTTGCCACCATATGTTAAATCTTCTATTGGGGTCCCTTCTTTTGAAAATAATCCCCATGCTTTTGTTTTACTAAACTGATTTTCAACCATGTTTTTATCATTTTCATTGGATTTTGTGTCAGCTTTTATTCCTTTGATTATATCTGAGATTGTGAAATTTATTCCTTCTTTCTTTAGTTTTGTAACAACACGCTCTAATAAAACTCCAGATGGAGCATTTTGATCAATATCAAATGTTAAGCACCAATCACTAGAAGTTAGATCTACTGGACGAATTGAGAATGGAAAGTCAGTTGGAATACCTTTTTCTTTATATTGTTTGTAGAATCCTATTGGTGTGTAGATGTTTATATCAAGACCTTTTGGTTCTAAGCCCCATTGTTTTAGAAGTTCAGCATCTTTTTTATTAGGATATTTCATTGTCCAATATATCCCCATTGTATCAAAGATTATTGTACAGATGTTATTTTTTACTTCTTTTGGAAGGTCTGCAATACCTTCTGCTATTGAACCCATTGTGTATGATTTTCCTGAGCCACGCTTACCACAGACAAATACAACATGGGTTCTATTGACATCTAATAGAAGATTAGATGATAAAGAAGTTGTTTGGCCCATCTTAACATAATGTCTGCCAAGAAAAACACTGCCTTTTAGCCCATATTTCTTTTTGTCTTTTTCACTTCTACCTATCACAATTTCATAAGCCATTAATGACATTATTGTTATTACTAATATATAAGCTTATGCCTCACTTATAGTCGAAAATGGAAAACTTTAAAAATAGAATTTAGTTGCTCGAATAAAGGTGAGTGTCATGGAAAAAAAATTTAATGATATTAAAAATAAATTACTTAAGAAAGTTAAACAACAAAAAAAATTGTTAAAATCAGCTAAAAAGAATTTAAAATCAAAAAGAAATATTACAATCATTGCTTTAGTTGCTGTATTAATTATTTTAGCAGTGGGTTTTAATCTGAATAGGTTTTTTTTAAGAGAAGTTGCTGCTAATGTTAATGGAAATGAAATTACTGTTAATGAAATGGAAGAACAATATGACTTTTTCTTTTTCTTGACTGGTTATCCTGAATCATATAAACAAGTTATAGATATGAATACTTTTCTAAATCAAATGATTAATGAAGAATTATTATTGCAGGAAGCTGCTAAGAATAGGATAAGCGTGTTAGATAAAGAAGTTGAAGAAGAACTTTCAGAGATTGTCTCAAGAAGCCTTATTTCAAAAGATGAATTTGAGATTCAATTGAATCAGGCTGGATTTTCTATGAAAACATTGTTTGATTATTACAAGAAACAGATGATAATTAAAAAATTATTAGATGATGAGTTTGTGAATATTTCTGTCAGTGATGCAGATGCAAAATTATATTATGATGCAAATAAAGCTGCTTATTCTGCTGAAGAAGGACAGATAAGATTAAGCCATATCTTAGTTGAAACTGAAGAAGAAGCTGAAGCAATTCTAGAAGAACTGAAAAAAGGTAAAGATTTTGTTGAATTGGCTAAAGAAAAATCAATCGGTCCAAGCTCTGTAAGCGGTGGAAATTTAGGATTTGTAAGCAGAGGCCAGATGGTCAGTGAATTTGAAGAAGCTGCTTTTGCATTAAATGTAAACCAGTTATCAGATGTTGTTCAAACTCAGTTTGGTTATCATATAATCAAAAGAGGATCAAACTCTCTTTATTTTGGAGAAGCCAAAGAAACAATAATTGAATTGCTGAAAACAGAACAGCAAAAAGAATTGTTAGGAGCATATTTAGATGGGATAAAAGAAGATTCAGAGATTGTTGTTAAGTTGGGCGAAGAAAAAGTTACAGCCGCGGCTGTTAGTGGAGATGAATGTTATAGTGAATATGGATTAGAAAGCAATACTGTTATCTTTTATCATGCAGATTGGTGTGGTTATTGTAAGACAATGAAGCCAATTGTGGAGATGCTTTCTGATGAAGGTTATAGCTTCCATTCAGCTGAAACATCTAACAAAGTAGGAACTGATGTTGTTGATGCCTGCTTTAAAGACGTTATCCAAGGAGGAGTTCCACAATTTATCTGTGCTGGAAGCAAAGAGTTTAAAATGGGCGCAATGGACAAATCTGTCTTAAAGAAATTTGCTGACGAATGTCAGTGAATTATTTTTTCTTATTTTTTAAGAATTAATTAAAGAAAAATAAAAAATACAGATCTTAAAGATCTGCTTCTGTCAAGAGTGCAACTGTTTGAGCTGATTCTACTTTTGATTTCATTGCAACTAAGAATCTAACTCTTGCTGACTCTGCAACTTCAACTATTGTTTTGTCAATCATGCCATCAAAGACTATTGCTTTGATTCCTGTGTTTAGGCTTTTGACTGTGGTTGCAAGTTCAGTGATTGGAACTTTTCCCATGATGTTTAAGTCATCATCAAGAATATATGCTCCTCTTGTTCCAATTAAGTCTTCAAGCATTGATTTGAATTTTGCTTTTTCATCACTAGTGACTCTTGGTGCTCTGCTATAGTTAGAAGTTGGTCTTGAATAGGGTGTTCTGGATTGCGGCCTTGAAACTGGTCTTGATTGAGACCTTGACTGAACAGCTGGTCTTTTAAATCTATTTTCAGCTGGCTTACGTTCTTCATGACCATTTGCCATTTCCAATTTTGCCTGCTCAGCAGCAGTCTTTCCCCTAAGAGCCATATGGATTTCTTTCTTTGTTATCTCTTCTACTTCTTTTCCATCAGGAGCACGAGCAACAAAATCTAAGTCAGTAACCTGAAGTAATTCTTTTATAATCAGATTCCCCCCTCTATCCCCATCAACAAAAGCAATTATTTCTTTCTTTTTGCTTAATTCTTTGATTGTGTCTGGAACAGAAGTGCCGTTCATAGCAATTGTATTCTTAATTCCATGTTTTAATAGATTAAGAACATCTGCTCTTCCTTCTACAACAATTACTTCGTCAGATTCATCAACAGATGGACCTGCTGGCAATCTATCTTTACCATATTCTTGTATTTCCATGATTCTAACAGAATAAGCAACTTCATCTGCTATTTCTTGAGAATCAGGCAATACAGAATCAGTCATTTGTTTTAGTAATTCTTTTGCTCTTTCAATTACTAACTTTCTTTTGCTAACTCTAACATCTTCTATCTTATGTACTTTTATTTTAGCATTACATGGACCTATCCTTTGGATAACTTCCAAAGCAGCTCCTACAATACTTGTTTCAGCTTTGTCTAAAGATGATGGAATTATTATTGATCCTTGTGTTTTTCCAGATCTAGTATCAACAGTAACTTCAATTCTTCCGATTCTACCAGATCTTTGAAGTTCTCTTAATTCAAGATCTGCTCCTAATAATCCTTCTGTTTGGCCAAATATTGCCCCAATAACATCGGGACGTTCGACAACACCTTCAATCTCAATTGTAGCATGAACAATGTACTTATTACTTACTGGGCTAATTTTTCCCATTTTTATCATTCCTCCAATGTCTTCAGAAAGAGTATTCTATCATATTCTCTAACTTAATCAAATTTGATACGTAGTGAATAATGAACATGTGAATACCCTCCGGTAATTTAGAATATAGAACAATCTTTCAGTACTTCAAAGCTAAATAAGTGAAATAATGATGAATAATGATTATTTAATCGTTCTATACTCTTTTTAAGTTAATATAAAGATTTTGTGGCCCGCAAAATAACCCCCAAGCTCATTGCTTGGCTTTGCCGTAAGCTCCATTGAGTACTCTCGTGACG
>JAZGHU010000016.1:0-8485 GCA_036481345.1 Candidatus Woesearchaeota archaeon
GAAATTAGGAAATTTAGTATTAGAACCATCAACAATATATTCAAAAGCTGTTGTTCATATGCATGGTGGTTTTAAGACAAAAGGATGCTGTGAAATTCATGGTGTTTCACATATTACTGGCGGGGGAATTCCTGGAAAATTAGGAAGAGTTCTGAGACCTTCTGGATTAGGAGCAGAACTTCATGATTTATTTGATCCATGTAAAGCAATGCAGTATTGTCAGAAATTAGGAGAAGTTAGTGATGAAGAAGCTTATAAGACCTGGAATATGGGGCAGGGACTTGCAATAATAACTCCTGAGCCTGAAAAGATTATTGAAGAAGCTTCTAAATTTGAGATTAAAGCAAAGGTTGCTGGAAGAGTTGTTTTAACTCCTGGAATAAATATTAAAAGCAAGGGTGTTATGGATAAAGGAGAAATTTTAGTATTTTCATGAAAAAAAATTTAAATAGATTGGATTGAATAATTATTAGTTGGAGGGATTTAAATGGTAAGTGATGATTTTAAAGAAATAATGAAGTTTGGCAGAGGGTGTGCAGTGATTATGGCTGGTTCTGATAGTGATATGCCGCATATTAAGAAAATTGGTGAATCCTTAAAAGAATATGAAATTCCTTATGAAGTTAGGATATGTTCTGCTCATAAACAACCTGGGAAATTAAAAGAAGTTCTTGATGAATACAATAAAGTTGGAGGATCATATGTGATAATTGCTATAGCTGGTGGAACTGATGCTTTATCTGGAACTGCTTCATTTCATGCATTAGCTCCTGTTATAAGTTGTCCTCCTGATGCAGAAAAATATGCTAATGGTGTTAATGAAACATGTTTGATGAATCCACCTGGAAGTTCTAATGCTTATATCAAAAGAGCTGGCAATGTTGGAAGGTTTGTAGCTCAGATGTTTGCCGGAGTTAATGTTGAATTTAAAGAAAAACTAATAGCAAATAAAGTTGCAAAGATTAAAAAACTTGAAAAAGCTGATTGTGGTGGAGAGAAAGGAATTACTAAAGAAGTTCTAGATAATACTTTGCAAAAAGAAATTTTCCCTGAAATAAATGTTGTATCTGCTCCTAGGATGGGAAAAGTGAGAATAGTTTATGATGTTGGAGATGATAAATTAATATTAGTATCAAGTGATGCTTTGTCAACTCATGATGTTGTGCATAAGCGACAAGTTTATGCAAAAGGTGAGAACCTTAATGCAATATCCTCATATTATTTTGGCAAAACAAAGCACATTATACCTAATCACTTTATTGAGTCTATTGCACCAAATACTTGGCTGACTCACAAAGCTGAGCCAATCTTGGTTGAGATGGTCTTTAGACAATATTTGACTGGCTCTGGATGGAGGGCTTATGTAGCAAAACATGGTCCTAAAGAAGGAATGACTTTTTGTGGAGTGGCTTTAAGAGCAGGTTATAGAAAGAATGAAAAACTAGGTGAGTTGATATTTACACCAACTGCAAAAGGGCAAGTTAAGGATTTTGATATTCCTGAGTTTGAGGGATTAGATCCTGAATTAGATGATCCTAAATTAAATCTTGGAGTAATAAGAAGAAACTATAAGGCATTTGGATTTAGGCAATTAAAAGATGTTGATTATTTAATTGATAAAGCTTTTGAGTTGTATAGATTTATCTATAGTGATTTGGATTCAAAAGGATATTTATTAGCAGATACTAAATGGGAATTTGGTTATCTTCCAGATGGAACAATTGGATTGATTGATGAATGTGTCACACCAGATTCTTCAAGATTCTGGAATAAAGAGAAGTACGCATTAGATGCTTCTAAAAATGAATTCACAATTGTTCAAGATGATAAACAGTATTTTAGAGACATTGTAGAAGCTTTAGGATTGCAGACTCTAGAGAAAAAAGCAGAATTAGCTGCACATCATATGTCTGATGAAGAAATGAGAGGAGGGGTTGTCAAATACTGCAATATAAGAAAGATCATAACAGGAGAAGAAACAGAAATAACAACAGAACCAAGAAAAGAAAGAATATTAACTGCATTAAAAAAGAGGGGATTTTTGAAATAGGAGGAATAAAAAATGGTAATACGAGATATGAAAGGTGGGGCTCTTAATAAGATCCTTATAGAAAATGTTTTAATTAGTGTTTTTAATAAAGACGGGCTGGAAGAATTAGTCCCTAGTTTGATGGATGCTAATCCAGGTGTTAGATTTATGTCAACTGGAGGAACATACAAAAAAATCAAAAAGATGCTTGGCGATGATGCTGGAGATCATTTAATTAAAGTTTCTGAATATACTGATTTTCCTGAGATGGACGGTGGATTGGTTAAAACACTACATCCAAAGATTCATGCTGGTTTATTAGGAGAAAGAAGCAACCCAGAACACCAAAAATATCTTGCTGAAACTTTAGATGGAGGGGTATATATTGATATGGTTGTTGTTAATTTGTATCCATTTGATGAAGTAACTGCTGATGAAACTGTTCCATTTGAAACAGCAAGAGGCCATATTGATATTGGTGGACCTACTATGATTAGAGCAGGAGCAAAGAATTTTGCAAGCTGTGCAGTTGTATGTAATCCTGCAGATTATGGGAAATTACTAGAACATATTGAAGAAAATGATGGATGCACCACACTTAGACAAAGATTAGAGTATGCTGTTGGTGTATTTGCTACAACTCATGAATATGATGGGCACATATCTAAATTTTTCAATTCTAAACTAGATAATCTTGATGAAATTGCAGCAAGTTATCTTGCAGCAGATGGAGAATAAGATTTAACCATTAATAGAATAAATTTATATATTCTTTTTTTTCTTTTTTTATTATGGCAAAGAATAAACTAAACTTAGCTATATTTGATCCAAAAAAACATAAGATTGAACCTAAGAAAATAAAAACACCCTCTTCTGAATTAGAAACTATGTGTTATGGTTGTGATAGGGTTCTTAAGCTAGATGAAATCCTAATATACAGTAGAAAAACCTATTGTCCTGATTGCTATCCTGGAGAAGATCATCCAGAAGACGTCGATATTGCTAGACATACATATAATGATACCAACGAAGAATTTAATCAATGACTTACTTTCTTAACAGCTGTCAACAAGAATACTTTTGCCCAAGATAATGCCAGAACAAAAATCAACAATGTCAATGTCAATGTAGGCATTGAAGCAAATAACAATCTCTGCATTATTGCCATTATAACCACTAATATAATGAAAACAACAATGTAGCTAGGAAATAACACTCCTAATTGTTTATAACCTATCACAAAAGTATCTCTCAAAAGCAGTTTCAACTGCTTTACATTATATTTTCTAATCAATCCAAAAGAAATAAATGCAAAATAAGTCACAAATATATACAATACTAATCCAACAAAACCAGCTGTTTGAGCTCCAAGAGCTGTTAAGACATTTACAAATATTCCTAAAAACATCAACCCAATTATCGCAAATATCAATCCAACTATTACAAACATAAATCCATATAATAAGAAAGATGGTTTTTTGTTAACCATTAAATTTGCTGTATTCCACGCTGCTCCATTCACCAAAAGACAAGCAACAATAGAATAGATTATAAACATAAAAACAGAATCCTTCAACTGATTATAAACATCATTGAGTCCAGCTGTTCTCTCAAGCATCTGCGTTGTTTCCAATGGATTCATTTCTGCAGATATATTCTGAAGCGGCTCCATCAACACCTGTGCTTTCTCTCCAATCTCCACTGCATACTTTGCAAACAACCCAGAGACAATTATAATAAAAGCTAATTGAACAACAAACAACATAATAAAATAAGATTTCTTATTATTTATTGTCCTGAATGATTCTTTGAATGAAGAAAATATTATGTTTTGGTTTGTTTTTTTTATCATTTTATTGATTAAGTGGAAAATGTTACTTTTATTCTTCGTATAACAACACTGTGGCCTAAAGAAGCTATATCACCAGCTTCTGGATCTGACCAGAAATTTGCTTCTTTTTTAGTATAAACTTTTCCTGCTGCTTTTACTTGTGTTCCTATTGCTGCTTTTTCAAACCAAGCTAATTTCCATTTATATATTTTATTTTGAGTTATTTCAAAAGGGCTTGTTGCTTCAACATCTGCTCTTATTTCATCTAAAAGATTTTGTGTGCTTAGGGGTGCTGTTGTACCTTGGTTTGCAAACCATACATTTCCTTGTTTTATATATATATGACCTACTGGGTCTGCTTTTAATGTTGCTCCAGCAGGATAATTATCTATTATTTGCGAAGTGAAATAACTTATTGTGTTTTTAACAGCTATTATTGTTCCATCTGGAAGTGTTGATGGTTGTGTTGTGGCTGGAGGGGTTGCTGCAGGAGTTGTACTTGTAGGAATTGTCCTTGTACAAGCATTGTTCACACAATAACCCCCATTATTGTTATCAACTCTGTAACATTCAGTATCATCATTTACATTTCCATCCCAATCACAATCACACACATTTTTATTTTCAGTATCTCCTGTAAAGCATCTTGGAGTTGCATAACATTTTCCATTTGATTTGCCAGTACCTTCACCATAACAATAAAATTTAGATGTTCCATCACAATCTTCTGCTTCATTAAGGTTTCCATCAGAATCACAATCACATGGTTGCGTATTTTTATGTTCTATTATATTTTGTCCTCCCCATGCACATAATCCTGATTGCAGTTGTGTTTTTGCAGCAACTTTCAATTTCAAATCTTTTTTCTGAGCTTCTCCTTGATAACTGATCAAATCTTGCTCTAATGATTGAGTACAATCTCCACTTTCAGGCATATATCTTAATTCTAGACGTAAATTCCATATTGCATCTGATATTGTATAAGATGGCTGCAATATCTTTAAAGTATATTCTCTGCAATTAGACGTTCCCCCACACATAGAATTGCTAGGAACTTGTGGTCTATTAAATTTCACTAATACTCCCCCTACATCAATGATAGTATCAGGATCAAAACTACCCCAACTTGAACCTCTATTAAGGCTATATTCTCCTCTTCCATCATTTTGAACATTTTTAAACCACATATAATAAGTTGCACCATAATTAACATTTCTTGTTGTTCTTACATTTATAACTCCAGAGCCAGATGGATGAGGATCTAATTGTGCATTCGTACTTGTGAAATCTTCTTCTTGTATAGTTCCAAAATGAAGTCTTCTTTCATTTTCCTTCCACACAGAATTAGGATCTACTTCATCAGGCTTGACAGAAGGCAGATCAACACCTTCTTTTATTACATGACCGTGCCCATTCTTAAGTTGATAATACAGACATTGATCTTGTGATTGTACAAAGACAGGAATAGACTCTATCTCTAATTCATCTCCAAGATAAAATGTCTTATCTTCACAATCAATCTCATCTCCGCCTTCTTCACATCTAATATTACTAAAGTATGCTCTTCCTCTTTGCTCCCATAATAATCCTCCTTGGTCACATCTAAATTCTCCTGAAATGACATCCCATCTGCATGCTAAAATATCTTGTGTTGTTGCATCTGATATTGGAGAATAAAATACACCTGCTCTTGCTCCTAATCTATTTTCTTCTGGAATACATTTTTCAGAATCTGCTTCATTTGCAAGGTAGAGGGTGATCTTGACATTATCATATCTATACAAGTGTTCATCAATAACATGAACATTTCCATCTTCAAATACTCCTTGCGAGATGCTTCTTGAAGTATGGATTATTTTTGAAGGTCCTGCCTTGCCTTGATCAATTTTGCTTCCTGAAGCTGTTATACAATCACAGCCAGCAAGAGCAGCATTTGGATTATTTGATAATTGCTCGCAACTTGCTCCATCATAATTAAACAATTCATGGTCTGTAATACATGCTAAACTAACAGTATAACTCTCAATTTCACAGCCAGGAGCAAGCATCCAGGCTGTCCTATATTCATAAGTTGATAATGAATTATCAGGATTCCAAGTTAGATATTCTCTGTCAGCTGGAAATGCTCTTGCTGAAGTTGCAAATGGTGTTGAATATGCTGCATCCATAAATCCTTCTAGATCCCATCCCCAATCTCCTGTCAATGAGCCCAAGCAGATTTTTCTAGCTATTGCTCCTTCTCCTACTCCTAAGAAATCTCTCATAGCAGCACTGTCATAATCTCCCATCAGATCATTTGTTGCTTCTGAAATTCCCCCATAGATTGCCTGGGTTCCTGCTTGTAATGCATCTCCAATACTTGAATCTTTTCCAGTTCCTTTCCAAGGAGTACACCCTTTCATAAAAGTAGTTATAAGTCTATATGTCCAATCACAAATATATTGAGTAAATAATTCCTTGCAAATTCCTGCTGTTGTTTCTCCTGTGACTCTTATCTGATTCAGGCAGTTATAGATCCCTTCCAGTACATTTCTTAACAAAACAAGTCTGTTTCTTATTTGAGTTGTGCAAACACATTGGAATGCAGGAACAGTATCTGATGGACTTAGATAAGCATCCCCTGGTGAAATAAGATTATTTGCTCCAAAGCAGGCTGAACGATCCCTTCCTGAATAATATTTATATTTATTGTAATAATATCCTAATTTATTATAACGATAATCCCAAAGATCTAAATCTTCATCTATATCTTGTCCTGATGCCACTCCCTCCATTGTATCTTGAGGAGGATTAAATGTTTTCTTATCTCCTCTTCCTTGGCATAAGCAGTATTCATCCTTATCCAAACATTCTTTTGCAGTTGTTATGATCTCATTATCAGGCTGTTTTCTATCAGTGACCATCTCAGCAGCTTCTTCAGGAACCACACATTTAGATTCTTCTTTTAAATAACCTTTATCCTTACATAATTCTGCACATTTCTTAGTATCTATTTCTTCTATATGTATGCTATCTCCTTGTTGAGTTCCTTTTAGTGGTTTTGCTCCAGCTGGAATAGGTGCTCCGCTTTCATCAACTGGCTTTATCCATACTTCGTCTCCTTCTGCTCTTTTATCATAGATATAATAAGCATCATCATGAATCCAGCAGACTGATTTTTTTGTATGTTCTGAACACTCATCTGGACTAGGTCTTCTTAAGATTATTCCTTTTGTCCCTTCTTGTTGAGTACAGGCCATACTTCTTTCAATCTTTGTTCTAACTTCTTCTGGATCAGAAGATGAAGTCCATTTTGCAGGAGTTCCTTTACATAAGAATCTATCACAAGCCCATCTATAAGCAGTATTCATTGATTGTTCAAATTCCCAGGAATTAAATGTAGAAGGACACCTCTCTTGAAGATCTGTGTTTGTCAGATCATCTTGGGTTGTATCTTTTTCTAATGAATCCCCTTCTGCTAAAGGATTTTTTGCTTTGCCTGTTCCAGGAGCAGGGCATTTTGTTCCATCATCATCATCATTTTCAGGCATTGTAATCCTATCTGCCAGATACTCAGACCAAGAACTCCATCTTTTTGATATTATTGCAATTAATCTTAATGCAAATCCTGAAAAGCAACCAATTGCAGCATATCTTACTACAGTATCCATTCTTTCAATAAGTTCATTCATGTCCTGAAGAGATTCATTGAACTTTTTTAGATTATCTTCATCAAGCATCCAATCAGGAAGAAGATCTTCTGGTTCTATTCTGCTT
Source organism: Candidatus Woesearchaeota archaeon (assembly GCA_036481345.1). Classification (GTDB taxonomy): domain Archaea; phylum Nanobdellota; class Nanobdellia; order Woesearchaeales; family WJKL01; genus JAAOYC01. The sequence continues at coordinate 7,617 of JAZGHU010000016.1, forward strand.
GTATCAATAATATAAGCAAGATTCATGCAAGATGTCTGGATAACTTCTTCTTCCTCACCGTCTATTTCATGAGTATAAGTTACTCTTACCCTGAGTGGAAAGATTATTTCATCTTCTATTTCCCCTGCTTCAATTGGGAATTCTAAATATTCATCAATTTCATCATAAGAATTAAGATTATATCTTACATACCATAATGTCTGGTCTTCATTTGGTTCTTTTATCTGTGGCTGACCAGTAGGAATTATTTGGCAGCTTACATTATATCTTTCATCCTGAGCCATTGAAGATGCTTCGCATGCTCTTTCAAAAGACACCCCTTTTATTTTTGGATTTGTGCCAAATCCCCTGTATGAAAGATTAAATACAGATGAGATTATCTCTGTTCCCTGCTCTAATCTTTCTGGACTTAATATATTTGGAGTCTGATATTGATTTAGATTTTGTACGCCCCAATTCATGCCTCCTGAAAAACAGGTTCCAACTGTATAACTAACCTGCTCTCTTCTAATCTGTCCTGCAAGATTTTTGATAAGGAAATTTAATCTTATGTCTCTTTTTTCCGGCTTCTCTGTTTCTGTTTCAGGTAGTATAGGTTCATATATTTCGTCTGAATCACTTGGATCATATTGTAATGCTAACTCTCCGTGCAATCCAATGATTCCTGCTAAAGACACCCCTTCTAATTCAACATCATCAAATTCAAAGTTTCCATTTTCATCTGCTTCTGTCATGTAATGCGGTCTTGAATCTGGTTCTTTGTCAACAAACAATTCAAGTTCAGATGATGGATCTGTTGTTCCTGAAATATCTGTCAACGTAGTGCCTTCATAAAAGAAAGATCCTGATTCTGGATCTAGATTATCAAT
>JAZGHU010000017.1:0-4663 GCA_036481345.1 Candidatus Woesearchaeota archaeon
TCTGCTTTAGCTAAAAAAGGAACAGAAGTTCCTGCTGCAGAAGGTATCAGGACTTCATTAAGATTAGGAGATTCTGCATTGATCGTAGGAGAAGTAAGAAGCAAAGAAGCTTTAGCTCTTTATGAAGCGATGAGAGTAGGAGCAATGGCTAATGTTGTTGCTGGAACAATTCACGGAGAATCTCCATATGGCGTATTTGACAGGGTTGTAAATGACTTGGATGTTCCAAGAACTTCTTTCAAAGCAACTGATGTGATTATTGTCGCAAATCCAATAAGATCTCCAGATGGATTGCAAAGATGGAGAAGAGTTACTCAAATAACAGAAGTAGGAAAAGAATGGGAAAAAGACCCCATGCTTGAAAATGGATTTACTGATTTGATGAAATATGATGCCAGGACAGATGAACTAGTTCCATCAGATGAATTAGTCAATGGAGACTCCAATATCCTTAAAGCAATTGCTGGAAATGTCAAAGAATGGGCTGGAAATTGGGACGCTGTCTGGGATAATATAATGCTTAGAACAAAATGTAAAGAAACACTGGTTAAATACAGTGATAAATCAAAAATGCCTAACTTGCTAGAAGCCCAATTTGTAGTTCTGTCAAATGATATGTTCCACAAAATATCAGAGTCAGTCAGAGAAGAAGTAGGATCCTTAGACAGCAAAAAGATATTCTTTAATTGGGACAGCTGGCTGAAGAAAGAAATAAAGAAAATAAGTCTTAAGTAAAATATGGCCCTTCCACAACCTGAAATTGATGAATTATTGCAGAAATATAAACAAAGAATAGGTAAAGAACTAAATGTATCTCCAGAAGATATTCTAAAGCCAACCTATACAAGAGAATATCAAGAATTCAGAAAAGAATATCTTCCTACCAAACTTTCTTTTTATGAAAAAGTCTGCAATCTAAGCGGAAAAATTCTAAAACTTGCTCCTGATAAAAAGAAACTTCCTCTTTTGCAGGAAGCGATTGACACAGCCCACCTTTCTATAACCCCAACAGGAACATTGTCTTTTGCCGTGCTTACTCCTATCCTCACGATCTTATTAGGCTCTCTGATATCTTTTGCAATATTCCAATCAATGTTCTTTGTAATGTTCTTTTTGATAGTCGGCGCAGTCATGATCATGCCTTTGATGAATATGCCTTACTACATAGCAAACAACTGGCGTATGAAAGCTTCTAACCAGATGGTATTATGTATATTCTATGTTGTAACTTTTATGCGTCATACATCAAATCTTGAATTAGCGATAAATTTTGCAGCAGAACATCTCTCCCCCCCATTATCTCTTGACCTAAAAAAAGTATTATGGGATGTTGAGACAGAAAGATACGAGTCAGTTAAAGAATCTCTGGATGTTTACTTAGAGACTTGGCGTACCCATAATAAAGAATTCATAGAATCTTTCAATTTGATTGAATCCTCTCTTTACGAAGCATCTGAATCAAGAAGGCTTGGTCTATTGGATAAATCATTAGATGTAATCTTATCAGAAACATATGAAAAAATGCTTCATTATGCTCATAATCTAAAAGCACCTATCACAATGCTTCATATGCTTGGAATTATACTCCCTATCTTAGGATTGGTTATTCTTCCATTGGTTGTAAGCTTTATGGGAGATGTAAAATGGTATCATATTGCAACTCTCTATAATATTGCACTGCCTGCTGGAGTATATTTCCTTGGAAAATCTATTTTATCCAAGCGTCCAACTGGATATGGAGACTCAGACATCGCTGAAATCAATCCAAAACTAAAAAAATACAAAAATGTTGTAATAAAATTTGCAGGAACAGAACTTGTTATAAATCCATTGATCATCAGTGTAGTTATTGGATCTATCTTGTTCTTGATTGGAATAAGTCCATTGATAATGCACGCCCTTAATATTCCAGATATAGGCATTGGAAAAGTAGATGAATCAACTCCTTGTGGTTTTAAATATTGTTTATTAGAATACAGAGAATCTACAAACCCATTGACACCTGGAGTGATGGTGGGACCTTATGGGATTGGAGCATCTATTCTTTCTCTTCTTGCTGTGCTTGGAGTTAGTTTCTCCATAGGTATCTATCACAAACTAAGATCAAAAAATGTTATCAAGATAAGAGAAAAAACTAAAAAACTTGAAGATGAATTTGCATCTTCATTGTTTCAATTAGGAAACAGATTAGGGGATGGACTTCCTGCAGAGATTGCATTTGGCAAAGTTGCAGCTGTAATGAAAGATTCTGTTTCAGGAAGTTTTTTTCAGGTTGTTTCTTCTAATATCAAAAGATTAGGAATGTCTGTCAAGCAGGCAATCTTTAATCCAAAAACAGGGGCAATTGCCTACTTTCCATCTAAGATGATAGAATCTTCTATGAAAGTTTTGGTTCAATCTATTAAAAAAGGTCCAAAAGTTGCTGCTCAGGCCTTAACTAATATTGCTCGTTATATCAAAGAGATACATAAAGTAAATGAACGCCTTAGAGATTTGATGGCTGAGATAATCTCTTCTATGAAATCCCAGATTGCTTTTTTAACTCCTGCTATAGCTGGAATCGTAGTTGGAATAACTTCAATGGTAACAAATATCCTTGGAAAATTAGGGGGCCAGCTAGGAAAACTAGCACAATCAGGAGATGCTTCAGCATCCCAGTTAAATCTTACAAGCATGTTTGGAGATGGAATCCCTACATTCTACTTCCAGATAATTGTTGGACTATACGTTGTCCAGATCGCTTATATTTTGACTGTTATTTCAAATGGGATAGAAAATGGTTCTGATAAATTAGCAGAAAGATACAGGCTTGGACAGAATCTAACCAAAAGCATAATACTTTATGCTGTGATTTCTTTAGTTGTAATGCTATTATTCAACACAATAGCAGGACAGATCATGAAAGTAACTGGATCTTAGAATTAAAAAATGGGGACGCCGAGATTTGAACTCGGGATTCAAGGGAATCCACCTTTCGTTGAACTCCTCACCTAGATATCTGAAAAAGATACCTTTTTCCGCTAGTCTGGTACTTCAGTTTCACTTTGCTTAAAAAAGCAAACTAGTGCTCTCCCAGGCTGAGCTACGTCCCCTTAAAAATGGGAATTTAAGACAAATATAAAAAACTTACTCAACTTTTTCTTCAACAGCTGGTTCAACAACCACTTCAGGTTTTTTCTCAGCAACTTCATGTGAAGGTGCAGGTTCTACTGCTTTAGTAGTTTCTTCGCCCTCAACAGCAGTTTCTCCGCTAGGAGCTGCTTCTCCTTCCAAAACTTCTAATTTGCCGAATTTTCCTGTTGTTAATTGTAGTTCTCCTTGGAACTCATTAACATAACCATTTGTAATGTGAAGTTTTTGTCCAGCTTTAACAGTATCAATCTGTTCATTCCATAAACTTAGATTGATTTCTCCTGTTTCATCTTTTACTTTAGCAGTTGCAACTCTTCCTGATTTTCCAAACTTTTGGAATTCTTTGATCTCTCCTACTTCAACTACATCTACTACAATATCTACATTACCTTGTCTTGCTTCTAAATCTTTAATTGCCATTTTATTTTTTCACATCCTTCTTATTTGATTTGCTCCTTTAAAGGCAATTAAAGGCTTGAAGTTCTGGTAATTGTGAACAAGTTCACGAGTTCACTCGCAGTCCACTGAACTTCATTGTCTTTAATTGCCATATAATCACCTTTCTTAGAGAATTTTGAGTATATTTAAAAGTTTTACTTTTTTATCTCCTCAAATTCAACATACCATCTTTGTGTAGATTCGTCGAATTTGAACACAACATCATATTTTTTGCTTTTATCAGTAGCAAAAAGTAAAGGCATTGGAATAGTTGTCTCAAAAGAACTTCCTCTTCTGTATAATTTTCTTCTTATTTCAGCCATTTTATTTCAGCTTAGTCAATTGATCATCAATCCTTTCTATCTCTTCTTTGATTATATTCTCTTTTTTCTTAGCATCTTTCTCAAGCTGTTCATCTGTCTTTTTTCTTGCTGAATACTCTCTTTTCTTTATTATCTTGTAATACTTTGTACAGTATTTCTCTACAAATTTCTTTGGCCAGCCTTTTATGAGCAAAGCTTTTTTTGATTCTTCCAATGTCAAGCTTTTTTCCAAAGCTATCTTCAAAAATGATTTTAATTCTTGTTCTGTAAATATATCGGGCATTCTGAATCACCTCTTTTTATATACTTATAAATATACTTATATTTAAAACTATCTAAGAATTCAATAATGCTTTTAATCTCTCTTTCAGATCTTCAATAGGAATTCTAACTTGCTTTGTAGAATCTCTATCTCTGATTGTTACACTTTTATCATCTAAACTGTCAAAATCAAATGTTACACAATAAGGAATTCCAATCTCATCAGCTCTTGCATATCTTCTTCCTACACTTCCAGAAGTATCAAATTGACAGACAAATTCATTTTTCAGATCATCATAGATCTTTTCTGCTTCTTTATTCAATTTATTTGCCAGAGGAAATATTCCAACTTTTACTGGAGCAAGCTTTGGAGCTAATTTCAAAACAACATTTCCTCTTTCCTTGTCATCATAGTATGCATTAAACAATACAGTCAAGAAAGCTCTGTCAACTCCTTGTGAAGGTTCAATAACTCTTGGAATTACTTTTTGTTTTGATTCTTCATCAAA
>JAZGHU010000018.1:0-10160 GCA_036481345.1 Candidatus Woesearchaeota archaeon
TAGAATCAACAAGCTGTTTAAGAAAAATGATAAGTTGATTGTTAGAGGAGCAGTTAATAAGTATTTTGTTGAGAGTATGTTAGGGGGGTTGCCTATTAAGATTTATTCTAAAAAAGTTAAAGGTGGAAAAGAAATTATAGAATGGACTATGGATGATGAAACTACTGAGTTTGTTAAAGCAGTATTTTTGAATAAAAAAGTTGGGAAAAGTAAAGGAATTAAATTATTAAAAGTTTTGACAGATACTGAAGTTGAGAAATTTGCTAAGATCAAGAAATTGAAGTTTAAAGCAAACAAAAAAGACAAAGATGTTCAAAAATTTCTAGATGATATTGAGGAGAAACATCCAAATATTAAGTATAATTTAGTAAAAAACATTGGAAAATTAAAAGAATTGACAAACGCGTAACTGCGATGTTAAATAGGTTAACATATTTCTTGTTAAATAGGTTAACAATGTGATAAAATGATTAAAAAGACTCTTTTGTTAAATTGGTTAACATTGGTTATTTTGATTAGCGGCTGCGGTATAACTGGAGAATTGGTTGAGCAGAAAATCAGTGTTGTTGTTCAGGATATTGGGCAAGTAGAAAATGTTTATTTCTGTCCAAGAGAAGATTGTGGAAGTGTATTAGAAGAATTTATTTTGGGTGGAGAAGAAAGTGTACATTGTTCTATCTATGATCTTGATTTAGAGAATGTGATTGCTGCTCTTGACAGCCAATACAACAAAGGATTGGATGTTAAATTAATTGTTGATACTGATAATTTTGAGTTTGTTGAGCATTTAGATTTTGTTGAGCAGGACAACAGAAGCAGTATAATGCATAACAAGTTCTGTATTGTTGATAACAAGAGGATTAGCAGCGGCAGTATGAATCCAACTGTTAATGGAAATGAGAAAAACAATAATAATCTGATAATTTTAGAATCAAGAGTTGTTGCTGAGAACTATGAAGATGAGTTTATAGAGATGTGGAATGGTGTTTATGGAAAAGGAGATAAAACAAAAAAACCAATAGTATATTTGAATGAGACAAAGGTAGAAGTTTATTTCTGCCCTGAAGATAGTTGTGGAGAAAGGATTGAAGAAGCTTTAAGTGAAGCAGAAGAAAGTATTTATTTTTTAACATTTAGCTTTACACATACAGGAGTTGCAAATGAGATTGTTAAGAAATTACATGATGGGGTTGAAGTTAAAGGGGTGTTTGAAAAAAGAGGGGCTGGAACTGAATATTCGAGATTTAAATTATTAGAATATCAGGGAGCGGATGTTAGAAAAGATACAAATGGAGCAACAATGCATCATAAGGTATTTATTATTGACAATAAAACTGTTGTGACTGGAAGTTTTAATCCATCACAGAATGCTGATACAAGAAATGATGAAAATATATTGATTATCCATGATTCTTCTGTTGCTTCAAGATATTTAGAAGAATTTTTATATGTGTGGGAGAATTTTTCTTAAAATGAAAAGAAATGATGTAATTGGAATTGGAAATCCTTTATTAGATTTTATTTTTGAAGTAGATGATGGAATTTTGGCTGAAATGGATCTGAATAAAGGTCAATTTAATCTTATTGATGAAGAAAAAAGCAAAGAGATTCTGAAAAAATTAGAAAAATATGAAGTTAAGACTGCTCCTGGAGGGAGTAGTGCAAATACTTTGTCTGGAGTTAGTTGTTTAGGTGGAAGTGCTGTTTTGATGGGCATGATCGGGAATGATAAGCATGGAGATATTTATGAGCAGAAAACTTCAGATTGTGGTGTTGATGTTAAATTAAGCAAACATGAGAAAGCAACAGGACATGCAATTACATTTATCACGCCTGATGCTGAAAGAAGTTTTGCAGTTCATTTAGGGGCTGCTTTACATTTTAGAGAAGATCATGTTTTTGAAGAAGAGATTAAAAATAGTAAGATTTTACATATTGAAGGATATCAATTAGAAGATGAAGAATTAAAAAAAGCTTCTTTGCATGCAATGAAGATTGCTAAAGAAAATAATGTCAAAGTTTCTATTGATTTGGCTGATCCTGGATTGATTTCTAGAAATTTAGAAAGTTTGAAATCAATAGTTAAGGATTATGCTGATATTTTGTTTGTAAATGAAACTGAAGCAGAAGCTTTTACTGGAAAAAAAGATGAAGAAGCTTTGCATGCAATATATGATATGTGTGAAATAGCAATTGTCAAGCTAGGAGCAGAAGGAAGTTTGATTAAAGCAAATGATATGGTTTATAAAATTCCGATTAATCCTGTAAATGTTATTAATACTAATGGAGCAGGAGATGCTTATGCAGCTGGAATCCTTTATTCTATAGCTAATGGAATAGGAATAGAAAAGGCTGGGAAAATAGCTGCTTATATTTCTTCTAAAGTTGTGGCTAATACTGGAGCAAGATTAAATGAAAAAATCAACATCCAAGAAATCTAAAAAAAAGATACTGAAGAGAAAGAAAAAAACGCTAAAGGGTGTTGTAAAATCTTTTATGAAACATCCATTAGATACATTGGGTGGAAAGCACGATGATGGAATACATCCTGAAGTAAAAGAAGATATAAACCAGCATATTGAGGAAGAAGATAAAAAAGAAAAGATTGAGAAAAAATTAGTAGAAGAAGCTGATGAAAAACTCAAAGAATATGAAATTCCTATGGATTATGCTTATGAAGGAGAGAAAGATTCAACAGATTATGTTCTAGGACAGGTTAATGAGAAATTAAAAACAACTTATCCAACTGAAAAAGATATTCCTAGAGTAGAAGAGATATATGAGCCTGGAGAAGCATTGGATGGCCATTATGAAAAATTAAGAGTTAAAATTCTTGAAAGAGGCAAGATACTTCCTGGGGGCTGGAGAAAACATCTAAGTCCGATGAGGAAGAAATTGATGGATATGTTTGCTATTGGAAGATATAGGGGCAAGAATTAGATATAGTCTTTGATATTGTGCTTTTTCTCTTCATGCCAAAGCCATGCTAATAAGATAACTGCATCTAAAGCTATTGGCAAATCTGATAATCCAAATAAAGCTAGCAGATGGATCTTGAATGTTGCTGTTGAGATTGGCCAGAACCACATTATTCCCATGTGAGCGCCTCCTCCTAAAAGCCAGTCAAGGAATAGATGAAAAAATATTCCAAATGAAAGAACAAAGAACATGACTGCTGCTTTGTGCTTTTCTTTTTTCCATAAGATATATCCCGGAATCAGGAAAATTAAAGAGAAGATTAAAGTGTGTGTTATTCCTCCATGCTGGAGCAGGGTTGGGACAGAGAAATTAAATAATTGTCCAAGCATTCTTAGAGGAATATCTAAATCTGGGAGAAGTCCTGCAATGCCTGCAAGAAATAAAGTATGTAATGTGAATAATTTTTTTCTTTTTGTGATGTAATCTCTATATAAATCAACTACAATTATTGTCAGTAATATGTGGGTTACAGCTAGTGGCATCTTTCTTTTGTTTGTTTGTTTTTATCTTATTTAATAATTATGAAAAAGGGAGGCTCAGACATTTGGAGAAAACGCGTTTGGGGGCGGTTCAAACATCCGAGCCTCGAATATGAATTGGGTACTTAATTAAGCACCTCCTTGATGTTGGCAGTAACTACATTTGTTATTGTCTTAGTTATTGCCTTGTTTTTTCTTAGGTTGATGATATAATCATTAAATTCTGAAATATCTTTGAATTTTAATTTGAGAAGCAAGTCATATTCTCCTGTAATTCCAAAAGATTCTTTTACATGTTGGTTATTGAAGAAAGATTGAGGAAGATCTTCAGAAGTTGAAACATACATAAAGACAATAAAGTCTTCTTCAACTGCTTTATTGTTTAATTTTAATGTAAAGTTTTCAATAATTTTGTTTTTTATTAGTTTTTGAATTCTTAGATGAACAGTAGAAGGACGTAATTGAGTTTGTTTTGCAATATCTCTGATTGGAAGCCTAGCATTTTCTTTTAGAACTTTGATTATCTTGTTATCTTTTGTATCTAGGTTCATTTTTTCATGAGTTCAACTTGTTCTTTGTATTTTGCAACTGGGGATCTGTGATCTGTTTCTAGAACAACGCGTTTGTTGATGAATTGTTTTAAGAATTTGATATCATAATTGCCTTCTCCTAGATTCATGTGCTGATCTTTTGGAGCTTTTACATGTCCATCAGAAATATGAAAGTAAACTGGCTTTAATTTGATGAATTGTCTGATGTATCTTTTGTAATTCTTTTTTTGTTGATATGCTATTGCAATTGCATGGCCAAAGTCAAAGCAGAAATTAATTTTGTTTTCTTTGAAAAGCTTAATTCCTTCTGGAGTTGCTGCTACTGAGTTTTTATTGCAGAGATTTTCTGCGATAATTCTTGGATCATCTAATTTTTTGAAGAAATTTAATGAGTTTTCTACAGAAGAATGTTTATTATCTATCCAACCTGGATGAAGGATGATTATATCTGATTTAACTGCATCTGCTGTTTTTTGGGCACGCCTTACTTCTTTGAGATTGTGTTTTTCTAATCTTTTATCTGCAGGGTTTACATTCCACCAAGAATGGGTTGTGTGAACTGTGAATGGAATCTTGAATTTTTTTAATGATGGTATTCTTAGTTTATCAGAAGCAAGAATTTCAATGAAGTCTGCAAATTTAGAATATTCTGGAATTGTGGGGATTCTATCTGGAAATATCTTAATTCCTACCTGCATTTTAGTAGTTATGTCCACTTTATATATAAATATTTCTATATTTGTCTATATATTTAGATAAATGTTGGACATATTCTAGCTAATATTGCATAAAGTATATAAAATGTCTATATTTATTCATGATAATCACACTTATGGAGAAGATATAAATGGATGAAACTGAAAATTACAAAGTAAAAGACTTATCATTAGCTGAGTTTGGCAGAAAAGAAATTGGAATTGCTGAGAAAGAGATGCCTGGATTGATGGCTACAAGGAAAAAGTATGGACTTGATAAGCCGTTGAAAGGAATTAAGATAATGGGCTCATTGCATATGACAATACAGACTGCTGTTTTGATTGAAACTTTAGTTGAATTGGGAGCTGATGTAAGATGGTGTAGTTGTAATATATTTTCAACACAAGATCATGCAGCTGCAGCTATTGCTAAAACAGGAGTTCCTGTTTTTGCTTGGAAAGGGGAAACTCTTGAAGAGTACTGGGATTGTACATTGAAAGCATTGATTTGGCCTGATGGCTCTGGACCAGATCAAATTGTTGATGATGGTGGAGATGCTACTTTGTTGATTCATAGAGGGCGTTCTGCTGAAGAAGATGCTTCTATTCTTGATGAACCAACTGATAATAAAGAATTACAAGTAATTAATGATACCCTTAAGAAAGTTTTAGCTGAAGATTCTCAACATTGGCATAAAGTTGCTTCTAAGGTTAAAGGAGTTTCAGAAGAAACTACAACAGGAGTTCATAGATTGATTCAGATGGAAGAAAAAGGAGAATTATTATTCCCTGCAATTAATGTTAATGATTCTGTAACAAAATCTAAGTTTGACAATGTTTATGGTTGTAGGCATAGTTTAACTGATGGAATTAAAAGAGCAATGGATGTTTTGATTTCTGGAAAGACTGCAATGGTTTGTGGTTATGGAGATGTGGGGAAGGGCTCTGCTGAAAGTTTGAAGCAGGAGAAAGCTCAAGTTATGATCTCAGAAGTTGATCCAATCTGTGCTTTGCAGGCTTGCATGGCTGGAATTAAAGTCACAACTGTTGAAGATGCTTTGCCTGTTGCTGATATTTTTGTTACAACAACTGGAAATAAAGATATTATTACAGCTGAGCATATGAGTAAGATGAAAGATCAAGCTATTGTATGTAATATAGGTCATTTTGATAATGAGATTCAAATGGCTAAGTTAGAGGCGTGGCCAGGAGTTGTAAAAGAAGAGATAAAAGGTTCAGAATGTCCTGTTCATAGATATACTTTTGAAGATGGACATTCAATCTATATTCTTGCTGAAGGTCGTCTTATTAATTTAGGCTGTGCAACTGGACATCCAAGCTTTGTCATGAGCAATTCTTTTACAAATCAGACTATTGCACAGATAGATATTGCAAAGAATCAAGATAGAAAAGTTGGAGTCTATATGCTTAGCAAAGAGTTAGATGAAGAAGTTGCAAGACTACATTTAGCTAAATTAGGAGCTAAACTTTCAAAATTAAGTCCTGAGCAAGCCGAATATATTGGTGTTAAAGTAGAAGGACCGTATAAGGCTGAGCATTATCGTTATTAGAAAAAGAAAAAAAAGAAAAAAGAAAATTTATTTCTTTTTTATTAGCTTTTTAACAATAGGTTTTAATTCGTCTTTTAATGCTAAACCAAATCCAATTGCTAAAGCCAGCATTATTCCTGATAGAATGATCAATACACTTCCTTCTGCGACTGATACATCTATACCTACTTGACCCAATGCTATGATTAAGGTAAACACTATAACTACTACCTTAACTACTGATCCTATTAGGTCTGCTCTATTTACTTTGGTTTCAACTATTTTAGCATCTACATAATCTGCTACAATCAAACCAACTACTGCAATTAATACTGCTGCAATTAAGTTTGGTATCCATAAAGCTGCACTTACTAAGAAACCAGAAAGTGCTGGTAGATTAACTAAAGCTGCTGCTGGTGTTAAGAACAGTACAAAGACATACCATTTTATTAGAAGTCCTATTATAGAAGGTAAATCTAATTTTCCGCTTACCTTATGTACATTTGTTTTTTTCTCTAGTAGTCTATTTACTTTTGTCTTTACTAATACTTTCTCAACTGCAAAACCAACTATGCCACCAACTAAATAACCAAAGATGAGAACAATTACTGCTCCTATTAATCCTGGAATTATTGCAACAAAAGAATTCCATGTACTTGCTAATGGATTGATAAGTGCTTGTCCTGTTTCCTCTAGAAGAGCCATTATATCACCTCTGATAGTTTTTTATATAATATTGGGGAGCTCCTATATAAATTTGTTGATAAAATTTTTATATTTGGATTGTTTTCTTGTTTATATGGTAAGAAAACCAGTAGCAGCTGGAATGTTTTATTCTGATGATTTTGGAGAATTAGATAAGCAGATCCATAAATGCTTTACTAATAAGTTTGGACCTGGAGATTTGCCTGTTAGTGGTAGAGGAAAGAATATAATTGGAGTTATTGCACCTCATGCTGGATATCAGTTTTCAGGAGCAGGGCAGGCTTGGTGCTATAAAGAGATTGGAGAAAGTGAATTTGCAGATATTTATGTGATAATGGGGACTAGTCATGTTGGTTTTGAAGAAGCTGCTACATTAATTGATGATTTTGAAACTCCTTTTGGAGCAGTTAAAGTGGATGAGAAATTTGCAAAGAGCTTGATAGACAAAGGAGCTGTTGTTGAGGATAAATTAGCTCATCAACAAGAGCATTCTATTGAAGTTCAGCTGCCTTTTTTACAATTTGTGAATAAAAATAAATTGAATGAAATAAGATTTGTTCCAATTGTTGTTGGAAAAAAGACAGATTATAAGAAATTAGGAGAAGCAATTGCTAGAACAGCTGAGCAGATGGAGAAGAAAGTTGTTTTGATTTGTTCAAGTGATTTTACACATCATGGAATTCATTATGGCTATGTTCCTTTTAGAGATAATGTTCAGGAGAAGTTAAAAGATTTTGATATGGGTTTTATCAAGTGGATTAAAGATCTGGATGCTTGGAGTTTTTTGAATAATGTTGAAGAGACAAAGGCAACTGTTTGTGGAGTGTATGCAATTGCTGCTTTTATTGAAGCTGTTAAAGCAATGGGTGGAAGCAAAGTAAGAGTTGAGCAGTATTATACAAGTGGAGATGTAACTGGAGACTGGAGTAATGCAGTGGGATATGCTTCGATTATTGTTGAATAGGGAACCAATTAATACTATGTTCTTCCATGATGAATGTTTCGTGGTCTGTAATTTCTTGTGAGAATTGTGTTTTTATTTTATTCATGATCTGTCTTAATTCTTTCATATTTTCTACTACAAATTCAACAGCAAGATCATATTTTCCAAGCATTATTGTTGCGAAAGTTGATTTTGGTATCTGGGCTGTGTAATCTATTAATCTTTTTATTGCAGCATGATTTTTTAATGAGTAGCAGATTTGTATTTGCTGCTGGTTGAATTTTTCAAAATCAACTTCAAGAACATGTGTTCCTAAAATGTTTGCTTTTTTTAATTTTTTTATTCTATATTTGATTACATTTGTATCTGTATTATTTTGTTTGGCTATATCTATTAATTTTATTCTAGAATTTTGCGCTAGTGCTCTCACTATATTAAAATCTAATTCATCTGTATCTGGTTGTGTTAATTTTTCTGCATATTGAGTATGTAATAATTGTCCACCTTCATAGAAAAATCTAAAATTAAATCTGTGGGTAGAGGTTAAAGTCAGAATTTCTTGTTCTAAAATGTAATCTCCGAATTTTTCTCTGAATGGAACCAAAAATTTATACAGATCCTGCATATCTTTTGAAAGAATCAAGAAAACAATGTCATATCTTCCTTCTAAACTGGAAAAATAAGCTATTGATCTATAATTTTTGATGTAGTTTACTATCTTTTTATCTATTTCTGGAGTTGTCTTATGGAATTTATAGAAAAGTTTGTAATAAAATCTGTTTATGTTTGAAACGTGGATTGAAGTAAGGAAGTTTTTGATATAACCTTGTTTTTTTAATCGTTTAACTCTGAATGCTACTGTTTCTTTTGCTATTCTAAGCTTTTTTCCCAGCTGTTTATATGATATTCTAGAGTTTAAATCTAACTGATACAGTATTTTTCTATCTGTTAAGTCTAGGCCATATTGTTTCATATATTACTAGATATGAATATATGTATATAAATTTTTGCATTTTGAGCAATATTTGAACAGGGTCTTTAATATAATAAGATTTAATCACATTACAAGGTTTTAATGAGTGTAAGATGAGAAAAATTAAAGTTTACTTAAGTGCGAGGATTTCAAAAGATGCACATAGATGGAATAATCATGTTTGTGATAGTTTGAAGTCTCCGATAAGTGTCTTTATGCCGCAAAGATATAATCCCTGGAATGTCTCTCATAAAGAATTTCCAAAAGAAGTGTATGATATGGATTTGGCAGCAATGAAAGAATCAGATATATGTTTGCTGCTTCCTAAATATGGCAGGGATTGTGCTTGGGAAATTGGTTGGTATGGTAATTCAAACAAACCAATTGTTGTGTATGTAGATAATCAAGTAAAATGGCTGCGAGATTGGATGATTAAAGGGGGAGTAGATTATGTAATAACTACAAATCATAAAACATGGAAGATTTTGATTGACGATCCAATTTTGAAATTTAAAAAAATTGTTTTCATAGAAGAGACTATGTTATTGAATCAAGCAATCATAAAAATTTATAATAAACATTATAATGCTAAAAAAGCTATATAATTTAAGACCTTATTCTTGGATAGATCTTTTTTTAGTAGGATTGGTTGCAAGGTTTAGTGTAATTCAAAATTTTATGTTTAAAGATTTGTTTATGATTCTTGGATTATTTTTCTTATGGTGTTTTTTTAATAGTGCATTGGAATTTAGACATGGGTATAGTTATAGAAGCAAGCCAAGTTCATTATTATTAATTATATCTATGTTATTTCCTATAATTGGAATTTATTATAATCCAATTAGTTTTGTTTTTGTTTTGTTGTCTATGTTATTAGTTGGATTGTATTTGCTTAAGGATAAAATTCTTGGAAATTTAAGTTTTATTTTAAGAGGATTGATTCAAAGCTCTTATTTTTTCTATGCTTTGATGTTTTATACTGATATTAATTTTATTCATTTGATTATTGGGATTGTGATATTTCTTATTTATTCAGTTAGAGCATTAATAGGAGATATCAGAGATGTAAAACATAATAGAGAAGCAAATAAAGAAACTTTTGTTGTAAATTATGATGTTGGGTTAAGCATTATATTAATTGAGATAATTTTAATCTTGAGCATTTTGTTAATAATTCATTTTTTTAGTTTGTTAGCTGCATTTCCTTTGTTTTTGTTTTGTTCTGCTATTATCTTTTTTAGAAATGGATATGTTTTACATCAATTAATGA
The DNA here is from genome assembly GCA_036481345.1 of Candidatus Woesearchaeota archaeon. Lineage (GTDB taxonomy): Archaea > Nanobdellota > Nanobdellia > Woesearchaeales > WJKL01 > JAAOYC01. The sequence goes on from JAZGHU010000018.1 coordinate 10,146, forward strand.
TATTCACAACCTCTT